>CAMLPZ010000017.1 GCA_946482045.1 uncultured Asticcacaulis sp.
TAGAAATAGTATTTGCCGTTGCGGTAGGCGGCTTCGGGCGCCCAGGCCTTGGCGGTCGGCTTTGCCCATTTGAAGACCGTGACCGACAGGAAGGAACCCTCGTCCTTCCAGCGCGCCATGTCATCCGAACTGAAGAGGCGCCAGTCCGTCGAATCCCAATCCTTGCCGGAATTGTCCTGGTCGTTCGTCGCGTAGACATAATACCGCCCCTTGAAATAGTGCGGCGACGGATCGGCATTGAAGCGCGTCGAAATGGGATTTTCAGCCTGCGCCCCAGGTGCGGACGTAAGCGAAAGGACCACGATGGCGATCACCGCCGGAACGCAAAGACCGCTGATAATGCGAAGCGTCATGGCCAATACTCCTCGGTAATGTGTTCGACCAATCTATAGGTCATTTTTGGGGTTTTATAGAACATCATGAAGCTGCCACCAGGCGGGCCAGACCCGTATCGGCGCCTTGCGCCAGCAGCAGCGCGCCCTCGACCGCATCCTGCTTGGCCGGCGTCAGGAGGACCCGCGCGGATTGCGGCAGCCACGACAGGATGGGATCGGCCATGCCGCCAACCAGGGCTATATCCCCGGCACCAAGCGCCCGCAGCCGGGTGAGATAAAGGCTGATGTCTTTGGCAACCTGCCGGACAAGATGGGTCGCGACAGGATCCCCCTCTTCCGCCGCCTGTATGACCATGGGCGCCAGCGCGCCGAAATCACTGGGAGTCGCCGTTGTCACAAAAGCGATCACGTCGGCGGGATTTCCCCCGAAGGCCGAAATGACCTGGCGCGTAAAGTCGGTCTCCGGGGCGATCAGGTCGTGGCCGCGCAGCGCCGCCCGCACGGCCGCGCGACCCAGCCCCGCCGCGGAACCATCGTCACCAACCTCAAACCCCCAGCCGCCGACAGCATGGCTTACCCCATCGATAAAGGCATAACCGGCGCTCCCGGTGCCCGCGATCAGGATGGCGCCATCCTTGCCCGAAAATGCGCCCAGACAGGCGACGTGGGCGTCGCTGGCAGCCCGGACGCGGCCGAACGCCGGGCCGGCATCGATCGCCACCTGCGCATTGGTTTCGGTTGAAATGCCGGCAAGGCCCAGCCCCAGGTGAATGTCGGGAAGGTCGGCCCTGGACAGGCCGGCCTGGCCCAATACGGCATCGATCGCCGTCATCAGGTTCTGCCAGACAGTAGCCAGGCCAAGACGGACATTGGAAGGGCCGCCGAGACCTTCGCCCAGAACCTTGCCGGTCCGGTTCTTGAGGCGCGCGCGGCATTTCGTGCCACCGCCGTCAACGCCGATATAGTAGAGGGGCTCGCTGTCCGTCAGCATGGCAATCCCTAGAGCTTGATGATGATGTTGCGCCTGTCCATGACGAAACCCAGCAGCCAGCACACCAGCATGTAGGCAATGGCGCAGACCAACGACCCGAGCGCGCCGGGCAGGACGGCCTGGAACAGATGGATGCCGATCCAGTCGTAGAGACCGCGACCATCCACCGGAATGAGTTGCAGGGTGGTGACCAGCAGTTCGGAAAACAGGTAGATGACCAGGGGGTTCTTGCCGAAGATTTCGAAGAACCGCGTCCCCTCGCTCCGGTTCGCCAGGTCGATATAGCTGATAAGCGCCCCCAGCAGGACCAGATCTATCCCTATGGTGAGCAGGGCGAAAGAGCTGGTCCACAGGCGCTTGGCGAGCGGAAAGCCGAGGCTCCACAGCAGGCTCAGGGCGATCGCGGCGGCGCCCCCGATCAGCAGGTTGCGCACCAGCCTGACCTTGTCCGCGCTGCGGGTGATGTAAAGGCCGGCAAGGTAACCGGCAATGACGTTCACAATCGCCGGAAGCGTACTCAGCAGCCCCTCGGGATCGTAGCCGTGCCCTTTTTTGTACATGTGCGACAGACCCAGGACGGCCCGGTCCAGCCGGGCGCCGGCATTACCGAGCGGGGTGAGTTCCTGGCCGGGGACGCTGAATGCGAGGAGAATGCCCCAATAGCCAAGCAGCAGCGCAACGCAAAGCGCCACTAAGTATCTGACCGACAGGTAGCGGCAGGCGATAGCCGCGGCGGCGTAGCAGAGGGCGATCCGTTGCAGGACGCCCATGATGCGCGTTTCCCCGATGGGATTGAATGCCCAGCCGCCATCGGGCAGCGCGTGCACGAAGGGATACCAATACATGAGGTAGCCCAGGAGAAAGATTAGCGCGGTCCGTCTGGCGACCTTAAGCAAATAGTCCGTGTTGGATACGCCCGGGCGCATGGCAAAGCACATGGCGTTGCCCACAGCGAACAGAAAGGACGGGAAGACAGCGTCGGCCAGGGTGAAGCCGAACCATTTGGCGTGCTGCAGAGTCGCGAACGGCTCCGCGCCGGCCCCGGCGGTATTGACGACGATCATGACACAGACGGTCAGGCCACGAAACACGTCCAGGGATTTATAACGGGCCGGTTTCATGCACACACCTTGAGAAGCGCCGCCGCGTCCGCCAAGGGATGTAAGGGAATATGCCGCGCATAGGCCGTGTCGGCCTTGACCCAGTCATGCTCCCATGCGGTGATCCCGGACGTGAATGCGGCCTGATCGAAGGGTGTTCCGGCTTGCGCCGAACGGCGCAGTTCCGCCAGGAATTGCGTCCAGCGCGGCAGATAGAAGCCGGCGTACATGCCCTGCCAGGCCTTGGACGCATAGTCGTTGAGGTTGCCTTTTCCGCCCCACACCGACACCTGGGCCTTGGCATTCGCCACGTAATAGGCGCTTTCCGCCGGCGTATCCCCGTAGGCGCGGGCGTCGGCGATCCAGGTCGCCAGGGTCTCCTGCTGCCCGCCGATCAGCGCATCGACGCCGAGCGCCAGAGCCTTGAGGCGCAAGACAAGATCGTCCCCACGGGCCAGGTCGCCGGCGGAATAGGCCGACACCGCCGCTTGCAGACAGGCATCCAGCTCGCCACTGACGAAGTGGCAGGTCGCGGCGACCACATCATTCTGGAACAGCCTGGACTCACCGAACGCCGGCGCCAGTTTCAGCAGGCCTTCGATCGCCTTGCGCAACAGGGTGCGATCTCCGGGCGCACCCGCGAACTCGGTGACATCGAGGGACGGCCGCTTGAAGAACAGGTAGGCCCCTGCCCGGCTTTTCCACCATCGCGGGGTCCAGTAGCGCGTCCTATAAACAGCCGACGCCAGATCGCTCCAGGCCGACATCAGCGCGGGCGAGGACTTGCCGTACCGCGCCCGCGTATAGCCCGCGAGCCATTGGTGCACCGAGGCTTTTCCTTCGCCCCAGGCCAGGTCGTAAAGATACTCGTACACGACTGAATTGTTGTGCAGACCTTCCGGAAAGACGCCAAACCCCTTCAGATTGCGGGTTTGCGTATTGTGCTCAAGCGCCGTCACGTCGCGGCGGTAAAAGTCGAGGTCGCCATAGACGGGGTTCGATCCGCCGTAATTGTGGACATAGCCATAGATCCACGACTTGCCCTTGAAGGCATCGGCGCGCGTCCAGACGTCGGGATAGCGGTCATTGCCGATATCCAGGACCATGAGCTTGTCATCAGGCACCCGGCTCAGGAAGGCATCGATGGTTTCGCTCGTCCAGAAGGCCTTGTCGGCGCCGAAGAGCCAGCCCTGCATCACCCAGACGGCGTCCGGTTGCGCCTGCCGGATCGCGTCGTAAAGCGCCAGGCCGTAGTCGGCGAGGCGCGCGGCTTTCAGCGCGGGATCGACCTCGGCGACCGCGTTTTTGTTGGCAGTCGCATCGCCATAGCCGGCTTCGGCGGCATCGGAACCATCGGGGGCGATCGGCGGCAGCATCTCATTGAACGAGTCCGCCAGATAGTATTGCCCCGGTCCATAGGTCTTCGTGTACAGCGCGATGAAGCGTCCCGCCAGCTTGGCGAACAACGGATCGGCCGGATCGAGCCAGTAGGTTTCGTGGAACCCTTCCCAGGCCCTCATCCGATAGATCCGCGCATCCGGGTGCTTCTCGGCGAATGCCTTCGGAACATAGCCGCCGAAGGCCGGAAAGATGGGCGTCATGCCCAGGGCGCGCATCTGCCCCAGGATACGGACCTGCAGGTCGCGTTTCTTTTCGATCCAGGCCTGCGGCAAAGGCGCATCGTAGCCTTCGATGTTGCCCATGCGCTGCCAGGGCGTAAAGGCCGGCCCCGAGAAATAGGCCGCCAGCTCATCCTCGTTCAGCCCCAGCTCGCGCCAAAGGGCCTGCCAAACGAACTCCTGCCCTTCCATGGCGAGCGGCATGTCGATGCCGTGTAGCGCCATCCAGTCGATTTCGCGCTGCCAACGTTCCCATCCCCACCAGGGCGTCGTATAGCCGAAGGTACAGGTGTTCATATAGACGCGGTGCCCGAAAGGGGTTTCGACGCGGCCGGTCCCGGCCTCCGGCCACCGGGCGGGCATCGCCGCGCGCTGTCCTTCCCAACTGACCTGCGCCAGACCGTTTGTTTTGAGGTAGCTGTAGACACCCCGCGTCACGGCAACGGGGCTCGATCCTTCGACCTCGAGCCGTCCGCCCCTTACGGCGACCTTGTACCAGGGCGTCTCCGTCTGGCCACCGGCAACACGCAACGAAATGGCGGCCGCACGTTTTCCGATCAACCGCCGCACGACAGCGGCGCAGGCCTCTTTGTCCGCGGCCCGTGCCCAGCCCGGCAGCGCCGTGGCGCCGGCCAGACCTGCGAACCCCATTGCCTGAATGATGACCTGACGCCGCGAGACTGTCTTGGGCATGAGCATTCCGTTTCAAAAAAGCGCCCCTCGGAGACCTTGAAGGTCAGACAAGCAGGCTACCCGGCTAAATTGGCGGGCCAATTTGACATATGACATGTCATTGTCACGTTTAGCACGAAAATTCAAAACTATTTTTTTATGGAAAAATTGTACCAAATAAGCGAAGTTCATAATTCAAAATCATGGAACCGGCGGATGCCCGGCAGAATGTGACTGCGTTATGCTACCGGATATCCCACTTGAAATTGTATAACCAATTTAAATATTACGGGAATTGGATCGTTAAGTCGGGCGCCCGCGTCTTCCGGGCTTTCAATCGGGGACAGGAATGAAGGCTGATGTCAATTTCGGGAAATAAACTTCTGAACCTCGTCGATGCCGAAAGGGATGTCCGCCCGTATCAGGTTGTCGGCAACGCCTTGCTGGAGCGAATCCGCGCCGGGGAATTCCGCGCCAGCGGCAAACTACCCCCCGAGCGCGAACTGGCGGAAGCCTATGAGGTCGGACGCGCGGTCATCCGCGACGCGCTGGTCATGCTCGAAGTCAAGGGATTGATCCAAAGCCGCCAGGGCTCCGGGATCTATATCACGCTCAAAGCCTATGACAGCCATCCCGTTGTGCCATCGGGCAAGGTGGCCCCGGCGGGCGGCCCGCTTGAGTTGCTATCCGCCCGGCAACTGATCGAGAGCCAGATCGCGCGCCAGGCGGCGATCCATGCCACCAATACGGATATTGAGCGTATCGAAGACGCGTTCGCGCTGCACAACGCGGCGCCTGACACGCAGCCACGCGACGAGCTGGACCAGGCTTTCCACGTCGCCATAGCGCTGGCCACCCAGAATCCGGAACTCGCGGTCGTTGTCGCGCAACTTTGGGAGAGGCGGCAGCACCATACCTTCTGGACCGGACACAACATACGCCTTAACACATTTCAGCATGACGAGCGCTGGGCGGAGGACCACAACCGGATCGTGGATGCGATACGGCGGCGCGACGGCGATGCCGCCTACGTCGCCATGTGGCAGCATATTGAAAACGTGAAGCAATTCTTCATGGATAACGCGACATCTCAGGCCGGTAGGCGCAGTTTGAAGCGTAAATAATCCTGCCACGCTGGCTTACCTCGGCTCACACCGGCAATTCCAGGGTGTTCTTGACCTCTTCGAGCACGGCATAGGTCCGGGTTTCGCGCACGCCCGGCAGGCTGACCAGCACATCACCGAGGAACTGCCGGTAGGCCGCCATGTCCTTGACGCGCGCCTTGATCAGGTAGTCGAAG
Source organism: uncultured Asticcacaulis sp. (assembly GCA_946482045.1). The sequence goes on from CAMLPZ010000017.1 coordinate 6,018, forward strand.
CCGCCGGCGACCATGTGGCATTCCAGGATTTCCGGCTGGCGCTGCACCGAACGGCCGAACGCTTCGAAGACGTCGTCGGTTGTGCGGTCGAGCAGGACCTCGACGAAGATTAACAGCGCCCGGTCGAGCTTTTCCGGATCGAGCACCGCCATGGTGCCGAGGATATAGCCGTTGGCTTTCAGCCGCTTGACGCGATCGAAACAGGCGGCCGGCGAGACGTGCACGGCTTCGGCCAGGGCCTGGTTGGTCATGCGCCCGTCGCGTTGCAGATGGCGAAGAATTTTCCGGTCGATCTCGTCCAGCATCCGAATATTTTTTCACATACTTGCGTTAATGCCGAATTATCTTCGAGCATCGCGCACAAATTACCAAGGACATTTTCGAAATCACCGGCATAATCGGATAAGTTTCAGGAGATACATGTATGCCCGCAGTCGACGCCATTGCGCAGATTAATGCCCTTTACCGCGCGCCGGAGGCCGAGGTGCTGGCCGGGCTCCTGCCCTCGGCCACCTTAACGACGGACGAGCGCGATCATGCGATGGCGCAGGCGCGGCTGATCCTGACGGACCTGAAGGCGGCGCAATCGACCGGCTGGGTCAATCGCTTCCTGCAGGAATATCGTCTGAACACCCAGGAAGGCGTGGCGCTATTGTCGCTGGCCGAAGCTTACCTGCGCGTGCCCGATCCAGAGACCGCCAACCTCTTGATCCGAGATAAGATCACCGACGCCGACTGGCTGGCACACAAGGCGAAATCAGAATCGAAACTGGTCAACACCGCCACCTTTGGCCTGATCCTGACCCGCGCCCTGGTCGGCGAACCCAAGCAGGCCGGGACGTTGAAAAAGTTGGTCGCGCGCGTCGGCGAGCCCGTGATTCGTCAGGGCGTTGCCGTCGCCATGCGGCTGATGGGCGAGGTCTTCGTCATGGGCCGGACCATCGAAGAAGCGCTCGATGTCGCCGCCAGGCCCGAGAACAAGGGCTTTACCGCCTCGTTCGACATGCTGGGCGAGTCGGCGCGGACCTTTGCCGATGCCGACCGCTATTTCGCCGCCTATGAAGCCGCCATCGATGCCGTCGGCAAGGCCGGCAATACCGGCCATTCGGTATCGGTCAAGCTGTCCGCCCTGCACCCGCGTTACGAAGTCGCCAACGCTGCGGCCTGCGTGCCCGAGCTGACAGCGCGCATCCGCCACCTGGCGCTGCGGGCGGCGTCTTCGGGCATCGACCTGACTGTCGACGCCGAAGAAAGCGAACGCCTGATCATGTCGCTCGACATCATCGAGGGCGTGCTGCGCGATCCGCTGCTGAAGGCCTGGGACGGTTTCGGCATGGCGGCGCAGGCCTATGGCAAACGCGCGCGCCCGCTGATCGCCTGGGCGCAGGAGGTCGGCAAGGATACAGGCCATCGCCTCAAGGTCCGGCTGGTCAAGGGCGCCTATTGGGACGCCGAGATCAAGAAGACCCAGGTCGAGGGTTTGAGCGATTACCCCCTGTTCACGCGTAAGGCGGCGACCGACGTGTCGTACCTGGCCTGTGCGCGCGACATGCTCAACGCCTCGCACATCTACCCGGCTTTCGCCGGCCATAATGCCCTGACGGTCGCAACGCTGATGACCTGGGCGGGTGCGCGTCGCGACTTCGAATTCCAGCGCCTGCACGGCATGGGCGAAGGCCTGCACGAGCGGCTGGTGCGCGATCTCGGTTATAAGTGCCGTACGTACGCGCCGGTCGGCGGGCACAAGGACCTGCTGGCCTATCTGGTCCGCCGCCTGCTGGAAAACGGCGCCAATTCGTCCTTCGTCCACCAGTTGGCCGATCCGACCGTCGACGAGGCGACGCTTCTGGCCGATCCGGCGGAGCACATCGCCAGGGTGGAGGGCCGTCCGCATCCGGCCATTCCGCTGCCCGCCGATATTTTCCCGGGCCGGAAAAATTCCACAGGCCTCGACCTCAACGATCGCGCGACGCTCGACAAAACCCTGGCCGCCGTCGGCGCGCCGAAAACCTATACGGCCACCGGGCTCGTTTCCGGAAAGCCGATCAGCGGCAAGGCCAAACCGGTCACCCGTCCGGCCAACCGCATGCAAACGGTCGGTACGATCGTCGAAGCCACACCCGACGACGTCCGCCGCGCCGCCAAGGCCGCGCACGACGCGGCTTCGCGCTGGGACGCAACGCCGGTGGAAGATCGCGCCGCCTGCCTGGACCGCCTGGCCGACGCGTTGGAGGCCAACCGTCTGGAGTTGATCGGCCTGTGCGTCCACGAAGCCGGGAAGACTCTGGCGGATGCCGTCGCCGAAATCCGCGAAGCCGTCGACTTCTGTCGCTACTACGCCGTAAATGCCCGCAAACAGTTCGCACCCGAGATCCTGCCTGGGCCGACCGGCGAGCACAACGAAACGCGCCTGACCGGCCGGGGCGTCTTTGCCTGCATCGCGCCGTGGAACTTCCCGCTGGCCATCTTCCTTGGCCAGGTCGCGGCGGCTCTTGTCGCTGGCAATGCCGTTCTCGCCAAGCCGGCGCCGCAGACGCCGCTGATCGCTTACCGCGCCGTACAACTGGCGCATGAGGCCGGCATTCCGGCCGATGTGCTGCACTTCCTGCCGGGTGGCCCCGAAGTTGGCGCCGCGCTCACGCGCGCCATCGAGGTCGCCGGCGTGGCCTTTACCGGTTCGACCACCACCGCCCGCACCATTGCCCGTTCGCTGCTGGAGGACGACAGCCGCCCCATCGTGCCGCTGATCGCCGAAACCGGCGGGCTCAACGCCATGATCGTCGATTCGACCGCCCTGCCGGAGCAGGTGGTCAATGACGTCATCACCTCGGCTTTCCGCTCGGCTGGCCAGCGCTGCTCGGCCCTGCGTCTGCTGATCGTCCAGGAGGACGTCGCCGACACCATCCTGCACATGCTGAAAGGCGGCATGGATGCCCTGGTGCTCGGCGATACGGCCGATGCCCGCACCGATGTCGGCCCCGTCATCGACGAAGCCGCCCGCGACAAGCTGATGGCCTATCGCGACAGCGTGAAGTCGCAGTGGGTACACACGGTCCCGACGCCGAAGACCGGCCTCTTCGTACCGCCGACCCTGATCCGTCTGTCGCGCACCGAAGACCTCAAGCAGGAATGGTTTGGCCCCTTGCTGCACGTCGTCACCTGGAAGGCCGGCGAACTGGAGGACGTCGTGTCGCGCATTAACGCCAGCGGCTACGGCCTGACCATGGGCCTGCATTCGCGCGTGGCGGAAACGGCCGACCGCGTCAAAGCCATGGCAAAAGTCGGCAACCTCTACGTCAACCGCTCCATGATAGGCGCAGTCGTGGGCTCCCAGCCGTTCGGCGGCGAGGGCCTGTCGGGCACGGGCCCCAAGGCCGGCGGCGCCCACTACCTGCTGCGCTATGCCGGCGAGCGCACTTTATCGGTCGACACGACCTCGGCCGGCGGTAACGCCAGCCTGTTGTCGCTTGGTGAGACTGACGTATAAAGGCGGCGGATGTCTGTCATGAGGCGGCGAACATCGTCAGCATGAACGCCGTCGCGCTCCATCAACAGGATTATCGCGTCGTCATTGAGGATGTCATCCAGCGTAGGCTCCTTGAACAACATCATCATGGCCGCCTCCTCTATATCCTGCCGGCAAATCTCTCGATAGCCTAATTGCGAATTATTCGCAATTGCAATTTGAACCTTACCTACAGTTTGATTGTTTGCGACACGCATACGTCACAAAACGGCATCGGGATGGCAAAGCGCTTTAAAAACACAAACCCTTTTGAACCTTAGGGCGGGCGGTCCCATTGGGTCCGCTCTTTCGTTTGCAAAATCCGTTTACTTCTATGCAAAAAATTTCTGCTTGACAGGTACGCGCCATCGGGATCATAACAGCTAATGTTAGCGCTACCAAAAGACGCTGACGGGTAAGAAACGCCACAAACCAACCTTCTGTGCCAGTAATCACATTACGATCCAAAGTCGTCCAGGCCTCATAAAACCCGGAATGCGATGCGCTGTGCCCGAAAGAAAAGAAAAAGGCCGCAAAGCCATGTATATGGGGATCGATGTCGGAACATCCGGCATCAAGGTTGTTATTATCGATGACGCCGGCACTGTCGTAAGCGAAGCCCGCGCCGAATTAAGCGTTTCCCGCCCCAAGCCTCTTTGGTCGGAGCAGGACCCGTCCGACTGGTGGGCCGCGACCAACAAGGCGGTCAGCCTTCTGGACAACGAAGCCCGCGCTAAAGTCCGCGCCGTTGGCCTGTCGGGCCAGATGCATGGCGCCGTCCTGCTCAACAAGGCGCGCAAGGTCATTCGCCCTGCCATACTGTGGAATGACGGCCGTTCGGGCGCCGAATGCGAGGAACTGCTGCGCCGCGAACCACGCGCCCATGAGCTGACCGGCAACCTGATTATGCCGGGCTTTACCGCCCCCAAGCTTTTGTGGGTCAAGGGCAATGAACCGGCTGTCTGGGACGAGGTCGACCTCGTCCTGCTGCCCAAGGACTATATCCGCCTGCGCATGACAGGCGAGGCCGGTACCGATCTGTCGGACGCGTCGGGCACCCTGTGGGTCGATGTTGCCAAGCGCAAATGGTCCGACGAAATGCTGGCCGCCTGCGATCTCGACACCTCCAACATGCCGGCGCTGCACGAAGGTAATGCACAGACCGGCATCCTGCGCGACGAACTGGCCGAAGCCTGGGGCATGGCGCGTGTGCCAGTCTGTGCCGGCGGCGGCGACAATGCCGCCGGCGCCGTCGGTGTCGGGGTCATCGATGATGGCGACGCCCTGCTGTCGCTCGGGACCTCGGGCGTGCTGTTCGCCGCGACACGGGAATTCCGCCCCAATGTCGCGGGCACCGTCCACGCCTTCTGTCACGCTGTCCCCGAACGCTGGCACCAGATGTCGGTCATGCTTAACGCCGCTTCATGCATCGACTGGGTGGTCGCCGCGACCAACGCCCAATCGGTCGGCGGTGTACTGCAGGACCTCGAAGCCTCGGGCCGCACGGACACCCCGGAACTCTTCCTGCCCTACCTGACGGGCGAGCGCACCCCGCACAACAACCCGCACGCCAAGGGCGTCTTCTTCGGCATGACGGCCGCGACCGACAGCCTCGCCCTGACGCTGTCGACCCTGCAAGGCGTGGCCTTGGCCCTGGCGGATGGCATGGATGTGCTGACGGACGCCGGCACGCAATTCGACAGCATCACCGTGATCGGCGGCGGCGCGCGCTCGGGCTATTGGGGCAGAATCCTGGCCTCGACACTCAACAAGCCGCTGATCTACCGCACCGGCGCCGACCTCGGGCCGTCCTACGGCGCCGCCCGTCTGGCGCGCCTCAGCATCGGCGAAGGTGACGTCGCCTCGGTCTGCACCGCCCCGCCGATCGAGCACGTGGTCGAGCCCGATCGCCGCCTGTCCGATATCATGGCCGCTAAACGCCCCACCTTCAAAGCCGTGTACCAGGCCCTGAAACCCCTCTTCTAATTTCAAAAAAGCAGGAACGACTATGCCGACCTATTTTGACAGCATCCCCAAGATCCCATTCGAAGGCCCCGCCTCCAAGAACCCGCTAGCCTTCAAGTACTATGACCCGAAAAAGGTCGTACTGGGCAAGACCATGGCCGAGCACCTGCGCATCGCGGTCTGCTACTGGCACTCGTTCGCTTGGCCGGGCAACGACATCTTCGGCGCCGGCACATTCGACCGTCCGTGGAAGCCGGGCGTCGCCATGACCAAGGCCGCGGCCGAACAGCGCGCCGAAAACGCCTTTGCCTTCTTCGAGCGCCTGGGCGCGCCGTTCTACTGCTTCCACGATGTCGATGCCATGGCTGACGCACCGACGCCGGCCGAATACAAGTCCAACCTGGCGCACATCGCCGACGTCCTGGCCAAGCATCAGGAGCGTACGGGCGTGAAGCTGCTGTGGGGCACCGCCAACCTGTTCTCGCATCCGCGCTACATGGCCGGTGGCGCCACCAATCCCGATCCGGACGTCGTTGCCTGGGCCTCGCTGCAGGTTCGCGAAATGCTGGAAACGACGCACAAGCTGGGCGGCGTCAACTACGTCCTGTGGGGCGGCCGCGAAGGCTATGACACCATCCTCAACACCAACCTGAAGCAGGAGCTGGACCAGCTCGGCCGCTTCCTCAACATGGTCGTCGAGCACAAGAAGAAGATCGGTTTCAAGGGCACCATCCTGATCGAGCCCAAGCCGCATGAGCCGACCAAGCACCAGTACGACCGCGACACCGCCACCGTTTTCGGCTTCCTGAAGAACTACGGCCTGGAAAACGAGGTGAAGGTCAATATCGAAGCCAACCACGCCACGCTGGCCGGCAACAGTTTCGAGCATGAAATCGCCACGGCGGTTGCCCTGGGCATCATGGGCTCGATCGACATCAACCGCGGCGATGCCCAGAACGGTTGGGACACGGACCAGTTCCCCAACAACGTCATGGAAATCACCCAGGCCATTTATGAGCTGCTGCAAGGCGGCGGCTTCACGACGGGTGGCTTCAACTTCGACTCCAAGGTCCGCCGCCAGTCGGTCGACGCCGAGGACATGTTCTACGCCCATATCGGCGGCATGGACGTTCTGGCGCGCGGCCTGCTGGGTGCCGCCAAGCTGATCGAAGAGGGCGAACTGAAGAGCTTTACCGAGCAGCGCTACGCCGGCTGGAAGTCGGGCATGGGCCAGAAGATGCTGGCGGGCACTGCGTCGCTGGCCGACATGGCCGACCACGCGATCTCCGCCAATCTGTCGCCGGTCGGCAAGTCCGGACGTCAGGAGTATCTGGAGAACCTCGTCAACAACGCCTGCTAACGCCTGCGTTACAAGTCCTCCTGGGAGGCAACCCGTTCCTGCCCTTCCAGATCCTTGCCCCTTGCCATCCCTTGGCAAGGGGTTTTTTATGATCGAAACCTTATAGCGCAAGGCTCAGAATGAGAACAATGATTCCATTTTTCTGGAATTCAGGAGCCTCATAATGACCAACACAACCGTTAATCAGGACCCGAAGCCGCTCGACATCGCGGACAATCAGCCGAACGATCCGGCCGAAGGTCCACGCGAAGGCGAGAAGGGCAAGCCGAACAACAAGGCCCCCAGCACCCACGTCCCCGACACGCGCACCTTCGATCTATAAGCCAGGCGGCAGCAGGGTTTCCAACACTGGAAGCTGATCGGCCTCCTGCGCTGGCTTGTCCCAGCGGATGCGATTGATGCGCGGAAAACGCAGGGAATAACCGGACTTATGCCGCGATGAACGCTGGACGGCATCGAAGGCGACTTCGAACACCAGCTCCTTCTTGACCTCGCGCACCGGCCCGAAGGATTGCAGCGTGTTGTGCCGCACCCACTTGTCGAGCTCCTTCAGCTCGGCATCGGTAAACCCGAAATAAGCCTTGCCGATCGGTAGCAACTGATTGCCGCTCCATAGGCCGAAGGTGAAGTCGGAATAGAAGCTCGATCGCTTGCCTGATCCGCGCTGCGCATACATGAGGACGGCATCGACCAGTTTCGGATTGATCTTCCACTTGTACCACGGCCCGGTCGGGCGGCCGGCGACGTAAGGACTGTCGCGGCGCTTCAGCATCAGGCCTTCGATGACCGAAGCATTGTCAACGCTGCCGCGCAACGCTTCCAGCTCCGAAAAGGCCGTGTAGGGCAATTCCGGCGACAGGCGGATGCCGGTCGGCTGATAATGGTCGAGCGCGTTGGCCAGCAGCGTGCGCCTGTCGGTGTAGGTCTGCGACCGGACATCCTCGCCTTCCAGCATCAGCACATCGTAGGCGATAATACCGGCGGGATAGTCGGCCATGTGTTTCGCTGACGGCGCCTTACGACCAAGGCGCTGTTGCAGGTCGTTGAAGCTGCCGACCTCATCGCCGCGCTGGACCAACAGCTCGCCGTCGAGCACGGCATGAAAGTTCAGGTGCTCCAGGACATCGGGAAACGAGCCCGAGATATCGTCGCCGGTGCGGGTGAACAGCGCCCGGCCGATGCCGGAATGGACGACCTGGACGCGGATGCCGTCGTACTTCCATTCCGCGGCATAGCGGTCAGGTGTGATCAGGCCATAGTCTTTTTCCTCAAGCGCGTGAGCCAGCATGACCGGCGTGAAGGTCAACTTTTCATGGACCACCGGCGCTTCGGCGCGGCCTTCCAGCCAGGCGAACAGCGGCTCATAAGGCGGGTCGACGCCGTGCCACAGGGTCTCGACGGCTTCGACGGGCTGGTTGCCGTATTTGGCCAGGACCTGCTTGAGCAGGCGCGCCGAGACGCCGATGCGCAAAGAGCCGGTGCCGATCTTCAACAGCGCCCAGCGTTCGGGTGAGGTCATGCGATCGAGTAGCCCCGCCACATAGTCGGGCAGCTTGGCCTTGGGCGTATGGCGCAGGGCATCGACGACATCCGACAGCGGCGGCAGGTCTTCGTCTGTCGGGTTGCCTGGCCACAGGTGCGCGACGGTTTCCGACAACTCGCCGACATAGTCGTGGCTCATGGCCAGCAGGTTAGGATCAGTGCGCGCCCGGATCAGGTCCAGCACCATGCTGCGTTTGAAGTTCGGCAGGGACAACGAGTCGCCGATAATCGCCACGGCGTAGCCACGGTCCGGATCGGGCGTCTCGCGGAAATAGTCGAGCAGCAGGCGTTCCTTGCCGATCGTCGAATGCTCGTAATAGAGGCGCTCCAACAGGCGCGAAAAGGCTTTCATGCTGAGCCTCCAGCATCTATTGCTTGCCCCTCAGGCTCGCCGCCCCGCGCCCACCCCTCTCCCCGGCCTCGCCGGCAGACAAAGCAGGGAGAGGGGGCGCTGTCGTTCCCTCTCCCCATTAATGGGGAGAGGGCTAGGGTGAGGGGCAAGCCGTCAGCGTCACGAGTCATTCGCTGTCATCCTCATACCCAAGCAGATGCAGCGCCTGCGCCTTCAGCCCCATCTGGTGCGCCGCGTAGACGAGAGCATCGTCGCGGCCATGCGTCACCCAAACCTCCGGCGCGCCGACATCCTTCAATGTTTCCAGAAGTTCGGCCCAGTCAGCATGGTCTGAAATCACCAGTGGCAGTTCGACGCCCTTCTGCTTGGCGCGCGCGCGGATGCGCATCCAGCCTGATGCCGCCGCCGTCAGCACTTCCGGCAACTTGCGCGACCAGCGGTCCTTCAAGGCCGAGGGCGGACACAGGACCACCCTGCCCGCCAGCGTCCTGGCATTCTCAGGCGTCACTACCTCCCATGGCCCAAGCGCCACGCCCAACGCCTCATAAAGCTCGCACAGCCTGACCATGGCACCGTGCAGATAGATGGTCTCGCCATACCCTGCCTGACGTAGCGCCACCATCAGCCGCTGGCATTTACCGAGCGCATAGACGCCGACCAGATGGCAACGGTCGGGAAACTGCTCCAGCGACGCCAGCAAACGCGCGATTTCATCCTCTAGGGGCGGATGACGAAACACCGGCAGGGCAAAGGTCGCTTCGGTGACAAAGACATCGCAAGGCACGGGCTCAAACGGCCGGCACGTAGGATCAAAGCGGCGCTTATAGTCGCCCGAAAAGACGATGCTGCTGCCGTCATATTCCAGCCTGGCCTGCGCGCTGCCCAATATGTGCCCCGCCGGATGCAACGACACCCTCACCCCGTTGACCTCCAGCGCCTGACCGTAAGTCATGGGATGTTCAGCGCCGTTGAAGTGCTCTTCGCCATAGCGGCTGCGCATGATCGCTAAGGTCTCAGGCGTGGCAAAGACGTGGCCGTGGCCTGAGCGGGCGTGGTCGGCGTGGCCGTGGGTAACGACCGCCACATCTACGGGGTGCATCGGGTCGATATAGAAGTCACCGGCGCGGCAATAGACGCCTTCTTTGCGGACCTCGATCCATTCGCGGGGATGGCTCATTGTACCCTTATATTCCGACGCCATATAGTTTTGGCATGGCCAGGATTCCGTCAACTTTTCAGCAGTGGTTCGATCAACAGGGCTGGACCATCCTGCCGCACCAGACGGAGATGGCGACGCGCTACCAGGCCGGACGCTCGACGCTCCTGACGGCGCCGACCGGCACCGGCAAGACGCTGGCCGGGTTCCTGGGTTCGCTGATCGACATCACCGAAAGCGGCGGCGGCAAAGGCCTGCACACCCTCTACATATCCCCGCTCAAGGCGTTAAATTACGATATCGAACGCAATGTGCTGGCGATCATCGACGTGTTAAACCTGCCCGTCCGCGTCGAAAGCCGCACGGGCGACACGACGCAATACCGCCGACAGCGCCAGCGCGCCAAGCCGCCCGACATCCTGTTGACCACACCGGAATCGCTAATGCTGCTGCTGACCTATCCGGACGCAGCGGCGATGTTCGGCAGGCTTAAAGCGGTCGTCATCGACGAGATCCATCAGGTGGCCGCATCCAAACGCGGCGACCTGATTGCGCTCGCCCTGGCGCAGCTCGAGGTCTACAGCCCCGGTTACCGCCGCATCGGCCTGTCGGCGACCGTTGCTGACCCTGAGGTCTTCTGCAAATGGCTGGGGCCAACAGGCGTGCCTGCCGAGCATCTCGACAGCCCTGCCGGCAAGCCGCCGAAGGTTGCCATTCTCAAAACCAAGGCCGTGGTCCCATACAGCGGGTTCATAGCGCAATATGCCGTGCCCGAAATCGTGGCGGAAATCGCCAAAGCCAGGACCACAATCGTTTTCGTCAATACCCGCCACCAGGCTGAACTGCTGTTTCAATACCTGTGGGAAGCCAATAGCGATAGTCTGCCGATCGCCATCTTTCACGCCTCGCTGACACGTGAGATGCGGCTGAAGACGTTGAGCATGATGACTGAGGGCAAGATCCGGGCGCTGGTCGCTACATCCGCCATCGAGCTCGGCATAGACTGGGGTGATGTCGATGTTGTCATTCAGGTCGGCGCGCCAAAGGGCGTATCGCGGCTGCTGCAACGCATCGGCCGCTCGAACCACAAGGTCAATGTGCCGTCGAAGGCCTTTCTGGTCCCCGCCAACCGCTTCGAGGTGCTGGAATGCGAGGCGGCGATCACCGCCATTGCCGAGCGCCACCTCGACGGCGACCTGCCCCTGCCGGGAAGCCAGGACGTCGCTATCCAGTACATCATGACGGCAGCGTGCAGTGCGCCCGTCACGCCTGACGGCCTCTATGACATTGTCCGGATGTCGTGGTCGTATCGCCATGTGACACGCGAGGCCTTCCAGTCGCTGTTCCAGTTCGTCGTCGACGGCGGCTATGTCCTGCGAAACTATGACCGCTGGCATCGCCTGGTCCAAAACGAAGATGGCGGCTGGATCGCAGCGTCAAAAGCCGTCATCCAGCGTCATCGCCAGAATATCGGCGTCATCATCGAAGCCGGCAAGCTGAAGGTCCGCAAGCGCCACGGCCGCGGTGGCAAGATTCTGGGCACCATCGAGGAACAGTTCGGCCAGTCGATGCGGCCGGGCGATACTTTCTACTTTGCCGGCGAGGTCCTGGCGTTTGAGCGCATCTACGACATGACCCTTGAGGCGCGAGCCAGCGCCGCCAGTGAGCCGCTTGTGCCGACCTATTCCGGCGGGCAGATGCCGCTGTCGACCTTCCTTGCCGATGGCGTCCGCCGCCTGCTTCAGGACGACGGCGCGCTCGACGCCCTGCCGAAACAGGTGCGCAACTGGCTGGCCTTGCAGGCGCGCTTTTCCGTCCTGCCCGATCGCAAAAACCTTCTGGTCGAGGCGTTTCCGCGCGGCAAGCTGCACGCATTTGTCGTTTATACGTTCGAAGGCCGCCGCGCCAACCAGACGTTGGGGATGCTGATCAGCCGGCGGATGGAACGGCGCGGGCTGCATCCTTTGAGCTTTACGCTCACCGACTATGGCCTGGCGATTAACAGCGTCGAGCCGGTAACAGTCGACATCGTTCACGACCTCCTGTCAGCCGACATCCTTTCGGACGAACTGGAAGAATGGCTGGCGGAATCGCCGATGCTGAAACGATCCTTCCGAAGGGTTGCGACGATCGCTGGCATCGTCGAACAAAACAGCAATGCCGCGCGCAAGACGCTAAAGCAGGTAACCTTTTCAACAGATCTGATCTATGACGTCCTGCGTAAATATGACCCGGACCACGTGTTGCTTACCCTCGCCCGTGCCGACGCCATGCGCGAACTGCTGGACCTCGACCGCCTGACCGACATGATTCTCAACTATCAGAACCATATTGTCTTTATGGACCTGCCGCGGCCGTCGCCCCTGTCGCTGCCGGTCATTCTCGATGTGCGTACCGAACGGCTGCCGGGCGGCGGCATGGAGGCGCTGTTGGCCCTTGAAAGCGTGGAAGCCACGGCCGATCGCCTGATCGAGGAGGTCGAACATGGCCTCATGGTGTGACATTGTCTTTGCCGGCCATGAGATGGTTCTCGATGCCGGCCTGGCGCTGTACTGGCCGGCGCAGGATGTCCTGACCGTGTCAGACCTGCATCTGGAAAAGTCGACCTTCCTGGCGCAATTTGGATCGGCAGTGGCTCCCTATGACACCCACGATACCCTGCTGCGGCTTCAGTCCCTGGTCGCCAAATATCGTCCGAAGACCCTGATCCTGCTCGGCGACAGCTTCCACGATCGCGAGGCGTGGCATAGGCTGGAGCACGGTGCACGGTCGCACCTGCTCGACATCTGCGGCTCGGTCGAGGCCTGCCATCTGGTCGAAGGCAATCACGATGTCGGCCTGGTCAGGGACGGTGCACTTACCTTTTGCGACGATGTCACGATCGAGGGTGTGACCTTTCGCCACGAACCCGAGGGCACGGCGCCGCAGGTCATCGGCCACTTCCACCCCAAACTCGCCACCCATGTGCGTGGCCATCGCGTCGCGGGCAAATGCTTCGCCATCAACCGCGATATGCTGATCATGCCCGCCTTCGGCAGCTTTACCGGCGGGCTCGACCTGACGCACGACGCGTTCAGAACATTGGCCGCCGGCGATCCTTTCCAGCCCTACATCATTGTCGGCAATACGGTCGCCGCCCGACCGAAAGCCATACATTCCGCATAGACGGCTTATCCCACAACGCCCGATTGCTTATATCGAACTTATTGGAAGCGACCGATTTTACGCATTTCCATGATGCCAGGGTGCTGCCAATGTCTGCTGGGAAAAGGCCGTTCCGCGTGACGGAACTTGTCGTGGGTATGATCCTGTTGTGCGGCCTGGCGGCGCTCCGCCATCAAAGGTCCGATGCGGACGAAGCAATAAAGTCTGAGCGCCGCCCCATGTCGTTCAAGGCGCTCATAGATATATTCAAGAAGACATGGCAGGAATGGAATGACGACGAAGCGCCACGGCTTGGCGCGGCGCTGGCCTTCTATAGCGTCCTTTCGATCGGGCCGTTGCTGTTGGTCTCGATCTGGGGCGCGGGCCTGATCTTCGGCGAAGACAATGCCAGCCGCTACATTCTCGATGAAATGCGCGGCCTGTTAGGGACCGACGGCGCGATGGCCATAGAAGACATCCTCGTGCACACCCATAACGAACCGAGCGGTTGGCTGACGACGACCATTGGGCTTGGCGCATTGATTGTCTCCGCAACCGGATTTTTCGATCAACTGCAAAGCACTTTCAACCTGATCTGGAACGTTCCGAAGCAGAAGACCGACTTCAAAGACTATGTTTTAAAACGCTTGCTCTCGTTCAGCATGGTCGTCGGCATAGGTCTGCTGCTGCTGTTTTCGCTGATCGTATCGGCAGCGCTTACCGCGCTGACCAATATGCTGGGCGACGCCACGCCAGCGATCATACTTCAGGGTGTGAACCTCATTCTATCCTTCGCTATCACCACCCTGTTGTTCGCCGTCGCCTTCAATGTCCTGCCCGACATCCGAATCAAATGGCGTGACGTATGGGTCGGCGCGATACTCACCTCGCTGCTGTTCTCTATCGGCAAGTTCCTGATCGGCCTCTATCTCGGCCATAGTAACATCGCCACGTCCTTTGGCACCGCCGGATCGATGATCATCCTGTTGGTCTGGATATATTACTCAGCCCAGATCATCTTCTTCGGCGCCGAATTTACGCAGGTGTATACGCGCTACCGCAATCCGGGTTGGCGGCCGGTCTCAGACATTGGCGGAGGGCAAGGCAGTTCCGTCAACAGAGCCAACATCAAGTCTGGCGGCAACCGCCTGTTCGCCTGAAGTCGCCTCGAGGTGTGCGGCGCGTTCGGTGGCGCGCTCGGTTGCCCGGGCGCGCGCGGCCTCGACCAGGGCCTTGAACAGGTCGCGGAACGGCTTGCGATAGATCATCAGTTCGGGATGAAACTGCACGCCGATCCAGAAGCGCCGTGTCGGGTCCTCGACCGCCTGGACGATGCCGTTGGGCTCGCGAGCGACGACGCGCAGGCCCGCGCCGACGCGCTCGATCGCCTGCTTGTGGATGGCGTTGACGCAGATCCGCCCCGCCCCGATGATGTTCGCGAGATGCGAGCCTTTGCGCACGTCGATCGGCTTGCGCAAAAACAACGGATCAATCAGGCCGTCGGATGACACGACCTTGTCATAGCCGGTCAGGTCGTTGTGCAGTGTGCCACCGGCAAAGACATTCAGCATCTGCGCCCCCCGGCACACGCCGAGCGCCGGCAGGTCGTGACGCCGTGCCGTGGCTGCCCACGATGCTTCCATGTCGCCGCGCGCCAGGTCGTAGCGATAGCCCGGCTTGGGCGTGCCCTCATAGTGCTTGGGATAGATGTCTGAGCCCCCGCCGAAGATCAGCCCGTCTATGGTCTGCGGATCGCGCGACGCCTTCGCGGTCACCTTGACCGGATAACCGCCGGCAAGCCAGACCGCCAGCTTCATGGCCCACCATGCCCACAGGTCTCCGCGCACCGGCTTGGTAATGCCGATATAGGGCCGCTTGCGGGACGGCGCCACGGGCGCCAGATCGACGGGCGCCTCGTCGGCCTTGTAGGTGATTTCCGGCGGCAGCTTGCGGTGACGGACCAGGTGGCTGAGAATGAACAGCGCGCCCAGCCCCACCAGTGGGTCCTTGTCGCTGAGTTCGGACGGCGCGTCGCGATTGCGTGCCACGGCCTGGGTGATGGCGTCGAGCGCATCCTTGGCCGAAGCCGTCGCCCCCAGTGCGGAAACGGCCGCCTCCATGGCGCGCGCCACCTTGCCAGTGGCAAGGTTTTCCCTGGCCCGCCGCCAGGCATCGGCGGCCGCACTCAGGTGCGGGTCCGACGCTGCGATTTCCTCCAGCGTCGCCAGCAGCCATACCGCCGGTGTCTTGGTGACGACGCCGACCTGCGGCTCCGGCTCCTCGAAGCGCTTGCCGATCGTCTGGAGGTACAGCAGCCAGGGAAAATCGACGCCGGTTTCAATCGAATGAAAGATTCCGGCCCAGAATCGGGCATTGACCTCGATGACCTGCGGCACGTGGTCGGCGTCGCCGTCCCAGCGAAAGTCGATTTCGCACACGCCGTGCCATTTGGTCTCAAGCATCAGTTGCGCCACCGCATCGCGAAACGGCTCGGCATCGACCGACTCGCGGATGGCCCCCGCGCCGGCCTTGCGGGGATAGGTAGCGATGTTCTTGTAGGCCATCATCGCTTCGATGATGCCGTGGCGCGCCAGGACGCCGACGCAATAGTCCTCGCCGGCGGCGAAGGTCTGGATCAGGGGCGGCGGATCGAACCCCAGCGCTTCGGCCTGTTCGTGCAGTTCTTCCGGCGTATGGGCGATCGACACGCCGCGACCGCCGACGCCGGTCACCGGCTTGACGACCAGGGGCAAGTGGGCTTCCAGCGCCGCGACCTCCGCGATGCTGCGCGGCGAATAGCCGCGCGGCGCAGGCAGGTCGATGCGCGCCGCCAGCTCCGACAGCCGGTCCTTGGGGTTGACCATGTCGAGGCTGGCCACCGACGGTGCCGAAACCTTGATCAGCGGCTCGAAGCGTTCGCGATGGCGCGCGATCAGCTCAATATCGCGGAAAGCCGGCATGAGGACATAAGGAGTGCCGTCGCGCGGCGCGTAGGTTCTAACCGCCGCCTCCAGGTCATCGAGGAACTCCGCCGGGCGCGTCTCCCACGGTGCGACGACAAAAGTCTCGCGTACATGTTTCGAAAAACTGAGAACCGTCATCGACACGTCGTCGCAGCCAATGACCTCTATGCCCTGCCGCGCCAGGGAACGAGCGATGACCAGCGCCATCAGGCTGCGGCCATAGGTCAGGATAACCCGCCCGGCCGGCTTGACGGCCGCGTGAGCGCTGCCGCCGTCACGCTTCCCGAGAATGCTCACCGCTTGCCCACCCCACCAAACAACAAGATATTTACCTTATGATTACCGCGTCTTATGACATTTCTTAGACGGTTGGGGTATAAAATTTCCATGCCGTCTTTCTGTGCCGGCGCAGCTTGAAGATATGTCGCCGTGAACAGGCCGCCAATAACCAAAGCCGTCGTCATTGTGCTCCTGGCACTGGCCATACTCGGTGGCATGGCGCTGGCGTGGAGCATCGACGACGGCTTCGGCATGGTCAAGGGTGTGCTCGTGATGCTGGACGACCTCGCCGGCCGTCATCCGGTCGTCAGCGCCGTCCTTTTCCTGGCCGCTCACGTCACAATCGCGGCCTTGTGGCTGCCAATGGAAATCCTGATGATGACGGCGGCCGGCGCCCTGTTCGGCTTTGTCGAAGGTGTGATCCTGGCCTCCTTCGGCACCAGCATCGGCGCGACCCTGGCCTTCCTCGAAGCGCGCTTTCTGTTGCGCGACACCGTCATGCGGCGCTTCGGCCGCCATCTTGCCCGCGTCGACGAAGGCATGGCGCGCGACGGCCCTTTCTACCTGTTTTCACTCAGGCTATTGCCGGTCTTTCCATTTTTCCTGACAAATGTGACCATGGGGCTGACGGCTCTGCCGGTCAGGACCTTTTACGTCGTCAGCCAGTTGGCGCTGCTGCCGGCAGTCATGGTCTATGTCAATGCCGGAACCCAGGTCGCGAAACTTGAAAGCCTCTCGGATATCGTGTCGCCGGAACTGATCATGACCCTGGCGGCGATGGCCCTGCTGCCATGGGCCGGCAAGGCATTGGTGATATTATTCCAAAAGTCCGGAACACATAAAAAGGGAGAGCCCTAAGCCCTCCCCTGTCTTCAGGTGTTGATGACCAGGACTTAGTGACGGCCACTTGAGACAAAACGTCCCTCGTCGTCACGCTGGCGGCTGCCGCCCTGCGAACGACCGCGTCCGCCACGATCGTCGTCATTATCGTCATCACGCGAGCGCGAACGGCTGGAGCCACGGTCGTTATCGTGGCTGTGACGGCCGGCTTCGGCATGGCCTTCCGGATCGCCGAACCAGCCCCGCCCGCGCCCCGAGTTGCCACGGCGATCATCGTCGTCGTCATAGCGGCCGCGGGAGGATGAACCGCCACGACTGCTCATGAAACGGCCTTCATCGTCACGTTCCCGGTTACCCGACGAACGTCCACCGCCACGCCCGTCGCGATCGTCTTCATCGTCGTCATAGCGCGAACGCGAACGGCTCGTGCCTCGGTCATTGTCATGGCTTTGGCGGCCGGCCTCGGCGTGGCCTTCCGGATCGCCGAACCAGCCACGCCCGCGACCCGAGCTGCTGCGACGATCGTCATCGTCATTGTCGCGGCCGCGTGAGGCGGATTGACCACGGCCGCTGGTGAACCGGCCGTCCTCGTCACGCGCCCGGTCGTGATAGCCACGGCTGTGGCCATAGCTGTGCCAGTCGGCGTAATCATTATCGTCGGAACGCGAGCGGCCACTGGTAAACCGTCCCTCCTCGTCGCGTTCGCGGCCGCCCGAGGACGGGCCGCGTGAACCGCGATAATCGTCATCATAGTCCTGATCGTTTTGGCGGGAATTCGATTGTCTGGGCATAGTGTCTCCTTTTCCCGCAAGCGGGATGAAATCGACCTTAGTCAGGGAAATGGCTCATTCGGAGTTGAATGAGACGATAAGGACCCGGCCGCGCGTACGGACCCGGGTTCTGTTATGAGATGAATGTCCAACTTTTCGCGCCGTTGGACGACGCTTATTCTAGGCACAGACATATAAGATTATAGCAGTGTTGGAATATAATCGAAATAAATATAGAATAAGGTGACAATAATAACTGTAAGTGTCACGTATAAGTATTTAAGTGCACACAAATATTGATATCAAAAATACGTTACCGCGGAAATGTGGAGAAGTACGCATTGTAATTTGCGGCTTTTTGACGATCTACTCGCGCTCTGCGGCCACTATTTTACAGCTATCCTGCTAATTTGAGGTAACGTGAGCAAAGGGAACGTCCATGGATAATAGCAAGGTTGCGGTCGACCCTCCACCACCCGGCAATCCACCGGTTGGTGAGCCTTACGTGTCACCGGAAGTGGATGCACCCTGCGCGAGAGAGTCACTACCGCGTGATCGCCCAGACCCCAAAAGCGAAGGAGACCCAAATGGCCGCTGACACCACACCCCACAAACCTTCTGAAGCGCCTGTCATCTTGCCGGCAGATCCGATGGGCGGCGGCCTGACGTTTATCGACGCAGAAAAGGCGCGTCGTGCTGACGAGGACGACGCTCTACGAGGGCCTCTTGGTGAAACCACCCGCAAGCCTTACGAAAACGAAGGCTGACGGGCGTCACACCTGCTGTGTCTCCCCAACTGGACTAAGCAGTCCGTCCAGCTTGCGTTCGAGTTCGAGGGTATCAAATGGTTTGGCGATGTAGTCGTCCATTCCCGCCTGGAGGCATTTTTCCCTGTCGCCTTTAAGGGCGTGCGCGGTCATGGCCAGTATGGGCGTCCGCCTCAGGTTAAGCGTACGTTCGCGTTCACGGATGCGGCGTGTGGCTTCAAAGCCATCCATGTCCGGCATCTGCACGTCCATCATAATCAGGTCGAACTCCCCCGTCTGCCATTTGGTAATGGCGTCACGACCGCTGGACGCGACCTCGAAACGGCAACCGAATTCCTCAAGCAGCGTTGTGGCGACGAGCGCATTGGCGGTATTATCTTCGGCCAGCAGGATCTTCTTATGCGCTGTATGCGGCCTGTCCTGACCGTTTTCTTGCAAAGTCGCCAAACCGCCTGAAAGCAGGTGGAGGCGGGCGTGCAATGTAAAGGTCGCCCCCTCGCCCGCCACACTCGTCACAGTCAGACTGCCGCCCATCATTTCCGCCAGCTTCCGGCTGATCGCCAGGCCGAGTCCGGAGCCGCCGAACTTGCGGCTGATCGAGGAGTCGGCCTGGGTGAACTGGCCGAAGACGTGCTCGATCTTGTCGGCCGGGATACCGATCCCGGTATCGCGCACGCTCAATGACACCGTCATTGTGTCATCCTGCCGAGGACCATTCCACACGACCACGTCGATACGGCCCTTGGTGGTGAACTTGACCGCATTGGATAGCAGATTCATCACGATCTGTTTGAAACGCAGGGCGTCGGCTTCGAAGATCAGGCCAGGATCGACGCGGTAGTCAAGATTGCATTCCAGTCCCTTTTCCCGCGCCTTGACGGCAGTGATGTCCAGGCATTCCTCGGTCAGGGCGCGCAGATCGCACGGTGACAGGTCGAGTTCGACGCTGTCGGCCTCGATGCGCGCCAGGTCGAGCACATCGCTGATAAGCTGCATCAGGGTTTCGGCGCTGTCCTTCATGGTTGACAGGTACTTGGACTGCATCGCCGGGTCGGCTTTGTAATGCAGCATGATATGGCTCAGGCCGACGATGGCGTTCAGTGGCGTCCGGATCTCATGCGACATGTTGGCCAGGAATTCCGACTTGGCACGGCTGGCGCTTTCAGCCTGGATGCGCGCCTCGACCGAGTCCTGGATGTCGGTGCAGGTTCCGTACCAGATACGGATACGCCCCCCGTCATCGCGCATCGGCACGCCGCGGGTCTTGAACCAGCGATAGCCACCGTCGAAGCGGCGCAGGCGGTATTCGATGTCGTAGCCGGCACGGCCGGCGATCGCCTCTGACCACGCCTCAGCCGTGCGCTGACGGTCATCGGGATGCAGACAGTCGAACCATCGATCGCCAATCAGCTTTTCAATGGGCTCACCGGTATAGTGTTCCCACTGTTCGTTCATGTAGATCGTGGCGCCGTTGTCGGGCCGACTAATCCAGACCAGCTGCGGCATGGCCTCGGCCAAACCGCGCCAACGTTCCTCGCTTTCGACCAGACGCTCCTCGGCAGCCTTGCTGGCCGTAATGTCCTGGAAATAGATAGACAGGCCCCCGTCCTCGACAGGATATATGCGCACGCTGTACCAGCGGCGCCACGGCACATAGTAGTTTTCGAAGGCGACATCGACGCGCTCGGCCATGACCTTACGCAGATGGCGTTCCAGTTCGGTGTCGACGGCGTCGGGGAGCACATCCCAATAGGACTTGCCGATCATCTCGTCGGGTTTCAGGCCCTGGGCCGCCAGCATATCGCGGGCCGCAGCGTTCATATAGGTGAAGCGCCAGTCGGCATCGACGACCTGGAAGCCGTCCGCGATGCTTTCGAGCACGCGCACAAGCCTGTCCTCACCTTCCCGGCGCAGGCGTGACATCTGCAACTGCGAGCGCAGCTTCGCCACCAGTTCGCGGGCGCTGAACGGTTTGACCACATAGTCGTCAACGCCGGCGTCCAGTGCCTCGACGCGCGCTTCCTCGCCCGCCCGCGCCGACAGCATCACGACGGGGATGTCTCGCGTCCGTTCATCGCCGCGCAACCGCGCCAGCAGCCCGAAGCCATCAAGCCTCGGCATCATGACGTCGGTCAGAACCAGCTCGGGCGGGTCGGCAACGATCCGTTCCCACGCGGCCTCGCCGTCGGCTACCGGCTCGACGCGGAATTCGTCTCCGAGCAGATGGCGGACATAGTCACGCATGTCGGTATTGTCGTCGGCGAGGACAATGCGCGGCGCGTCGGCTGCCGGGGCCGTGTTATGTTGCGCAGCATCTTCGGGAAGCCAGCGCAGCATTTCTTCGGCAAAAATGCCCGCGCGGGCTGACCCCACCACCGGCTGAGTGTCTTCACGCACCTGGGCCGAGGCCAAATGGTCCCGGCCCAGCGGCAGGCGCACGATGAAGGTGCTACCCTCACCAAGTCGGCTTTCGACCGAAACCTCACCGCCGTGCAGTTTGACCAGTTCCTGGACCAGCGCCAGGCCGATGCCCGACCCTTCTATGCTGCGGCCCGCAACGCCTTCGACGCGGTGGAAACGTTCGAACAGGTGCGGTAGTTCTTCCTCAGGGATCCCCGGACCTGTGTCACGCACCGCCAGCACGGCCTGGCCGCCTTCAGCGCGCAACGCGACCTCGACCGATCCCGACATGGTATATTTGAAGGCGTTGGACAGCAGGTTGAGGACGATCTTTTCCCACATATCGGCATCGACATAGGCCGGCTGCGGCAGGGGCTCAATCGCGATGCGGTAGTCTAGCCCCGCCTTGTCCATGGCCGAGCGAAAGTTGCTGGCCAGGTCCGCAGTATAGCGCGGCAAGTCCAACGGCTGATAGGTGGCGGTCATCCGGCCGGATTCGATGCGTGAAAAGTCGAGCAGCACGTTGACCAGCTTCATCAGCCGCTCGGCATTACGGCGGGCAACCTCCAGCCGTCCGCGATTGACCGGATCGAGACCAGGATCGTCAACCGCGTCTTCGACCGGCGCCAGCAGCAGGGTCAGGGGTGTGCGGAACTCGTGGCTGATGTTGGAGAAGAAGGTCGTCTTGGCGCGGTCGAGCTCCGCCAGGGCCTCGGCCCGCCGGCGCGCCTCCTCATAGGCCTGGGCGTTGGCGATGCTGGCGGAAATCTGGCCGGCGGCCAGGGTGAGGAAACCCTTGTAATCGTCGTCCGGCAGACGAAAAGGATTAAGCCCCGCTATAAGAACGCCGCCGGCGCTCAGGGGCACGACCGCGGCGAGCGATGGCGGCTTTGGCCAGGCGCCTGACGGCAAGGTCCCAAAGGTGCCGGCCAGGTCGCCGACGATCTGGATGTCGTGGCTCCGGCAGGCCTCGGCGCAGGGCCAGGATGATGGCGCGCCGAGGTCGATCTCCTCCGGTGCCGCCGGATGACCGGGATCTATACCGTTCAGACCCACCCGCCGCAGCGAGTCGCCTTCGCCGTCGAGATAAATCATCGCGAACGGCAGGTCGCGCATGTTTTCGCCCAGAGCATCACAAGCCTGGCGGCACACGTCTTCAACCGTGCGCGCGTCGGCGGTAAAGGCCGCGAGGTCGCGCAATGTGGCTGTCTGGCGCTCGCCGATCACCCGGCGCGTATCATCCGTATTGGCGCAGATGATACCGCCGGGCGTGCCGTCGTCGTCGGGGATAGGGCTGTAGGAAAACGTATAGTAGGTTTCTTCCGGATAGCCATTGCGCTCCATGATCAGGAGCTGTTCCTCGACATAGGTGCCCTCCGTCCCTGTCATGGCCGTTGCCAGCAGTGGCTGGATGTCATCCCAGATTTCCTGCCAGACCACCTTGGTCGGCTTGCCCAGCATATGGGGATGCTTGCCGCCGATGATCGACTTGTAAGCGTCATTATAGAGGTAGATCAGCTCCGGCCCCCAGCCGATCCATATCGGCTGGCGCGAGGTCAGCATGATGCGCACGGCGGTCTTGAGACTTTGCGGCCACTGATGAACGTGGCCCAGCGCGGTCGTGGACCAGTCGATGCCGCGCATCAGCGCTGCCAGTTCGCTTTCACCACGCAGCACACCTGACGTATCCGGTGCGGCGGTATCGCCATACGTACTCAAACCCGGCCCTCCACAAGCGATTAGAAAACGTTTCCACCTGTAAGGATTCAATGTGGAGGTAAGCGTGTAACCCTGGTGACATACCCGCCCGGTACTTGACGACCACTAAGAAACTAAATTGAGGCGCGGCGTTCCAGCACCACATGCGGTGAAACGCGCTTGCCGTAGACATAGATATCTGACCATTATTTAGTGGTAAGACCAAAAGATCGGCATAAGCCGGCGGAACTTGGCGGATCGATACAGAGAGGACACAATGAAAAAGGACATCAACGCCCGCCGCGACTTCCTCATGCAGGCCGGCATAGCCAGTGTGGCCGCCATTGGTTTTTCTGCCGGCGATGTGAAGGCCGAAACCCTGCCACCCCCTCCAGAGTTCAAGCCGCAACACAAGGTTCGCTTTTCGGTCTGCGGCGTCAGCCACGACCATATCCATGGCATGATCGCCGCCATGCGGCGCGGCGGCGGCGAACTGGTCAATGCCTGGGGCGCCGAGCCCGACAAGATGGCGACCTTCCGCCAGCGCT
This sequence comes from uncultured Asticcacaulis sp., assembly GCA_946482045.1. The sequence goes on from CAMLPZ010000017.1 coordinate 29,307, forward strand.
ACCCCGAAGCGCGCATCCTGGCCACCCAGGACGAGGTGATCAACGACGACACCCAGCTGATCCTGACGTCGCACGTCCC
>CAMLPZ010000018.1 GCA_946482045.1 uncultured Asticcacaulis sp.
GGGCGGCAAGCTGGCCTTTAACGGCAGCTATAACCCGATCTATTACGATATGGACGCCGCATACGATTCGACTGCGGACGGGCTGGAGCACCTCGACTACAAGGAGATCGACAGCGAGATCGGCGTCCAGTGGGAACGCAAGCTGACCAGGTCACTGACCCTGGAACTCAACGCGCTGAGCACGCACGAACGCGAGAGCCAGACCGATGTCTATTCCGAGCCCGGCTTTGAGGCGACGTACACAGCCCTGGCCCTGACCGACGAGCGCATCATGTCGGCTAAATTGAGCTGGCAACTGAATGAACGCCTGAGCTTCAAGTTCGGCGCCGAGAGCGTTTATAACAGCCTCGATAACGCTTCGCTCTACACCGAGGACGGCAATGAACAGAACGTCCCATCGGATGTCGTGACCGTCGAAGAGGACCGCAACGAATATTTCGTCGTGTCCAACTGGCAGGCCATGCCAAAGCTCAATATCGAGGCCGCCTTGAAGGTCGAGACCTCGACGATTTCGGTGAAACAGGAAAACCGGTCGGAATCGTTCGTCTACCCCAAGCCGAAGATCCAGGCGGTGTGGTCGCCCAACGAGGCCTGGAAGCTGACCTGGCGGTCGGAGCGTATCCTGGGACAGCTCGATTTCGGTGATTTCGCGTCGTCCGTGTCGCTTCTGGATCAGGTCATCAAGGCTGGCAATCCGGGCGTGGTGCCGCAGAAGCAGTGGCAGCACGCCATGACCTTCGACTACAAGTTCTGGGACAAGGGCGCGATATCGGTAACGTTCGAGCGCAACGATCTTGAGGACACCCTCGACCGGCTAGCCATCGTTACGGATGAGGGTGTGTACGATGCCCGCGGCAATATCGGCGATGGCCGTATCGACGCCATCTCGACGACGCTGAACCTGCCGCTCGACAAGCTGAAGATCAAGGGCGGCCTCCTCAAGCTCGACTATACGCGGCGCTGGACGCAGGTCATCGACCCGATCACCGGCGCGGGCCGCCCGATTTCGAACATCAACCCGGACAATTACTCGATCAATTTCAGCCAGAACCTGGTGAAATACCGGACCAGCTGGGGCGTCGAAATCATCAGCATGAACAATGCGTCGCAGTACAATGCCCGCGAGCTGTACCGCTCCCGGTCGACACCCTGGTATGCGTGGTGGGCAGAGTACAAGACGACCAACGGCCTGACCTATGGCATCGTCCTGCAAAACCCGCAGCGCCGGCACTATGAGCAGTACCGGACGACCTGGGCGGACCTGCGGGAAAAGAGCGCGGTCGAGCAGCAGCAGTATACGCACTATGAGCAGAAGCCATGGGTGATCGTGCGCGTACGCAAGGACCTGTAAACTTATGGGCGTGGGGTCCGCGAGCCCACAGACCTTTTCTATTCCAATAAGAAAGCCTCGCCCTTTTGGGGGGAGACTTTCTTATTGGATCAGTGAAGATATTGGGGGCACAGCCCCACGCCCATAAGTTTATCAGTGCGTCTGCGTCGTCACCTGATCGACCGGCCGGCTGTCATTCGCGCCGTACGACCACTTCTTCAGCACAAAGCTCAGCAGGAAGAAGACCACGCCGATCCCGACACCCCACCAGCCAATGGTGTTGAACGTCTTCAGCGACGATTCCAGCGCGGCCTGGTTGCTGGTCACAACCCCACCGACCGTCTCTGTTCCGGCGGTCTCGGCGATCTTGGCGGCGATAAACTGGCCGATCGACGTCCCCATGAACCAGATGGCCATCATAGTCGCCACCAGGGTCGGTGGCGACAGCTTGGTCTGCTGCGACAGACCAACCGGTGACAGGGTCAGTTCCCCGATGGTGTGGAAGAGATAGGTCGCCATCAGGAAGTAGACCGGCAAGCGGAACTGACCGTCGGCCAGAGGGGCCGCCCAAACCAGCACCAGGAAGCCCAGGCCGACATTGGCGATGCCGAAGGCGAACTTCTTGACCGGATCTGGGTCGCGGTTGATGTTGCCGAGCGTCGTAAACAGCCAGGCAAAGAACGGTGCCAGGATCAGGATAAAGCCGGCATTAAAGGTCTGCGTCTGCGAAGGCGTCATGCCCATGTCGACCCAGGTATAGCCCGGCTGCAGGCTCATGGCCGCCAACTGCTCGCGCGTCGCCAGCACGAAGTTACCGATGACAATCGGATTGGCAATCGTCGTCAGGTCGGTATTGCGCTCGGCAAACAGGCTGAGCGACGACCCTGCCTGCTCAAATAGCGCAAAAAACACCGCCGCGCCCCCCGACAAAAAGAGCGCCAGGCCCAGACGGAAACGCTCCTGCACCGTATGCTTGGTGAACATCTGATAGAAGACGTAGAGCAAGATAATGCCGAAGCCTGCGCCCAGCGCATAACCGACAATGGCGTTACGCTGGATCAGGAAATAGACGATCGGAATACAGGCGATGCCGGCCAGGTAAATCAGCACCTCCTTGTTGATCGGGCCGACCTTTTCCTTCAGAACTTCCGGCTTCGGCGGCTCGCCCTTGCCTTCCAGCCACGGCTTGCCCAGCACAAAGAAAAGTAAGCCGGCCGCCATGCCTATGCCTGCCAGACCGAATCCGGCCCACCAGCCGACATTTTCGCCGAGATAACCGCACAAGGCCGCAGCCCAGAACGAGCCGAGATTGATGCCGTAATAGTAGAACTGGAAGCCGGCATCGCGGCGCGGATCGTTATCACGATAAAGCTGGCCGACGATCGAAGAAATGTTCGGCTTCATGAAGCCGACGCCCATGATGATCAGGGAGACCGACAGGTAGTAGAACTGCTCAGCCCACGGCGTCACGCTCTTGATGCCAGAGGTGAAGCTGCCTTTCGGCAGTTCGGCTGGCAGCGACGCATCGGCGGGCAGCCCCTTGATGTCGTAACCGCCATCCGCCCGTCCGGCCCACTCATAAAGCTTGCCGTCGACTTCAAGCTTGACGGCGCGCGCCTGCCCCTCGCCTTGGGCAATAAATTCGTAAGTCTGGCCCTTATAGGTCAGGGTCTCGACATTGGCTGTGCCTTCGATGGCCATGCCGCAATGGCCCAGTACCAGCAGGACGGCGCCATAGGTGATGGCCTTGCGCGTCCCAAGCCAGCGGTCGGCGATGAACCCGCCCAGCAAGGGCAGCAGGTAGATCAGCGTGGTGTAGGAACCGTACTGCTGGGTCGCCTTTTCGTCGGTGAACAGGAAGTGGCGCACCAGGTAGTAGATAAGCAGGGCGCGCATGCCGTAATAGGAAAAGCGTTCCCACATTTCGGCGAAAAAGCAGACAAACAACCCCTTGGGGTGGTTGCGCATCTGGACAAGCACGGGAATGAGCGTCGCGATCGTAACGATGATCCCGGCAAGGATAACGATATTGAGCATACTGATCTCGCAAAGGCATTGCGCCGCGCTGTCGGGCGCGCGACTTTTTTATGACAAGATCAGCAATTGGATCGTTTGGCAAGCAACGATCTCTGATGCGGTTACGATTGCAACCACGTTTCCCGTAGAGGGTTAATATGCTTCTTCGACGTAGAGCTTCGTCAGGTCGCCCTGCCATTCGCCGTGGTATTTTTCGAGCAGGCGGTCCGCCGGCGTGAGTCCGGAATCAGCGATGTCGAACAGTTCGCCCAGGTACCCCGTCTCATCGACGAAGCCACCGGACAGCCGCCCTCGCGCCTTCAAACCGTCCCGGGCTATGTTCAACACGTCCATGGTCCAATCCTTGACCGGACGGCCGGCGATCTCGCCCTTCAGGCCGGTCTTGGCGGCCATGCCGCGAAGGGTATTGTGGTCACTCGCTGTCCAGCCCTTGACCAGTTCCCAGGCGGCTTCAAGCGCGGCTTGGTCGTAGAGGAGCCCCGCCCACAGCGCCGGCAGAGCGCACAGGCGGCTCCACGGCCCCGCATCGGCGCCGCGCATTTCGAGATATTTCTTGAGGCGCACTTCAGGAAAGAGCGTTGTCAGGTGATCGGCCCAGTCATCCATGGTCGGGCGCTTGCCCGGCATGGCGGGCAACTCCCCCTTGAGGAAGGCCTTGAAATCCTGGCCCGAGGCATCGATATAGCCGCCGTTTTCCGGGACGTTGCGCTTGACGAAATACATCGGCACATCAAGCGCATAGCGGGCATAGCGCTCGAAGCCGAAGCCATCCTGGAAGACGAAGTCGAGCATGCCGGTGCGGTCGGGATCGGTATCGGTCCAGACATTGGCGCGCGCCGACACAAAGCCGTTGGGCTTGCCTTCCGTGAAGGGGGAGTTGGCGAACAGGGCCGTGGCGATCGGCTGCAGGGCCAGCGATACGCGGAACTTCAGCACCATGTCGGCTTCAGACTCATAGTCGAGATTGGCCTGCACGGTGCAGGTGCGCAGCATCATGTCGAGGCCCAGCTTGCCGACCTTGGGCATATAGGCGCGCATGATGTTGTAGCGGCCCTTGGGCATGACCGGTGTTTCTTCGCGCGTCCACAGCGGCGAGAAGCCGACGCCCAGAAAGCCGAGGCCCAGTTCGGAGGCGACGGTCTTGACCTCCTGGAGGTGCTGGCCGGTTTCGTCGCAGATGTCGTGGATGGTTTCGAGCGGCGCTCCGGACAGTTCGAACTGGCCGCCGGGTTCCAGCGACACGGATGCGCCCTTCCGGCTCAGCGCGATGACCTTGTCCTTCTCATAGACCGGCGCCCAGCCGAAGCGCGTCAGGCCGTTCAGCATCGCCTCGATGCCATTGGGACCTTCGTAGGTCGGGCGGCGCAGGGTGTCGAGATGGAAGGCGAATTTCTCGTGCTCGGCGCCGATGCGCCATTGGTCGCGAGGCTTGGAGCCTTTTTCAAAATAGCTGACCAGCTCACTAAAGGACTGAATTGGCTCCGCTTCCGAATTATAAGCCATCCGTCTCAGTCCCTGTTACAGTCTAATTCACCCGCCGCCTATATGGGACGGCCACCACGCACACACAAGTCAGCAATTCTAATTTCTAAGTTCCCTCTCCCCGCTTTGCCTGCCGGCGAGGCCGGGGAGAGGGCTAGGGTGAGGGGCAAGCGGCGTTTACGCGCATACCGAAGCTATTCACTTATCTCCAGTCACCCACAGCCGCCTGATACAGTGTCAACGCACTGATCGCCGCCGTATCGGCGCGCAGGATGCGCGGCCCCAGATTGACCGGATGGACATTGGCGAGGCCGCGCAGTGTGTCGCGTTCAACCTCGTCAAATCCCCCCTCCGGCCCGACCAGAATGGCGGACAGAGAGGGATTAGAACGCCCGACAGATGTCAACGCTTCCAGCATTGGCCGCGTGGCCTTGTCCGTCTCATGCGTCGAATCCTCGTCACCGAAGAATACCGCATCGTAAGACAGGTTCGCCAGCAGCTTTTCGAGCTTCACCGGCGGCAATATCTCGGGGACGTCCAGCCGCTCGGTCTGCTCGGCCGCTTCCTGGGCGATCAGCCGCAGGCGATCGACATTGGTGTGATCGGCGTTCGAGCGGCGGGTGATCAGCAACTGGATCCTGGCCGCGCCGAGTTCCGTCGCCTTCTCGACAATGGTCTCCAGCCGCGAGCGCTTGATCAGCGCAATCAGCAATACCGGCCCCTGCCCCTTCGGCTGCGGCCGTGTCTGTTCAATCAGTGCGATGCGCACCGACTTCTTGCCCACTTCGACAAGCGTCGCCTTCCATTCGCCGTCGCGGCCATTGAAGGCAAGGATCTCATCCCCCACGCCTTTGCGCATGACGGTGGCCAGATAGCGCCCCTGCTCGGGTGGCAGGGTGATGCCAAGGCCGGCCACAAAGTCGGAACTGTCGGAAAGATAGAGACGGATCATGCTAACGGTTTAAGCGCGGCCTCTGTGAGGTTCAAGCCGGTTTTGCTTGGCGGCGCACCCAGGCATGGTAAACAGGACGGGAGGGAGGGTGCTATGGATTTTATCAATCAACATATCGATCTGATCTTTGTCGCCGGCGGTCTGGTCGCACTGTTTCTCGGCGGCGAGGGTCTGGTGCGCGGCGCGGTCGGCGTCGCCGAACGGCTGCGCATCCCCAAACTGCTGATCGGCCTGACCATTATCGGCTTCGGCACCTCACTGCCGGAATTGCTTGTCGGCCTGCAAGCGGTCAGGAACGGCGCCCCGGATATCGCGGTCGGTAATGTCGTCGGCTCCAACATCGCCAACATCCTTCTGACACTCAGCGTCGCGGCGCTGATCTATCCGATAAGCATCAAGCGCGGCGGCGAGCGGCGTGACTCACTGGTCGTGGTCCTGGCTTCGCTCGCCCTGCTCTGGCTGGCGATCCGGGGGACGATGGACACACGGTCGGGTATGGTAATGGTCGGCGTGCTCGTGGCCTATTTGCTGGTGACGCTGTTTCTCGACCGCAACGCGCAGGGCGATACCCCGGCTGGAAAACAGATGCCGGTCCTGCAGGCGCTCGTCTGGATCGGCGGCGGCCTCACCCTGCTCGTCTTCGGCGCCGATTTCCTGGTCAAGGGCGCGACCGCAGTCGCCAGGGATTTTGGCGTGTCCGACGCCGTGATCGGCCTGACCCTGGTGGCGGTCGGCACGTCTCTCCCGGAACTGACCGTCAGCATCATCGCCAGCGTCCGGCGACAGAACGAAGTCGCCGTTGGCAATGTGCTGGGCAGCAATATCTTCAACATCCTGGGTATCCTCGGCATTACCGCGTGGCTGCACCCGCTGACCATCGCGCCGGACTTCCTCGTCGTCGACCTGCCGGTCATGGTCGGCGCGGCGGTCGTCGCCTGCCTGCTGATCTGGCGCGGCAAGCCAATCGGCCGGCTGGCGGCCTTGGCCGGCCTGGTGTTCTATGGGCTTTACACGCTTTGGCTGGTATCGCCCGAAGCCGTCATGAAATGGCTGCCAAACTAGCATTTCCCGCCAAAGTGGATGCCGGTTTGGCGGTAGGAAATGCGACAAAACAAAAACATAGAGCGTTCGCCCGGCCCATCTTAGCCGGGCAGCGCGCTAAACGGCATCTGCCCCGGGGCAGATGCCGTTCAACACCCTACTTCTTCTCGGCCAGGATGGTGTCGAGCAGGGCCGGCTTGCCTGCGATGCGCTCCAGTTGCGGGTAACGATGCCCACCCGTATAGTTGATCGTATAGGTCTTGTAGGTCTTGCCACGCTTGATCAGCAGTTCGACCGGCTTGCCGTCGGCTTTCGCCGCGTCAGTGACCGCTGCCTTGAGGCCGTCGGCATCGAAGGCCTGGCCGTTGACGGCAACAACCGTCATGCCCTGCCCCAGTCCCGCCTTGAAGGCCGGGCTGTCCCAGAAGACGCTGGCGATATCTCCGGTCGCTGTCGTGACCGAAAGCCCCATAGAGTAGCTGAGATCGACGATCTTGAGCTTCTTTTCACGCGCCTTGTACCAGTTGGTCGGCTGATCCTTGTAGACCAGCCGGTAACCACCGCGTTCCAGGCCGTCGAGGAAGGTGCCGTCCGACGTCTCGGCGATCCGCGTCTTCAGGAAACCCGCCCAGTCGTAGGCGTAAACGCCATTAAGCGCGGCGACCACATCTTCGAAAGTATAGGGTTCCGGCGTGAACTGACCGTCCTTGACGCCGAAAAAGGCCGAGGCGAAATCATCGAGCGACTTCTTGTTGCCGGTCTTCTCACGGATCAGGGTGTCGGCGTCGAGCCAGACCAGCAGACCCACGCTGTAATAATCCTCATTGCGCTGCTGGCTGAGCCAGTTCTTGGGCGCGCGCGCCGAAATGATCGGATCGTTGGTGGTGTCGAGCACCGGCCGCCACTTCGAGCCGGCATAATTGTCATAAAGCGCCGCCGTCAGGGCCAGCGCTTCTTTCGTCATGTCCGGCGTGTACAGCCCAGAGCGCGCCGACAGCATGTAGCCCCAGTACTGCGTCTGGCCCTCATAGACCCACAACAGGCTGTTCTCCATTGGCTGGAGGAAGTCGGGCTTGTGCGAATCCGCCCCCCAGCGGAACTTGCCGTCCCACGAATGGGCGAATTCGTGTGCCAGCAGGTCACGACCGACATATTCGTTGGCCCAGTCGGTGAAATAGGCCGGCTCGTGACCATTTTCCGACGAACGATGATGCTCGAGGCCGATGTCGCCAAGCTCGTCCGACAAATGAAGCAGGAAATCGTAGTGGTCGTAATGCTGGGACTTGAAGAGTTTCAGGCTCTGCGACACCAGCTTGCGGTGCATGGAGATCTGCTCGTCGGTCGCCGCCAGGTCGCCCGGCTTGTCGGCGAAGACGTTGAGACGCACCGGCGCCTTGCCTTGCGGAGTCAGGTCGATCAGCCGGTAGTGCTTGCCCGCGAACATCGGTGAATCGACGAAGGCGTCATAGGGCAAGGGCTTGAAGGCCACCGAACCGTCCGCGCCTTCCGACGCGACCTCCAGCGCCGAGGCGTGCTTCCAACCCTGCGGCAGCTTCAGCGACAGCTCGACCGGAATGCGGCTGGTGTAATAGCCCGCCGGATACATGGACAGGTTTTCCCACTGCAGGTTGGCCATGAGGTCGGTCACGACCACGCGCCCCGCCGTGGTGGTCATGGGCGTCAGGAAGTCGAACTCCGCCGTCACCTCGGTGACGCCTTCGGGCACGGTGACGTGGAAGGCCGTCATTTCCACCGGGTCGCGCAGCCAGGTCAGCGGCTTGCCGCCGGCCGAAAATCGGATATTGGCGATCTTGTCGGTCTGCGGGCGCGGCGCGTGCTTGCCGGGCAGCCAGCGCGGCATGACCAGGACAAAGTCACCGGCCTTGCTCACCGGCACGGTCTGGCGGACGCGCAGGACGCGCTGCTGGGTGTCGGTCGCGTCGACAAAGACCTTCAACGTGCCCGGATAGGCGATATTCTGTGACGCCGGAATGGGTTGGACCGCCGGAGCCTGGGCAAATGCATGGGAGGCCAAAAACTGCGAAGAAAGACAGGCGGCCAGCGCGGCGGCGCTGACGAAGCTGAGAAGACGCATGAAATATCCTTGGGTACGCGATCAGGTGCGGCAGCCAAGCCCAGATTGTCACGATTGTAAAGATAGAAACAACATCCGCCGCGGTCGGTTACTTGCGGTAGCTCGCCAAGACCGTCTGGAAGACCGGGAGGAATTCGTCACGCACCGCCTCTGAGCGGGCGCCAAGGATGAAGACGAGGTAGTATTTCACGCCGTCGCCGTCGACTTCCTCCCCATAGGCGGCAATCTCCCATAAGCCACCGGTGTCCGCCGGAGCCGGGTCGAAAATACGGCTTCGTAGCACCTGCCCGTCCGCGGTAACGAAGTCGGCGCCGGCGCGAACCCTGAGGCCCGGGTGGGCGCGCTCGAAAGTCGCCTGATCGTCGGCCATGAAGCCTGCCACCGTCATGGCTTGCCCTTTCAGCGACTGGGCATTGGCGTAGATGAAGACATCGTCGCGGCCGTCCCTGGGCACCAGAAAGGCGACATTGTAAGCCTGGCTGAGGCGGGTGTCCTGCTTCCATTTCGCCGGCGGAGCCAGCCTGGGCCACCAACGCAGGCACAGGCCGTCGCACTTGGGATTATCGAGCAAGGTGGTCTTGATGATTTCAGCGGATGCGCCGGAGGGCGCAGCCAACACGACCATCCCCATCACCGCCGAAACGATCGCGCGTTTCATGCCGAAGCCCCCGAGCCTGCCAACGCCATACCCGTGTTCACAGTAACACAGTTATGAGCCTTGACCAGACCGCCTATTCCGGCAGGGGAATGAATTCGACCTCGTCGCCCGGGACCCTGGCGAAGCGCTGCGCCTTCCAGTCCTCCTTGGCCTTTTCGATGCGCGCCGGATCGGACGAGACGAAGTTCCAGTAAAGATGCCGCTCGCTCAACGGCTCGCCGCCGATAATGACGAAATGGGCGTCTTCGCCGGCCTGTATCTTGACTTCGACGCCTGGCGTCAGGACGACCATGGTGTGGGCAGGAACGCGCAGCCGATCGATTGTGACCTCGCCGTCGCAGACATAGAGCGCGCGCTCCTGAACCGTATCGGGTGCTTCCACCACGTGGCCGGCCTTGAGGCGGACCTCGACATAAAGCGTCTTCGCATAGGTCTTGACCGGCGACGTCACGCCGTAGGCGCCGCCCATCATGACGCGGATACTGGCGCCATTGTCTTCGACACTGGGAATGACTTCGGAGGGGTAGTGATAGAAGGCCGGATCGATCTCCTCATCGGCTTCCGGCAGGGCCAGCCACAGCTGCAGCCCGTCGAGATTACGCTTCTGCTTCAGCGCCTCGTCCTCTTCACGCTCCGAATGGACGATGCCCTTGCCCGCCACCATCAGATTGATGTCGCCGGGCGAGATGACCGAACGCGTCCCCAAACTGTCGCGATGCAGGATATTGCCTTCGAACAGGTAGGTGACGGTCGCCAGGTTGATATGTGGATGTGGCCGGACATTGACCCCGATGCCCGGCTGGAAGACCGCCGGCCCCATGTGGTCGAAGAATATCCAGGGTCCCACCATGCGCCGCTTGGCAAACGGCAGCAGGCGGCGGACGTGAAAGCCGCCCAGGTCCTTTTCCCGCGGCGGGATGACCATCGAAATCGAGACAGGCAGTTCCAATTCACGCATTCAAAGTCTCCGGGAATTACTGGTGCTATCTGCGGCGCTTGCGGCGCGCTGTCTTCTTGCTCTTGACCGGTGCGGCGGCCTTGGGTGCCTCTTCGGCGGCGGCAGCCTGCGGGGGTGCGGCAGGCGCAGCGGCGACTGGCATTGGCAGAAGCTCGACGGTCTGTTGAAGCGCGATATCGCGCTGGGAGAAGCGGTCGCGCAGCGTTGCCTGGATTGTGTAAACGCCCGGCTTGTCCGCCGGCTCGAAGGTCACGACCGGCACGCGGTCGCGGTTGTCGAACACGCCCCTCCCCTGGCCGACATTGCCCAGCCAAACCGGCAGGTCCTTGTAGTCGCTGTTGGCGTAGATGGTGCCATCCGGCGCCAGGATCTTAAGATCCATCGTCACCTTGCCGACCGAATTAAGGTCTGCGGCAGGCCCGGTGAACAGCACCTTGATGGCCAGCTTGGCGCCCGGTTCGGCGCGGGCGACGCGACTCAGGCTGCGGTTGGCGGTCGACGGCTTGTTGAATTCCGCCAGCTCGGTTTCGGGAATGACGATCAGTATGGCCGAAAACGGCCCGTTGCGGTCGGGAAAGCCGGCACCGGCATCGTAGCTGGTGGTCGATGTGGCATTGGGAACGGCAATGGTCGGGGTTTGCGCCGACGCCAGACTTGCCGCCACCCACATGCTGACTACGCCCGTGACAACAAGGCTTCTCGTCATGCCCTCTTCCCCTTGAATATGTACATCTTATGTCACGCCGCACTGCAACATGACAACAAAAAGAATCCATATCCGCGCGACGGACATGAAGGCACACAAAAAAAACCCGTGTCCGCCGGAACGGACACGGGTGAGGCACCAGGGAGGAACTAAACGCTAGAGCTTGTATTGCAGCATGATCCAGGTCTTGGTCCGCGACGCGGGCGCAGCCGAAATGCCGCGATCGAAATCGGCGTGCTTCAGCATCACGCTCAGCTTGGGCGTCAGCGCCGCCTGAGCGACGATATCCAGTTCCTTGCCAAGGTCCTGATTGAGCCGCACGGAATTATAGTCGTGATAGTAGAGGCTGATCACGGGCTTGAACTTCACCGGCACATTGACGCTGACATTGAGGGTCAGGTCATCGATGCCGTTGGCGAAGGCCTGGTGGCCTCCGGTGCCGGAAAAAGCGTCGGCAAAGCCCTGGAACGGGTGCGCCGAGTTGATCGGCGTAATGAAGCCTACCGTGCCGTTGCCGCCGAGACGCTCGAAATTGACCCGCGCGGTAAAAAGCTTCCAGGCAGCGGACACCTCGACCATGGTCTCGTCGAGCGTAAAGTCCTGCGGGTTGTCGCCCGCGTCGCTTTCGCGGGCGTGCTGGGCGATATAGCCCCACGTGACATTGCCAGCCTTGCGGCTACCGGTGGCGCGCAGGCCGGCAATATTGACCGAAGAGGCGCGCGCATTGTTGATATCGGCGGTCGTGGGCGCATCGGCGTCGCTTTCGAACTGAAGCGCATAGACAAAGCCGGTCAGCTTCAGCGCCGGGTTAAATGCGTAGCTGGCGTTGAGCAGCCAGCTGTCGGAATTCCAGTCCTTTTCGTCTCCGACGACGCGGTTGACGCGCGAAACATAGGCGGCGGTCAGGCTGGCCTTACCCTTTGCCGTATCGAAGCGCGCGCCGTCGAAGGTCTGTTCGTCCTGCCGCCAGCCGCTGTTGCCGACAAAACGGCCATCATCGAGCACGATACGCTGCCGGCCGAGCGTCACGGCGGTCTGCTTCGACGGCGCCCAGCGCACCTGGGCGCGGTTGATCTCGGTCACTTCCGGATCGGTCACGCCAGGATAAGCCGTCCGGCCGTTCAGACCGGAATTGTAGCGCCCGGTAAAGGCGTGGACGCTGTCGGCCTCGATCAGGACGGAGATGCCATGAGCTTCGCCGCTTTCCCAGCCGATGCGGTTGCGCCAGGTCAGGGCCTCGGCATCGTTGGCAAAGCCGGCCTGCGTGACCTGTTCGGAGCGCAGGCTCGATTCCCAGATCGGTTTGGACTTGGTGAGGAAGGTGTTTTCGGCGTGAGCCGAGCCGGAGGCGGCAATGGCCGTCAGCGCCAGAATGGAAACGCATGGCGTGCGCATCTTGATCCCCTGAATTTGGCGCGCAGAGAGGCTTACGCGACAAACGCGCCAGAAAATTTGAGTTGTTCGGATAAAAAAGGCCGGGCTGCCCTTAGGGAAGCAGCCCGGCCGGGGCCTCAAATCAGGCGGCGCTGTTGTCGGGCACCGCGCCCAGCTCACCGCTTTCACGCGCCTTCTTGCCGTAGACCAGCTCGAAGACCGGCGACGCCATGACTGTCGTGACGATGGCCATCAGGACCAGCATGGCGAACAGCGGCAGGCCGATAATGCCCTTCTGCAGGCCGATATTGATGATGATCAGTTCCATCAGGCCGCGCGAGTTCATCAGGGCGCCGATGCCCAAAGCCGTGCGGTTGTCCTCGCCGCTGATGCGGGCGGCGGCGTAGCAGGCGCCGAACTTGGCGGCGACCGAGACGGCCAGGATAACCAGGGCGACCAGCAGCATCGACCACGAATTGACCATGTCCATGCGGGTGTTCAGGCCCGAATAGGTGAAGAACATCGGCAGAAGCACGATCACGGCGAACGGCTCGACCTTCTTCTTCAGTTCCTCGACGAACTTGCCGCGCGGCATGGCCGTGCCCAGGATGAAGCCGCCGAAGATGGCGTGGATGCCGACGGCGTCCATGACGAAGGCCGACAAGAAAAAGCAGATCATGGTGATGGCCAGGACGGTGTGGCTCATCTCGCCCTTTTCCTCGACCATGCGGCCAAGCGGCGCCAGCAGCTTGCGGCCGAACAGCACGACGAAGAGCGCGAACGAGATACCGCCGACAATGGCCAGGACGGCAACGCCCGGACCGGCGCCGAAGGTCGCCAGAACGACCGCCAGGACGCACCACGAAATGGCGTCATCAAACGCACCGGCCGTCAGAGACAGCGTGCCCAGCGACGAATTGGCAAGGCCGCGTTCGTTGATGATGCGCGCCAGCATCGGGAAGGCGGTCAGGGCGATACAGGCGCCCATGAACAGGGTGGCGGCGAACTGCGAGATACCCGGCGTGAACAGGCCCGGCACGGTCAGCAGCCAGGGCGTGATCAGGATGGCGAAGGCGAACGGCGCGGAAATCCCGGCCAGCGAGACCAGCATGGCGCTCTTGCCCTTGCTGGCGAAGTGGTCGCCGCGGAAAGTGCAGCCCACCATGAACATGTAGAGGCCGACGCCGAACTGCGCGCCGGTATAGAGCACGCTCTTCATTTCCTTGGGAAAGATGGCGGCCTGGATTTCCGGCGCCAGCAGGCCGAACAGCGATGGCCCGAGTACGACACCCGCGATCATCTCGCCGACGACCTGCGGCTGGTGCAGCAGCTTCTGCCCCAGCCAGCCGACGACGCGGCAGGTGATGATGATCACCGCCAGTTGCAGGAAAAAGTGAATCGAATAGTCGCCCGGCGCATAGAGCTTGGTGACGCCATCGGGCCCGAGGGCGCCGTGGGGTGACAACACATTGGTGATTTCGTGAACGGTGCTTTCCCATATGTTGGGCGCCGTCGATGCGGTAAACATGTATCCTCCCGGACTATGCAATTTCGAAAAACGGACTTTTTTCGCCGTCTTGGTCCGAAGCTATTGTCGATATTCGCGTTATGGCAAGCGTAAATTTTCCATAAGGACGGATATCAACCTGTTTATTTTACTTAGGAAAATTTCTGTTGCGTAGCGACAACACTGTAGTAATGTAGAAACATAATTAAGGCCACTAATTGTAGAAATGTAGAATCAAAATGAGCACCATGACCAGCCGCGAATTCAACCAGGATGTCGGCAGGGCCAAACGCGATGCACGGCTGGAACCCGTCTTCGTCACCGATCGCGGCCGGCCGACCCACGTGCTGATGAGTTTCGACGCCTTCCGCCAGATAACCGGACGGACGGAATCGATCGTCGACCTGCTGGCCATGCCGGAGCCTGAGGCGGAAGCCGTCGATTTCGACGCCGCGCGCGGTGGCAGCTGGGACCGCCGTGAGGAAGGGTTTTAGATTTCTCAGTGGGTCGCATGCTTGACCCGAAAAACCGGTTTCCACTTTTTCGGAGCATGCTCCCGTATGTACCTGCTCGACACCCCCGTCATCGCTGAACTGCGCCGCGCCAAGTCAGGCCGCGCCGACGAACACGTCACGCGCTGGGCGTCGAACGCGCCCGCCCAGAACCTGTTCATTTCGGTCATGAGCTTGCTCGAACTGGAAGGCGGCATCGCTGAGGTCCAGCGCAAGGACAAGGTCTTGGGTGCGGCCCTGCGATCATGGATCGAGGAGACCGTGCCGGCGGCGTTCGAAGGCAGGATATTGAGCGTCGACCTTGCCGTCACCAAACGGCGTGCCGCCCTGCCCTTTGCCGACGGTAAGGACCGGGATGCCTTGCTGGCCGCCACAGCCCTGACCCACGGCCTGACGCTTGTGACCCGCAGCCTGTCGGCCTACCGCTTCTCAAAAGTGAAGCTGTTCAACCCCTGGGGCTACACGCCCGAGGACGAAGATGCCGAAGCCGACTGGCAGGACGTGTCGCGCAGCGGCCCATTGTGGCTGAAGAACCTCTTCCTGCGCTTTTAAGGCGCCTTATCGGCATTTGCCTTTTCAGCATCGAGGATCTCATCGTCGTCATCATGCACGACAACGATGCCGTCGTTAGGCATGGTATCGGATCGAATATCGATGGCCGCGCCTGCGGCATCGCGCGGAACAGGCTCGATATCGACCGGCATGCCGCGTAAATCGGCGTTATAGCCGTCCTTCCGGAACGTCCTTTCCTGACGTTCCGAACCGTTGGAATGCGTGTCGCGCCTTGATTGCTCGTCCATCTGCGCCTCCTGTCATGTGTGGGCATAACAGTAGACGCCCAGACATAAGATACGGCTACAGGACTTCAGGTGTCGCGTAAGTTGGCGATAAGGCAAAAAAAAGCCGCGCATTGCGGCGCGGCAAGTTTTACAGGGAGGAAACGCCCAGGAAGGGCAATCAGCGCGAAAGCGCCGAACAAATCCAAGATATGTTGCGCCGCAGCGAAATTCAACAGCTTTTCGGCACCCTTGTTTTCAACTCACGTTACAATCGTCGGACAATTGTGTGAATGCGCTCAAGCCACGGGCCAGCGGCCCGACAGAAGGTCGCGCATGCTGCCCACGGAAGGCAGGCCGAAACGCAGGCGGACACGCCGCTGTGGCGCGGGCCGCCGCATCAGCGACAGCAGGGCCACGTTCTGCCGGACCACCATGACCGGCGACAGGACGCGAAAGACGTCCGCCGTCATGGTCAGCTCGGCCAATAGGCCGCGCCAGGCGCCAACCTTCTGCGCTTTCCGGATATTGAAGACGCCCGGCCAGTCGACCACCTCGACGCGCAGCCGCGCAGCCGTGATCAGGCTGTTGATGAAGACCTCGCCGCCCCAGCGCGGCAAACGCTCCATCCGGGCCAGATGCGGCCTCACCAGGTCCGCCGGAATAAGGCGCTCGCCCGAGACAAAGTCGAGGCCCAGCGCGCGATAAAGCGCCAGGCTGTTGGCGCGCAGGCTGATGCTAACCTCCGCCCTGCCGGCCATTACCGGCGCGGCGAGCGCAAAGATGTCGGCAGCCGTCAGCCCTGACAGGTCGGCATCGATAAGCATGAAGTCATCGCCTTTGGCCGCGGCCATGCCCTGGCTGAGCGCGTAGGTCTTGCCGCGATTGGCCGGATAGGAGATCAGGGTGACTTCCGGAAACGACTGCGCCAAAGCAGCTGTGCCGTCGGTCGAGCCGTCATTGACGACGATGACTTCGGACAGCAATGGATGGCCGTCCACGGCCTTGAGAATATTGGCGATCTTGTCCGCTTCGTTATAGGCGCAGATGATGCAGGAAATACGTCTCGCCGGATAGCCGGTGTCCGGACCTTGCATGTCGCTCATTGGGATGCCGTTGCGCTGTTGGCCTTTTGCCGACATTCGGTTAACGCGGTACAACCGCGCAATGTGGACACGCCGCACAATGTGTCAGTTTCCTGTAAGGGCGCCGCGCCCTCTACCCGCCCTTTATGCCTTTCGCCGCCTTCCTTATCGACATCGTCATGGCCTGAGACGCACAACGACGGTCAAGTTTGACAAAGGAGGCCGTCATGGCTGAGCCGGAACCGGTCAATACCCAGGACATCGATCGCGCCCGGGCGCTGAAGCAGAAGGTTGCGAACGGATTGGGCGATGGCGCCTCGCTGGTCCGCACGCCAGAGGAGGCGCGCAAGGCCGCTCTGATCCATAAGATCGAAACCGGCGGCTGATTTAGATCGGTATGATTTTAAGTAAAAAATCATACCGATCTAATTTTTGCTTTGTCGCGATATTTATGGCGAAAACCCCAAAGACGCTTCTTGGCACTTTTCGCCATATCGCTCCGAGTCAGTGCGAAGTCGCCAGCACGACGCCGACCAGCACAGCCGCGTAATGGGTAGCGGCGCCGGCCAGGACATGGCCATGCCAGATGGCGCGGCGGAACTTGAGCCGCTTCATCATGTAGAAGATTGTGCCGACACTATAGACCACGCCACCCGCCGCCAGCAGGATCATGGCCGGCAGAGGCACTTCGCGGACCATCGGACGGATGGCGATGATGATCAGCCAGCCCAGCACGAGATAAAGCGGTATCCAGAAGACCTTGCCGAGGCCCGGCAACAGCAGCTTGCCCAGCATGCCGAGGCCTGCCAGCGACCAGACGGCGATACTCATGCCCCATGCCCAGCCCCCGTCAAGCGCCTGGGTCGTGAACGGCGTATAGGAGGCGGCGATCATCAAAAAAATACCGGCATGGTCGAGGCGCCGCAGGAAGGGCTGCCAGCTTGGCTTGGCGAAGTTGTAAGCCATCGAGAAGGCCAGCATGGCAATAAAGCCCACCGCATAGACCGTTACCGCCGCCACCTGTCCCAAAAGGCCCTGGCTGACGGCAAGCCCCAGCGCCAGTCCGCCGCCGAACAGGGCAAGCGCAAGACCTACGATATGCACGACGAGGTCGGCATAGCGCGCGCCAAGGGACGGGTAATGAGCGGGAGCTTCGGTCATGCCATCAATATAGTCTCGCGCCGGAGAAAACCAATTCAACTTACGTGAGCGTCAAGTAACAAAAATGTCCGTAAGGGAAGACTTTTCATTTAATAGCCCTCTTGACCAACTCATAACTCACGAGTTATACATCAACTCATAACCGAGGAGTTATAAGTTTGATCCCGTCTGGACCGGATATCCTGTTCCGCACGCTGGGGGACCCCACCCGGCGCGCCATCTTCGAACGGCTGTGCCGCAACGGGGAACAGACGGTCGCGGCCCTGACGGCCCAGGCCGGCGTGTCGCAGCCGGCCGTCTCGAAACATCTCGGCGTGCTGAAGGAGGCCGGACTGGTGCGTGACCGCCAGGAAGGCCGCCAGACCCATTACAGCGCCCTTCCTGGCGCACTGTCACCGCTCACCGACTGGGCGCACCAAATGACCGGCTTCTGGGAACGCCGCTTCGACGACCTGGATGACCTGCTGAAAAGGATGGACCAATGAACAACGGAATACGTCAATTCCACCGCTGGGTGTCGATCGTCTTCACCCTGACCGTCATGGCCAACTTCGTGGTGATGGGCCTGGGTCACCAGATCATGTGGGTGACCTATGCGCCCCTGCCGCCGCTTTTCCTGCTTCTGTTCACCGGCCTCTACATGTTCGCCCTGCCCTATTTCGCCAAGGCGCGACCAGCACGATGAGCACGCCCAAGCTCCTGTCAGGCGGCAATCCGCAGATCGCCAAGGGCTATGGCGACGAAAGCGTCCAAGCCTACATCGCCGCCATGCCGGAGTGGAAACGCGAGATCGGCCACCGCATGGACGCGATCATAGGCGATGTGGTCCCCGGCGTGAAAAAGGCGGTGAAATGGAACACGCCCTTCTATGGCCTGGAAGACGACCTATGGTTCGTCTCATTCCATTGCTTCACCAAATATATCAAGGTGACCTTTTTCCAGGGCGCGTCGCTTGTACCGGTGCCGAAAGGCAAGTCGAAATACCCGGCGGTGCACTATTACGATATCCACGAAGGCCAGTTCGACGAGGCGCAGTTCGCCGACTGGATCAAACAGGCCAGCCAGTTGCCTGGCGAGAAGATGTGAGACCAAGCCATGAAGAAACCCGTTCCCGGCCGTGACCACCTGAGCGTTCCCGAAAAAATCGACGCGGCCATCGCCGACCTGACCGACTGGCGGGGCGAGACTTTGGCGCGGGTGCGCGCGCTGATCCACGAGGCCGATGCCGAAGTGGTCGAGGAATGGAAGTGGGGTATTCCCGTCTGGTCGCACGACGGCATTATCTGCACCGGCGAGACCTACAAGGCTGCCGTAAAGACAACCTTCCCCAAGGGGGCCTCGCTCCAAGACCCGGCAGGCCTGTTCAATTCCAGCCTGGAAGGCAATGCCCGCCGCGCCATCGACTTCAAGCAGGGTGAAGTCATCAACGCCGACGCCTTCAAGGCGCTGATCCGTGCCGCAGTGGCGTTCAATGCCGGCACGCCCGCCGCCAAGAAGAAAAGCAAATGACCGAATCAAAGACCGTCACCGTCGAACGCGAGTTCCCGCATCCGCCGGAGCGTCTGTGGCGCGCCCTAACCCAGCCCCACCTGATGGAGGAATGGCTGATGAAGAACGATTTCCAGCCGCGCCTGGGCCACCGTTTCAACCTGCGCGGCGACTGGGGTGGCGTGCTCGACTGCGAGGTGCTGGCCATCGAGCCCGGCAAGACCCTGTCCTATACCTGGAACTACGTCCACGACGATCCGGCCTATAATCTCGACAGTGTGGTGACTTTTACGCTCACGCCGACGGCCACCGGCACGCATTTGCGCGTCGAACAGGCTGGCTTCAGGCCGCACCAGGCACAGGCCTTCGGCGGCGCCATGCACGGCTGGCGGCAAAAGCTCGATAAACTGGCGGAGATCACGGCCCGCGACAACTAAACGGCGTCGGGCTCACAGTTCTTATCTGGGGCTGAACCTATAAATTACAAGAATTGCTCGCACAGATTCTTTCCCTTAAATAACAAAGCCTTACGCAAAAGAGCTTTATCCGTACAGGGAGATGAAAATGGGTGAGCACGCGGTACTGATCGCTGGCGCGGGTCCGACGGGCCTGATGCTGGCGGGCGAACTGGCCCTGGCCGGAGTAGATGTCGCCATTGTCGAGCGCCGTCCTGACCAGACGCTTATTGGTTCGCGCGCCGGAGGCCTAAGCGCGCGCACGCTCGAAGTGCTCGACCAACGCGGCATTGTCGACCGTTTCCTGAAGGAAGGCCAGGTCGCCCAGGTCACGGGCTTTGCCGTTACGCGCCTCGACATCAGCGATTTTCCAACGCGGCACAATTACGGGCTGGCGCTCAGGCAAAAACATATCGAACACATTCTCGCCGGCTGGGTCGAAGAGCTGAGGGTGCCGGTCTATCGCGGCCGCAACGTTACAGGCTTTTCCCAGGACGAGTCCGGCGTCACCGTCGCCTTGTCCGACGGCGGATCTTTGCGCGCCAGCTATCTTGTCGGCTGCGACGGCGGCCGCAGTGTGATCCGCAAAGCCGCCGGCATCGCCTTTCCCGGCTGGGAGGCGACGGTGAGCAATATCCTGGCCGAGGCCGAAATGCGCGAAGAGCCGCCGCTCGGCGTCCACCGCACGGCCTGGGGCATGCACGCATTCGGCCGGGAAAACTATGAAATCCGCGACGGAAAGATCATCTTCGCCACGGATGGCCCCGTCAACATCATGGTGACGGAAAGGACGCCAGGCGCCACGACCGAGCCAACGCTCGAAGACTTGCGCGAGGCCCTCGTTGCCGCCTGCGGCACGGACTACGGCATCCATAACCTGACCTGGATTTCGCGCTTCACCGACATGTCGCGGCAGGCCGAGACCTATCGCCAGGGCCGGGTCCTGCTCGCCGGCGACGCGGCGCATGTCCACTCCCCGGTTGGCGGCCAGGGTCTCAATACCGGCGTGCAGGACGCAGTCAACCTGGGCTGGAAACTGGCCCAAGTGGTGAAAGGCTCTTCCCCCGAAAGCTTGCTCGACACCTATCAAGCCGAACGTCATCCGGTGGCCGCGCGCGTCCTCCGCACGACCATGGCGCAGGTGGCCCTGCAACGGACCGATGACCGTACCGAGGCCCTGCGCGATATTGTAACCGATTGGCTTGGCATGGACATTCTACGCAAGCAGGTGGCCGCCGAAATGTCGGGCTTGAGCATCCGCTACGACCTCGGCGACGGCCATCCTCTGCTTGGCCGGCGCATGCCCGATCTCGATCTTGCCTTGCCGGAAGGCGTTACGCGCGTCTACACGCTGCTGCACGCCGCGCAGCCTGTCTTGCTGGACTTCAGCGGGGCCGGGAGGCTAGATATCACGCCGTGGTCGGCCCGCGCCAGGCACGTTCACGCGCAATACGACGGGCTATGGGAATTGCCGGCCATCGGAACCGTCGCGGCACCGGACGCCGTGCTGATCCGCCCCGATGGCCACGTGGCGTGGGCAGGCGGCGAAGGCGGCGACGGCCTTCAGGCGGTGATGACTGCCTGGTTCGGAGCGCCCCGTTAGGCGTTAGGCCGCCATGCGGTGCCAGACTTCCTGGTCGACCAGAGATGTGCTCAACATGCCGGCCATCTGATGCTGATAGAGGGCGCCGACATCGTCGGGATTGATCGACTTGAAGTCGGCGTCGACATTATTCGGGTTGCCGTCGGCCTGCATGACAAAGAACTGGGCGGCGTTGATGCGCGGCATCTTGAGATGGATCAGCAGCGCCAACCGCCGGGCGCGCTCCGGGTTGCGCTTGTGAACCTGCGGATCTTCGGCGAACATCTCGCGGCCCAGCAACGCGATATAGTCCGGGCTGAGGGCCGAAAAGCGTTCGGCATCCAGCGGCTGGATCATGCGGTTGGGGTCGATATCGAAGATGTGGTCGTTAAGAAGGAAGTACAATGCGGCACCCTGAAAGCGTGAACAGGCCACCACATTGACACAAAGGGTTGTGGAATCCGTCAAGGAAGAGGGTTAACCGCCGTTGACCATAAAGCGCCTAGACCACCGGCTCGGTCAGGTGATGCCGGCCTTCGGCGTCCTCGATCTCAACCACCCAGAGGTCGGGGTCGTACTTGACCTGGCGTGTGATCCAGGCGTCGATGTCGGGCTCGTTCAGCGTCTCGACCGGCCGCATCCACTTGGTGCCGCCCTCCTCGCCCTCGCCGGTCTGGACCTCGCGCAACACATAGGCGTCACGCGTACGCAGGTTCAGCACCTTGACCAACACGGCGCCGAACTGCGGATGCCCCTTGCGTGCGATGAAGGCAAAGGAACCGGCCTGTTCGACCCGGCGCGTGAGGGCGCTGACCCAGATGTCTGACGACAGCAGCATCAGCCAGCCTTCACATAGTTGCGCCAGTTGTGTTCCTCAACGAAGCCCAGCAGGTCACGGATCTTGCTGTTGCTGATCGGCGCTTCAAAACCATCGAGGTTGCGGGTAATCGGCGTATGCGGCGCCCATTTCGCCAGGAAATCGCGCGTCGGCTCCAGCGCCGTGATCGTATCGTTGACGGCGTTAAATACCTGAAAGCCCAGCCCGTCGACGGCGATGCAGCGGTCGACGATCTGGCCCAGGTCGCGGGCGTCGATATAGCTCCAGGCGTTACGCTTGCGCGACAGGGGCTCGGCGAGATAGCCCGGGAAGCTGGCATAGTCCTCGGGCGAGACTACGTTGCCTATGCGCAGCGCGTAGATGTCGGCGCCCGAGCGCATGGCAAACGCCCGCGCCGTCTTTTCGTTGACCACCTTCGACAGGCCATAGCTGTCCATCGGATCGACGTCGTAATCCTCGGTCAGTGGGAATTCGTGATAGTCCTTGTCGCCCTCGGCGAAGCAGACACCGTAGGTGGTCTCGCTTGAGGCGATGATGATCTTCCGGATGCCGAGCTTTACCGCCGCCTCAATGACGTTGTAGGTCGAGACCGTATTGACGGCAAAGGTCGTGTTGTCCGGCCGGATCAGGATGCGCGCCACGGCGGCGAAATGGACCACGGCATCGACCTTTGCCGGGCCCTGGCCGCTGTCCAGCCCCTCAAAGCCGAAATGCATTGACAAGGCGTTGAACACCTGGCCGCTGTCGGCAAGGTCGGTGATCAGGGTATTGACGCCCGGACATGCCATCGGCGCCAGGTCGAGATTGACGACCTCGTGGCCCTTGTCCAGCAGATACGGCACGACGTGCCGGCCGGCCTTGCCGCTGCCGCCGGTAAAGACAATGCGCTTGCCCATGGTGATACCTCGGTTCAGATTTCGGGGCGCGACTTAAACCACGCCCCGCGCCGCCTGTCACGCCTTGGCGGAAAGAGCGCCCAGCTCTTCGAGGTCGAGGTCGCGCTCCAGTTCATGCAGGGTCTCGTCGTCGATCTCGCCGGCGCGGTGAAGGCGGAGCAGTTCAGCACGCCCTGCCGCTACCGCTGCCAGCACCAGATCGAAGTGGGCGTGCAGCATTGGCCTATGCGCCTCTTCCTCGGCGGCGTACTTCTGCGACATTGTGGCTTTGCGCTGATAGCGCTCGAGCAGGCGCGGATGGATCAGCTCACCCTTGTCGTCATAGGCGCGTGCCTCAATGACCTGGAACTGAACCTGGGCCATGGACGCTTCGGCCTCACTCATGGTCAGGCGCGGCGCTTCACCCTCGCCTTCGCTGAGCCCGGCCCATCGGATCACGCTGCCCAGGCTCATGCCCTGGATCAGTACCGTCGCCAGAATAACGGCAAAGGCCGCCACCAGCATGAAATCGCGGCCGGGAAAGGTCGCGGGTACACTCAGCGCCACGGCCAGAGTCACCACGCCGCGCATCCCTGACCAACCGAGAACCGCCGAACATTTCGGCCCCAGCGGCTTATAGCGCTTTATTCCCGCCGCTCGGACCGCCCATGTTACCGCATCGCCCCCGAAAACCCAGGCAAACCGCGCCAGCGTCATGGCCACGATGATCAGCAGGATCGGCACGGCCATGGTGTTGAGGATCACACCGAATCCACCGGCGCGGTCGACGACATCGCGCAACGAAGATCCGATCAGCAAAAAGACCGCGGCCTCCATCAGGAAGATCATGACCTGCCAGAAGGACGTGCCGCGCATCCGGACCGCCGCCGAAAAAACCGTGTGCTGGAACCAGCCGCAGATCAGACCCGTCGTCACCGTGGCGATGACGCCCGAAACGTGGAACATTTCGGCCAGCAGATAAGAAGCCCACGGCGCCAGGATCGACGCCGCGATCATCAGGTAGTCGTCGCCGAGATGCTTTACCAGCAGCACCCAGGCAGCGGCAATAAGCGCACCCGCGACAGCACCGCCCAGGGCCAGCATAGCAAAGCTTCCGGCCGCATCGACTGCGCTGAACGCTCCGGTCACGCCGGCGGCGATGGCGAAGCGGAACAGGACCAGGCCGGTGGCGTCATTGAACAGGCTTTCGCCTTCCAGGAGGATCGACAGGCGGCGCGGCAGCTTGACGGTCTGAAGGATCGCCCGCGCCGATACGGCGTCCGGCGGCGAGACGATAGCGCCCAAGGCCGCGCACGCCGCCCATGGCAATCCAGGCATGAGCATGTGCGTCACCACCGCAACGACAATAGTCGTGAAAATTACCGCCCCGACCGACAGGGAGATAATGCCGATCATGTGCCGTTTGAGCTGGGAGATGGCGATGAACCACGCCCCATCCATCAAAAGCGGCGGAAGGAAGATGACCAGCACCAGTTCCGGATTGAGCGAGATCACGGGCAGTCCCGGCACGAAGGCCAGGACGGCACCGCCGGTCAACAGTGCCACTGCCGGGGGCAGTCTCAACTTATGCGCCGCATAATGCAGGGCGATGATCGCCAGCAGCATCGCTATGACGAGCTCGAAAGTCTCAGTCGGTTCCATACGTCGCGTCCCGGAATCGCTTATCCGCTCAAAGTAGCGGCCGGGGGATGCCTGTCAACAAACACACCGGCCTATAAGACGGTATGGCGCCTGGCCCTGACAAGGCCGACTAGACCGGACAGGATGGCTACAAGGACCGCGAACGGCGTCCACAGATAGGTCATAACATAGACGGCGAACTTGGCGGAGGCGAACCCGGAATAGGGATAAACGAGCCAGTCAGCGAAACCGACCGGATCGGCCAGCATGAAAAAGGACACCAGGTTTTCCAATGCGTCGAAGGCCGGCGCCGTGCACGCAACCAATATCATCACAAGCGCAGCGCCCTTCAGCCAGTGGCCCACAGGCAGACTGCGGTAAATCGCGGCTGTCAACGCGAAGAAGCCGGCCAGGACGGTCGCCATATAACCATAGTCGGCGATTTGAACCCAGATATAGCGGTCGAGCGTGCCGTGCTCGATCAGCACCATATACCAGGACTTGACTTTGTCGGCGTCAAAGGCGGTTTGCCCCTCGAAGAACGACACAGGAAACTGCGAAGCGACATAGAGCCGATCGAGAAAATGCTGAGCCAGCTGGCTGCCGGCGACCAGAACGATGGCCAGTAGCCACCAGACCGTGAGCGGAAAGCGCGATACCAGTGACGAGACGAAGGATGACTTTGACATAGGCTTGCTTCTCTTCCAATTTTTATTCCCAAGAATATAAAATTATATTCTCGGGAATATTATGTCAAGCCGGCCGTGCTATGTTCGCTGGAATCACCTCCGCCAACCGGAAAAGCCTATGACACAGCACGCCCGTGCGCCCCTGATCCAGCGCGGCATCGTCGACTTCATGATCGCGACCGATCTGCTGCGCTTCCAAATCGAGACGGCGTTGCGGCCGCTTGGACTCACTCTCACCCAGATGAGCCTCCTTAATCACTTCGCCTGGCAGCCCGAGTCGACCGCCAGCATTACCGAGCTTACCAGCGTCATGGCGATCAACCAGCCAGGCGTGACCAAAGCCGTCGCCGGATTGCTTGAGAAGGGTATGCTACAGAAGGTCGAGGGCGGAGGGGATGCGCGGGTCAAGCGGGTGAAGATCACGCCTGAGGGTTTGGTAACTCTGGAGACGGCGCGCAAGGCAAGCTACCCAGCCGTCGAGGCCGCCTTTGACTGCCTGGACGACGCCGAACTCGGCGCTTTTACCACCTACCTTAAGAAAATGAAGAGCAATCTGACAGGTTTATAAGCGCTTAACCCTGTCTGCTCACGGCCTCTCAACCCTGTTGTCTTATAACTGCCTTATCAACTCCAGGGCAGAAGGCGCGAATGGAACGGTTGCGGGGCATGAGGATCGGCGCGTTTTTAGGCGCGGCGCTTATGTGCGCCTTTACATCCTTTGTGCCGGCAGGCGCCGGTTCCGATGACCTGACCACCACCGCCGTCAAGCGCTACTTCCTGGCCGAGGCCAATGCCCGCTGCAAGCTGCTTGACGGTGCGACCGCCATGGCCGTGACCTCGGGCTATGTCCAGGCGCGTAACGCCCTGATCCGCTCGACCGGCGGCATGCAGAGCCTGACACCCTATCTCGGCGAAGCCCGTGCCGCCGCCCGGAGCATAGACTGCGACGCGCCGCAATTGCTGAACGAAGCCGCCGCCGCCGCCGATGCTTATCGCGCCTTCGCCACCCAGACGCGGTTAAGCCTGCCTGGCGGGCGCGCCGAATGGACCGGCTCCCGGGCGCACGGCGGCGAACCTGCCTGGCGGCTGGCGCAGTATCAGTCAGACGCCGATGCCGACCTGGCACTGGGGCTCTATGGCACACTGAACGACAACCGCTTTACCGTCATGGCCAATTTCCACGGCGGAGAGATGCCCTATGCCGCGCGCCTGATCGTCCGTGATTCGCAGGTTGCGCCGGCAGGTGTGATCAGCCATGCCACCGAGACACTCAGCGATACGATTCCGCTTGGCTTCGGGTCGGGGGTGCGGACCTTCCTGGCCAGCGACAGCCAGGAGACCGAGGCCGAGATCAAACCGCGCGTCAGGGCCAATCTGATCGGCGTTTCCGCCACCGGCGACTATGTCGGCGACCAGGGTCCGGTGGCGGTCAAGCGCTTTGATTTCCCAAGCCGCGCCTGGCGGGCCATAGCCCCGCTCGACCCGCGCGAGGACATCGTCATCGCCTTCGATTTTCGCACCGGCACCAAATATGCGCGTTTCGAAGTCGGCGACTTCATCACCGGCCTTGGCTATGTCCGCATGCCGTCGGTTTACGGAAAACCGTTGTAATTTCTACTGTCCGGATTTTCCTGGAAAGCGCCCGATCAGCTCTTCGGGGGGCGGACGACGAAATCGCCAAAGTGCCGCAGAACGTCCGGCGTGGCGTTGTAATCCGCCAGCGGATCCGACGCGCGGGCCAATGGCGGCTGAGGCGTTTCCATCGCCGCCGGCCCAATCGGCTCGGCCTCAGGTAATTCCAGCAGCAACTGCTGCGCCACGACCGGAAGGCGCACCGTTACCGTCGTGCCTTCGCCGACGTCGGAATGAATCGCCACCTCGCCGCCGTGCAGGTGCGTCATCGCCTTGACGATCGACAGGCCCAGCCCCGTGCCCTGCGCCTTCATATCGGCTGCGCCGGCCTGCTCATACGGCAGCCCCATGCGGTGCACGTCGTCCGGGGCGATGCCGATGCCGGTATCGGCGACGATCAGCGTTACCACCTCATCGCCGGGCTCAAGCGTCAGCCGGACATCGCCACCGCGCGGTGTAAATTTGACGGCGTTCGACAGCAGGTTCAGCGCGATCTGCTTGATGGCGCGTTTGTCCGCGGTCACCGGCACGCTCTGTTGCGGCAACTGGCTGAAAATCTCGATGCCCTTGTCATGCGCCTGGCCGCGCATCAGGCGCAGTGCCTGCGATACTGGTTCGCGGATGTCGAAGGTTTCGAGCTGCAACTCGTACTTCTGGGCCTCTATCTTCGACATGTCGAGCACATCGTTGATCATGTCGAGCACGTGTTGACCCGACTCCCAGATCAGTTGGGCGTATTCGGCGTATTTCGTCGGCATCGGCCCGAACATCTGCAGGCGCATGATGTCGGAAAAGCCGATGACGGCGTTCAGCGGCGTGCGCAGTTCGTGGCTCATGCTGGCCAGGAAGCGCGTCTTGCCGTGGCTAGAAGTCTCGGCCTCGACGCGCGCCGCCTCCAGTGCGGCTTCGCGCGCGTGCTGAAGCGACCCGTCGTGCAGGACGCCGTACAGCCGGTCGTCCGACGCCCGGCGCAGCGACAGCATCAGATAGTGATCAAGCGCGGCGTGCGGCATGAAGCCGACATCGGCCCGGCCCTTCGTCAAGGCGGTTTCGATGGCATTGAGAACCGCAGAGCGATCGGGAACATGCACCGCGCCGGTCAGGCCGTTCTGCATCAACTGATTGAGATCCAGCCCCGGCGGCGCCTCGCCATAGGCCGCCTGGACGCGCCCGGCCT
>CAMLPZ010000019.1 GCA_946482045.1 uncultured Asticcacaulis sp.
GCCGTGCCGAAATACTTTGAATAGGTCTTCATCATGCCGGCAAAATCCATCTTGCCGCCAAGCGCCGGATCGCCGACCAGATAGACCTTCATGTTGACGACATCGCCAAAACCGAGCCCTTCGGCCTTCAGCGCCTCGTCGATCTTCTTCAGCACTGATTCGGTCTGGGCTTCAGTATTGCCGTACTGGTCTGTGGTGCCGTTAATTGGCGACGGCACCATGCCCGACACATAGACGGTGGAATAGCCCGGCGGCACGGTGACGGCCTGCGCGATCGGGAAAGTGCCATTATAGGTGCGCGTGATGTCGGCCGCAGGCGGCGCATCGACGGTCAGGCGCACGTCGCCATCACCTGTGCCATCGTAAAGAATACAGCCTGACAAAGGCAGGCTGAAAACGGCAGCCATCCCCACCACCTTGGTCAGTTTCATCAGGGTACGGGACATGGAAGCTCCTTAGGCTTTGAGGGATTTGTGCCGTTCGGCAATCAGGTTGACAACGCGGTGGGCGGAACAGAAGGCGCCCTGCTGCCAGGACGAGACGTAGCTCATATGGTCACCGGCAAAATAGACCGGACCATCGGGCTGAGACAACAGCGTATAGGCGGCGGGATCGCCATCGGACAGGAAGCCCGCCAGCCCTTGCGAATAGGGAATGCTGGCCCAGTTGACGATGGTCGGCGACTTCATCAGGCCCGACTGGCCGGGATGCAGGCGCTCGATCGTGTCGCGCGCATAGGCGATCTGTTCAGGCATGGTCCGCGCGGCCATATTGCCGTTGAACGCATAGCCGGCGATGATGACGCCTTCGGGAGTGTGGAAGCGGTTGGACGGATACCAGGTCGCGAAGGTATCGCGGTCGGTGAAACTCAGACCGCCATAGATGTGGTCGTTGGTTTCCCAGAACCTCGGGCTCTGGAAGGCGATCTTGTAGCCGCCGACATAGGTCCCCTTGTTCTTCTCGATCGCAGCCTTGACGGGTTTCGAGAAGTCGTTGGCGATTACCGCCAGCGCCGGCAAAGGGATCGTGCAGATGCAGTAGTCGGCCGACAGGACTTCGGCGCGCGCGGTGACATTGTCGTAATAGAAGATGTCGACGCCATCTTTTGTGCGGCGGATGCGTTTCACCTCGCATCCCTTGCGGATGACATTGCCAAGCCGCTGCTCGAACGCCAGCGGTATGCGGTCCATGCCGCCAACCGGCTGCTGCATGGTCGCCTGGAAGTCGGCGGCGTCGGCAAAGGTCGCGACCGCCTGAACGAAAGGGTCGCCCACCACCGACAGCGGCAGCGGCGTGCGGAACTTGGGCGCTTGCGTGCCCGCAGCCGGATCCTGGTCGTAGCCGGCATTATCACTGCCGCCATAGGTCAGCTTTTCGGTCAGACGCCCCCATTGCGACAGCCCGGCCATCAGCTTGTCCCTGTCATCCTTGCTGAAGGCGTCATCGAGCGCGCCCTTGTTCGTCACCTTGGCCAGCAGTTCGGCCATATGGCCGCGGTAGTCGAAGATCGCCTGGCGCATCTCGACAGGGTTGCCGTCGTTCAGGCGGTCCGCCTGGATACGGGCGCGGCCAGACCAGTTGACCTCGGTCTCCATATCGACGCCGAATTCGCGGCAATATCCCAAGGTGGCCTGATGATGCGCCGGGATGCGTGCCGGCCCAGCGTTGAAATAATGGCCGTCATCGAAGCCACAGACCTGCTGGGTGCCGTCGATATAATCGATCCGCGTACCCTTGCGCACCGTCCAGTTGCGGCCGCCGACACGGTCGCGCGCCTCAAGGATGGTGCAGTGGTAACCGGCCTTGCCGAGTTCGTAGGCCGCCGCCAGACCGGCGGGGCCGGCGCCGAGAATGGCGACCTTGACGCCCTTGCCGGACCCGGGCGCAAGGGCGGGCATCCCGGCCCAGGCCTCCGCTCCGGTAAGGCCCAGCGCGTGCAGCGCCGCATAGCCGCCGGCAAAGCCCGCCACTGCGGTGAAACGTGTAAGGATGTCCCGGCGCGTCGTCATGGTTCAAGGCCCCCGAAGCCCGAAAGTTGCGAATGTTACCGGACGCTAACCATGTTTTTTGAAATTGGCCAGCCCAGTCTCAGCCGAAACTATTCATAATGCTGACACGTTGCGTCAGCATCACGCCTGACCTTAGTTTTTCGGAGCCGGACATCCTTGCCAATGCTTCATCAGGAGCGCGCGCCAGGCGTCCGCGCCTCCGTCATCGACCGCATCGAGCACGAGGTGATAGTCGGTATAGCCGGGATGATTCGGCTGGGCCCACTTGGCTTCCAGCACATGTCCGTCCTTTGCGTCGAGCCACAACGGCCCCGACACCGCGCCGGTGACATCGAAGCGATAGGCCGCCCTGCCCTTCCAGGTCGTCTCTTCGGCAAACCGCGCCTCGGCCGGTCCCCTCCAACGCAGGAAGGTTTCAACGCCCTCCTCGGGCCACACCAAGGCGACGCCGAACGCAAAGCCGGCTTTGTAATTCTGACGCGCCGGCAGAAGCGCGGTAAGATCAGCCAGATCGAAGTCATAGAGTATCCAGGGGCCAGGCGCGATGGGCAGGTCCTCTTTGTGGTCACCCAACTCGACGAGCAGATGATCGCCGGTCCGCGTCAAAGTCCCAAAAGCATCCTGCCCGCCCTGGCGATTGAGCTTGCCCGCCACCAGCCGGGTTGGCTGCCGGGCTTTCAGGTCGAGATCGGCGGTGACCAGAGCCGAAGTCGTGCACGGATCAACGGCTTTATTCACCGCCACATGAGCCGCGGTGGCGCGATAGACGTGGACGTTTTCGGGCATCGAGCCATCGCTGTTGCTACGGCTATAGCTCAATATGCGGCCGACCGGCGGCTGATGGGCGCATCCCGCCACCATCGTCGCCGCCAACAGGATTGCCGCCCACCTCATGCCAGTTCGAAGGGCTCAAGGCCCGCCAGACGCAGGGCTTTTGGACGATCCGGGATCTGACGCGGGGTTACGCCGCGCACCTCATCGGCCACATGCTTGATGTGGTCGGGCGTAGTGCCGCAGCAGCCACCCAGGATATTGACGATGCCGTCCTTGGCCCATTCGTGGAGTTCGTGGGCGGTTTCATGCGGCTGTTCGTCATACTGGCCCATGGCATTTGGCAGGCCAGCATTGGGATAGGCCGCCACCAGGCAGTCAGCGACGCGCGACAGTTCCGCGATATGCGGACGCATAAGGTCGGCGCCGAGCGCACAATTGAAGCCGACAGCGAATGGCCGGGCGTGCTTGACCGAGTTCCAGAAAGCCTCGGCGGTCTGTCCGCTCAACGTCCGGCCCGAACGGTCGGTGATGGTGCCAGAAATCCAGACCGGCAGCTTTTCCAGACCTTCGTCTTCCAGGTCCATGATCGCCTTGATCGCCGCCTTGCAGTTCAGCGTGTCGGTGATGGTCTCGATCAGGTAGAGATCGACGCCGCCTTCGTTGAGCGCCTGAATCTGCTCGCGATAGGCCTGATAGACCTGGTCGAACGTGACAAGGCGCGCGCCGGGATCATTCACGTCCGACGACATGGAGAGCATCTTGTTGAGCGGCCCGATGGAACCGGCGACAAAGCGCGGTTTTTCGGGCTCCTTTGCCGTCCATTCGTCGGCGACCTTGCGAGCGATTTTGGCGCCTTCCAGGTTGATGTCGATGACCGCCTTAAGGTCGAGATGATAGTCGTCCTGGGCGATCGTCGTCGCCGAGAAGGTGTTGGTTTCGGAAATGTCGGCGCCAGCGGCAAAGTACTGATGATGCAGGTCGGCGATGATGTCCGGCCGCGTCAGGCACAGGATGTCGTTATTGCCCTTGAGCTGGCCGTTGTGGTGCTTGAAGCGCTCGGCGCGGAAGTCCTCTTCGTCCAGCCCGCGGCGCTGGATCATCACGCCCCACGAACCATCGAGCATCAGGATGCGCTCTTTCGCTGCGGCCTTCAGGGCTTCAATGCGGTCTGCACGGGTCATGTTACATCCTTCTGTAGCCCCTCACCCTGGCCCTTTCCCCGCACGCGGGGAGAAGGAGAGGAAAGAGGATATCGCTCTAAAAACCCCCTCTCCCCGTTTACGGGGAGAGGGTTAGGGTGAGGGGCTTACCCTCGAATTACTTGTGTGCCTGTTGACGCTTAAGTTCCGCTTCAAAGGCTTTTTCCTGGGCAGCCACCAGTTTCGGCAAGGCTTCGCGATCCACAAAGGCATCCGCCTTGCCTGCCTTCTGCGCCACCCGCTTCTTCACCATATCGATCTGAAAGGGGTGGTTGGTCAGCGGTATATCGGCCTTGAGGCTTTTAAACGTGGCGAAGCTTTTGCGATAGTCCGCGACTATATCGGGGTGCGCCTTATTACCGACAAGGGCGTTGCCGGCGACCGAAGCGCTGCAATAGAAGACCACGCTATAGACGATATTCTTTTCCGTCACATCGGTCGTCCAGGTCGTGCAGCCCTTGGTATGGCCGGGTGTTAGATGCGCGGTCATGGTAGCGCCGCCGATAGTCACGGTCTCAAGGTCGCCGATCACCCGATCGACCTTGATCGCCGGAAACTTCGCCGGACCGTTTTCATTGTCCCCATCATGCGCGCCGTTTTCCAGCGCCTTTCGATCACCGGGGCTGGCGACGAAGACCGCCCCTGTGTCGGCCTTCAATTTCGCCACGCCGCCGACATGATCGAAGTGGGCGTGAGTTTCGATGATGTATTTGACGTCACTTAGTTTGAAGCCCAGAGCGTTGATATTGGCCTCCACGACCTCGGCGCCTTTTTCGGTCGCTCCGTCCAGAAGGATATGACCGGTCGGAGACGCAATCAGATAGACCCCAATGCCTTCCGTCCCAACGGAATAGACATTTCCAGCGATACGGAACGGCTCGGACGGCGCATCCCATTCCGGGTTGTGGGCTATGGCGCTGCCCGGCATGGTAATGCCCGGCAGCGCCATCAGCGCCAGAATGATCGACAGGCGTTTCACAGTGCGGCTTCCTTGACACCCAGAATGCGGCAGATGGCATAGACCAGGTCAGCGCGGTTAAGTGTATAGAAATGGAAATCGCGCACCCCTTCCCGCTCCAGTTCCAGACAGAGTTCGACCGCCACGGCTGAGGCCAGCAGCTTGCGCGTTTCTGCATCGTCGTCCAGGCCTTCGAACAGCCCTTCCAGCCAGGCGGGAATGTTGGCTTCACACGCTGCCGCCATGCGGCGCAGGCCCTTGAAATTGGTTACCGGCATGATACCCGGCGTCAGGTCGATCTTAATGCCGGCATCGGCAACGGCATCGCGGTAGCGAAGGTAGGTTTCGGCCTCGAAGAAGAACTGGCTGATGCCACGCGTCGCCCCGGCGTCGACCTTCTGGCGCAGGACATCGAGATCGAAGGCCAGGCTCGGCGACTGCGGGTGCTTTTCCGGATAGACGCCAACGCTGACTTCGAAATCACCTATGCGCCGGATAGCAGCGGTCAGTTCCGTCGCGTTCTGATAACCGTCGACGCGCGGCGTATAGTCGCCAAAGCCCGTCGGCGGATCGCCGCGCAGGGCCACGATATGGCGCACCCCAGCATCCCAATAGGCCTGGATGACCTCATCGACCTCGGCGCGCGAGGCATCGACACAGGTCAGGTGCGCCGCCGGGCGCAAGGCCGTCTCATCCAGCATCCGCTTGACGGTGCGGTGGGTGCGCTCACGCGTCGAGCCTCCCGCGCCGTAGGTCACCGATACGAAGGTCGGATTGAGCGGCGCCAGGCGTGCGATCGACGTCCACAGGGTCTGCTCCATCTCTTCGGTCTTGGGCGGGAAGAATTCGAACGAGGCGCGCGCGCGGCCGCCTTCGGACAACGAACGGGCGATGGGCGCCAGATGGAGAGAATCGCGGTTCAGAACGGGGCTCATTACAAAAATCTCAGTGCTTTCTGGCCAGCCAGATTTTAACGGTCAGGCCGCCGGCTTTCTGTGGCGGCAGGTCAAGTATGGTGCTGGGCGTAAGCCCGGCGGTGCGGAACCATTCCGCCATGTCTTCATCCAGCATACCAAGGCGGCGATGCTGGTACTGCTCGCGCATGATTTCCAGGTCGTGGTGGGCAAAGTCTGCGATCAGCAAACGCCCGCCAGAGGCCAGTAAACGGCCCGCTTCGGTGATGGCGCGCCCGGGATCGCTGAGAAAGTGCAGGACCTGATGAATGACGATCAGATCCGCGGTTCCACCATTCAGGCGCGTGTCGTAAATATCGCCGTGGCGGAAATCGGCGTGGGTCAGGCCGGCGCTGAAGGCCTTGGCGCGGGCGATGTTGAGCATGTGCTGTGATTGGTCGACGCCGATGGCGGTTTCCGCGCGCCCGCCCAGCAGTTCCAGCATCCGGCCAGAGCCGGTGCCAAGGTCGATGAGGTGGCGGAACGGCTGGTCGCCCAGCACCTTCAGAACGGCCGCCTCGACATCGGTCTCGGAAACATAGTGGCTGCGGATTTCGTCCCATTTGGGCGCGATGGTTTCAAAATACCCCTCGGCGGACTGGCGGCGCGTAACACGGATGGCTTCGAGTTGCTGCAGGTCTTCCGGATAGGCGTCGCCGGACAGCCGCAGGATGGCTTCGAGCAACGGCCGCATGGACGGCGCGTGCGACAGCCGATAGAAGACCCAGGCGCCGTCCGGGAAGCGCTCGATCAAGCCGGCCTCGGTCATCAGCTTGAGATGGCGCGACACGCGCGGCTGGCTCTGGTCGAGGATGGAAACCAGTTCCATTACCGACAGCTCTTCGCGCGCCAGCAGCCGCAAAAGGCGCAGGCGGGTTGGCTCACCCGCGGCGCGCAGGGCGTCAAGGAGCGAGTCGAACTGATACTGGCTGGATTGCTTTTCCATATAACCATATAAAGATATCTTTATATGGTATGCAAGACTTTTTGCTGCGGCAGCGGGACGCATGGAAATTGACGCGCGATGGACTATATTGCACATATGTCCAAACAAGGAAATATGATGGCACGCGATGGCGTAACACTCGGCACGGCCTTACTGCGGGGCCTGCAACGCAAATGCCCATGCTGTGGCCAGGGTAAGGCGTTTCGCGGCTACCTGAAGGTCGTGGAAGAGTGTGCGAACTGCCGCACGCCGCTCGGCATCTATCCCTGTGATGATGGCCCGGCCTACCTGACCATGCTGCTGATCGGACACGTGGTCATCGGCCCCGCCTTCATGTTCCACATTTTCTATACCTATCCGGTCCAGATCATCGTGCCGTCGATGCTGGTGGCGATGCTGGCCCTGACGCTGGCGGTTCTGCCAGTGGTTAAGGGCTTCTACCTGAACCTGATGTGGTATCTGGGCCTGAAGCGCGCGCGATAACGGCGTCCGGGCGTCTTGACAGACTCAAGGGACTGACGTGACATCGGCGCCTCTTTAACGAGGAGGCCGATCATGGCACACAGGTTTGAAATTCGTAAGAACAAGGCAGGCGAGTTTGTCGCCTACTTCCTGTATAATAGTGAAGCGATATTCTGGACCGAAGGCTATAGTTCCAAAGCTTCAGCGAAGAATGCCATTGAGTCGATCAAGAAGAATGGACCCGAAGCGCCCGTTGAGGACAAGACCGACAACTGATTAATGGCATAAGGCGTGCCCGATACCGGGCACGCCTTATGCCACAAAAGCAAAAGGCGGTTCAGAAACCGCCCCTGCTCTTCACAAGCTGACTTGAATCGAAACTACCGGCCTACGCGGACAGCATCGCGGATGATGGCGATGGAGCCTACAGATTCCTCTGTGCATTCCATCGACAGACGGTCGATTTCTTCCTGCGCAAACTTGCGCATCAGGGTTGCGGCCTGAGGCGACAGGGCCATCAGGGTACGGGCAGAGGCGCGCGCTAACGCCAACGCGGCATCCGCGTCGACAAGGTTGGCGGTGTCCTTAGCAACCGCCAAAGCATAAAGACGCGACGCCAGATTCGGGGAGGAATTGGGCATCATTTTCTTTCTAGCCATGTAAGACGAATACGAACTCTCTCTTAAGAGGCTTCGGATATCGGCGGAAACACAAACAAATTTCCGAAGCGCTTTACTCAAACAAGTACCCGGCACTGAGCGCGTATATAAGGAAAATATCCTGAACAATCCAGAGTTACACTTTTACCGTACTTGGCGTGCTATTTTTTGCAGAGCTTTGTAAATAATGACGTTTCCGTGAAAGGACGCGATATTATCCTACAATTCCGCCCCGCCGAGGATAAATTCCGCAGGGAGCGCTGTCATTTTCAATAATATTACGCGGAAAACAAAATTATCCCATTCGGCCAGGATTGAGCCTGCGAAGCAGGCAACCGCATTGTTTTCGGAGCAAAGACGTTTGCATAACAAAGAAAAAACCCCGGAGTTTTGACAACCCCGGGGCAAAAAAGTCTGGTTTGAGGTCGGCTTAACCGACCTTCTGCGCCAGGCGTTCCTGGCCTTCACGGATCAGCTGCGCGGCCGCTTCGGGCTCGACCCAACCGATGACATTGGTCGTCTTGCCTTTTTCCAGATCCTTGTAGTGCGCAAAGAAGTGCGTCACCTGCTCGATGAAGATCGACGGCATCTGACGATAGCTGGCGACATTCGTGTAGAAGGGGTGCAGCTTGTCCACCGGCACGGCCAGGATCTTTTCGTCGCGGCCGGCTTCGTCTTCCATCACCAGGGCGCCGATGGGGCGAACGCGGATGACAACGCCAGGATAGACCGGCGTCGGGCCGACCACCATGACGTCGCACGGATCGCCATCGTCAGCCAGGGTGTGCGGGATAAAACCATAGTTCCCCGGATAGAACATCGAGGTGTACAGGAAGCGGTCGACGAACAGCGCACCGGAATCCTTATCCATTTCGTACTTCACCGGCATGCCGCCTTGCGGAATCTCGATGACGGCGTGGACGTCCCACGGAGCGTTGGGGCCAACGGAAATCTTGTCTATATTCATGGAAGGTCTTGAAAGGTCTGAAAGAAGGGTCGTTGTTACGGACGGTCTTGGCGACTTCATAGGCGCTAGGCCTATTTCGCACAAGCGAAGAAAGTACATTTATAGCGTCTTAACCAAACATTCTTGCGTTAGGCGATAAAAATGCCCGGCCCAACCGCCCAAACCTCGCGATACGCCCATGGAACCACTGACAGCCCTTATACTCGCCGCCAAGCACAGTCCGATCGACGCCCTGGCGATCGTCATCTTCGTCTTCTGCTGGCTCGGTTACGAGCCGTTCTTACAGTCGATTTCTAAGAAGTCCGGCCTGATCACCAAGGATCTAAGCGTCGTGCGCCGCGCCTGGATGCAGGAGATGACGATCCGCGAAATCAAGCTGTTTGATTCGAACCTGATGGCGCACGCGGTCAATTCTGCGACCAACTTCTCGTCCGCCAACCTGCTTCTGATCGCGGCGCTGGGCGGTGTCCTGTTTTCAAGCAAACTGCCGCTGAAGTCGATCGAAGCCCTGGGTTTCGATGTTTCCTCGCCTGTGCTCTTTCAGCTCAAGCTGGCCCTGATCGTCATCTGCCTGGTCCGCGGCCTGCTGAACTTCATCTGGGCGATCCGCCAGATGAACTACTGCGCTGCCGCCATGGGCTCCATCCCCGAATATATGGACAAGACAGTCGCCGCCCGCTTTACCGACGCCATGGGCAATATCATCGAGCCAGCCATGTCGAACTTCTCACAGGGCGTGCGCGGCTACTATTTCTCGATTGCCGCAGCCGCATGGCTGTTCGGCCCGGGCTATCTTATCGTCGCCAGCATCGGCGCCATCGTCCTCTTAGGTTGGCGCCAGTCGCGTTCGCAGGCCGCCAGAGGGTTGAGGCAGTTGCGCGAGCTGCTGGAAGAACATCCCTATCCAACGCCCACGCGCCCGCTTTATTCCGCGGACGCTCAAAAATCGGATAAAAATGCTGCATCGCAATAGAAGTTTATTGCTATGCGGTTATCCGCGCCTCGACGAAAGCGAGACAGTTCAACGGCATTGTAACGATACGTGATCGGACGATTAAAGTTTTTTGGTTGCTTTATTTTGCAGCGCAAACTACATTGTCCTTGTTCGACGTTTTTACGTCGATGCCCTTCCTGGGCGTTTCCTCCCTGTAAACTTTTAGCCGCGCTGTGTTAGCGCGGCTTTTTTTTGCCTTACGCGGCCTCGCTCACCAGCGCAGCGGTCAGTTTACGGAAAATCTCGCGCAGTCTGCCAAGTCCCGATTGGGCCTCCAGCGTCGCCTCGTCCATATAAATGGCGCGGTTGATCTCGATTTGCAAAGCGTCGACGCCGGCCGACGGGCGACCGTACTTTTCGACGATGTAGCCTCCGGCGAACGGACGATTGAGCCCAACGCGCAAGCCTTCCTTTTCCAGCACGCGCCGGACCTGGTTCACAAAGCCCTCGCCGCTGCTTTCGCCGTGCAGCGTCCCCAGCACGATATCCGGCCGGGCGCCACTGACCGACGGATGCAGCAGCGCGCTCGACGGCATGGAATGCCAGTCGATCAGCCGCACCCGGCCGTTTCGCCCCGCCTCGCGCAACAGACCATACAGGGCCGCGTGATATGGCCTGTGGATCAGCTCGATGCGCCGGCTGACCTCCGCCATGTCCAGCGGCTGGCGATAGATGTCGAGGTCGGCGCTCAAACGCCGCGCGACCACGCCGAACCCGGCCTTGACCCGCGCACTTAAGGACAGGGCCGCCTTGGGCAACTCCCCCCGGATCAGGCGCGCATCGAGCTCCAGCGGGTTGCGGTTGACGTCGCAAAAAGCGCGGGCATAGCGGCCGATCAGGCCATAGACGCCGAGTTCCGGGCTCAAAGCCACCATGTCGTCGACCCAGGCGTCCTCGCTGAGGCGCAGGGTGGTGCCTGACAACCGTGCCTCGGCGACGAAACTGTCGGGATAGTAACGGCCGGAATGCGGCAGGCTATAGACCAGGTTCGCCCCCTCGCCGGCCGGACGCACGATCTCGAGCCCCATTTCGGGGGTATGGAGGACATGCCACGGAACGGGAGACAATTGATCCATATCTTTCCGGAACGGTAACCGTACCCAACAAATGGCTAACAGACTTTAGCCATTTAGTAGGACATTCCTGCCACGTATTCACCCCTAATTTACCTCAACCCGCAAAGATCGTGCGACATCGCTTTACACCCGCGCACCCGCGGATCATGATTAGGAACGCCTATTAATGAGTGACATGAAAAAGATCCTGCTCGCAGAAGACGAGGACTCGGTCCGCAGCTTCCTGTCGCGTGCCCTACAACGCGCCGGCTACGACGTCGTGTCCTGCGCGGACGGCGACACGGCGATCATGCAACTCGACAACGGCCCCTATGACCTGCTGCTGACCGATATCGTCATGCCGGGCGCTGACGGCATCGAAGTCGCCAAGCGCGCCGCCGAACGCCAGCCGGAACTGAAGATCATGTTCATTACCGGCTTCGCCGCCGTTGCCCTGAACGCGCAGAAGGCCTCGCCAAACGCCAAGGTGCTCGAAAAGCCGGTCCACCTGCGCGAGATCGTGACCGAGGTCGAACGCCTGATCGCGGCCTGATGCAAGCCGTCAAATTCCGAAAGCGCCGGGCTGGGTCCGGCGCTTTTTTGTTGGCACAATCTGGCGCTGGAAAAGCAAAAAGCCCGGCTTAGGCCGGGCTCTTGTTTTCGATGGAATGGTGGGCGCTACAGGGATTGAACCTGTGACCCCTACCATGTCAAGGTAGTGCTCTCCCGCTGAGCTAAGCGCCCATTCCATCGGAAGGAGCCGGTGTATAGCCAAGCGTTCCGAGCTTAGCAAGCGCTCAAATAGATTTTTTTTACCCGCCTTGAACTTGCCGTTGATTGATGCGACACGTGTCGCACCAATCAACGGGAGGCCAAAATGGACAGACGCAAGTTATTGCTGCTGGGAACGGGCGCACTGACGGCATCCGCCCTGCCCCAAATTGGCCGCACGCAGGCCCCAGCATCTCCGTTACCACCATCGACCTCTCGGCTCGTCCCCATCCGGCTCAGCCCCGACCAGGTCTTTCGCACCACAGTCTGCCTGCGGCCTTTCCGCGCCAAGGGGCCGCGTATTGAGACCGAAACCATCGGTCGCAAGCAGGTCGTCCATAATTACGGCCACGGCGGCAGCGGCTGGTCGCTGTCGTGGGGCTCGGCCGAAGCCGCCGTCCGCCTGGCCATGCAGTCAAGCCCGCGAAAAATCGCCGTCATAGGCGCCGGAGCCTTGGGGCTTACGGCCGCGATCATGGCCCAGCGCGCCGGCGCGGACGTCACTATTTATGCCCGTGACCGCTTTCCATTCGTGCGCTCGGCCTTCGCCACGGGCAGTTGGACGCCCTCGTCGCGAATTGCCAAGGAAACCGACGTCGCGCCCGGCTTCGCCGAGCGCTGGGAGACCATGGCGCGCTACGCCTGGAGCATGCATCAGTCCTATGTTGGCCTCGCCGGCAATCCAGTCGAATGGATGGACCACTACTATTTACGAGGCGGGCGCGACGGACCGCGCCCGGCCTATGCCGATATCAATCCTGGCTTTGTCGAGCTTGATGACCGGATCGGCGACATCGTTCCGCATTCGATGCCGGTGGCGAACGAGGCCCATCCGTTCGCCTTCGACAATGTCCGGCGGACCAATATCCTGACCTTCAACGTCGCCGCGCTGTCCCACCAGCTGACCGAGGACTTTCTGGAAGCCGGCGGCAAGTTCGAACCGGCGCAGTTCCAAAGCCTGTCGGATTTCACGCGGCTGAAAGAAAAAGTTATCATCAACTGCACGGGCTACGGCGCCCGCGCGCTGTGCAAGGATGAAAGCATCGTACCGGTGCGCGGCCAGATCGTCTGGCTGGCGCCGCAGGACAATGCGCACTACGGCTTCTATTACAAGGGGGTATCGGTACTGGGGCGGCGTGACGGTGTCGTCGTGCAGGAGGTCGGCTGGAACGAAATGTTCGGCTGGAATGACGATAACGAGACCATCGACGCAGTCGCCGCCCGCGAATCGATCGAGCGCGTCGCGGGCGTCTATAAAAGTTAAGCGGGCTGCGACAGCTTGTCGGCCAGGTCCGAGGCCTGCTGCAGTTGGTCCTCGCTCAGTTCCTTGTCCTCATCCATGCTGCGCACGAGGTCACGGGCATCCGGATCTCCGCCGTCGGCCGCCAACAGCGCCCAGGCATAGGCCGCGACCTTGTCGACCGGCTGCCCCTCACCGCGATAGGCAAACGCGGCCATGTTGAGTTGCGCCAGCGCCAGACCCTGGCGCGCCGCCGTCTCGATCAGCGCGCGGCCCTTCTGGACGTCCCTGACCACGCCCTGTCCATGCACATACATGCGGCCGAGGTTGAAGCGCGCCGGCGGATTGTCCTGGGCGGCAGCCTTTTCGTACCAATAGACGGCCTGGGCAAAGTCCTGCGGTGCGCCCTCACCCGTCTCGTACATATTGCCGACATTGAACTGGGCGACATCGTAACCGGCTTCGGCGGCCTTCTTGTACCATTCGAACGCCTTGGCCAAGTCCTTCGGCACACCCAGTCCGTTGTCGTAGGCGGCGCCGATATTGTACATCGCCTCAACGCTGCCGAGGCCAGCGGCCTTCAGGCTCCACTCGCGCGCCTTGTCGTAGTTCTGCTCGATGCCCAACCCCTTGGCGTACATCACGCCCAGTTCGGCCATGGCTTCGATATTGCCCGACGCGGCGGCGCGGGAATACCATTCGAAAGCCTTTTCGAAATCCTGTTCGACACCGTTACCCAGGTAGTAGTCGTCGGCCAGGCGCAGCTGTGCCTTGGCGTCCCCGCTTTCCGCAGCGCGGAACAATGCGGTCATATCGCTCGCCTCGGCGGCAACCGCCTGCTGGTTTATGCGGGCGTCGGTCGCCGACCACACCGGACTAGCCGTCAGCATAAGCGCGGCCAGGGCAGCGGTCAGTTTCAGCAGTCTGGCGATGACCATGACAAATTCTCCGTGGGCTTTCACGCGCCCGTACATAGGAGCGGCATAAGCCTTTCGCGAGGGCCGCGATAGTTTTTGTTGCAGTGCAAACACATTCTGCACGAATCTGTTGCCAAAAAGCGGCAGCGGACCATTGTGCAACGCTCAATTTCTTCCTTCCCCGTTTACGGGGAAGGAAGAAACGCATCACGTTCATGCCGAACTATGCGGACACCTTGTCCGGACGGATATAATCATAAACCGCCAGGCCTGTTTCCGGGTCCGTCAACTGCCGCCACGACTGTGCCTGCATGGCGGTTTCCGCGTCCGCACGGCCATTCTGCCAGTGCAAATCCAGCGACCGGCACCAGAACTCATAGTCCTTGGACTGAATTTCGCGACGATTGGTGCGGTTGATCAGGTGGACCAGGCTGACCCGCCCGTTGAAGGCGTCGGCCGGATCGTCCTTGCCGAGCAACTCGGCTCGCACCTCGGGAGGCACATGGCGCGCCAGGGCGCGCAGCTTGTTGCGCAGCCGGTACTTCTCAAGGAAGGCATCGGTGTTCATGCGCGTGCGGCTGGAATAGATGATCTCCTTGCGCCGCTCTTCGACCTCGTCGAGCGTCGCCGGGTCGGGACCGGTGGCGCTGTAGAGATCGACCTGAAAGACGAGCGTATCCCGGGCAATGCCGGAATCGAGGACATAGCTTAGTGGCGTGTTCGAGACGAGACCACCATCCCAGTAGGGCTCGCCATCGACCACAACCGCTGGAAAGCCGGGCGGCAGCGCGCCGCTAGCCAGGATGTGGTCGGGCGTGATCGTGCGATCGCGGTTGTCGAAATAGACGAAATTGCCCGTACGGACGTGGACGGCGCCGACGCTGAGACGTGTTTCACCGCGATTGATGCGGTCGAAATCGACCAGATCCAGCAGGGTTTGGCGCAGCGGCGCGGTATCATAGAAGCTGGTCGCCTGGACGTCGCCCGGCCGATTGAACCACGGCGGCAGGAACCACGGCCGAAAGAAGCCCTGGACGCCGGCCGACAAAGCCCAGACACCCGACATCTGGCGGTAGGCATAGTCGGCCAGATCGCTGACCGAGGTCGCTTCATCGCCAGGCAAGTGAATGCCGACCTTGCGCCAAAAGGTTTTCAATGCGTCGACACGGTCACCGGGCGCATTGCCGGCGATCAGCGCGCCATTGATGGCGCCAATGGAGATACCCGATATCCAGTCCGGACGGATGCCATGGCCGTGCAGGACCTCATAGGCACCGGCCTGATAAGGGCCAAGCGCGCCGCCGCCTTGCAAGACCAGCACAGTCTGGTCGAACGGCAGGTCAAGGCGCGGGTCGGGACTTTCGAAAGACATATGACTCTCCGGACAGCCGGAGAGTCATATTGCGCCGCACCATTTACTTTTCAAGGCTAGTCCACGCCGTAAACGACGCAGGCCGTCGATTCCACGCGTTGCAACGGCGGCGTCTGGATGAACGGATTGGCCAGCGCCTTGGCCTCGAGATATTCGACAGTGCCCGCCATAGCGGGGGCTGGCGGCGGCGGGGGTGGTGCCGCGGCATAAGCCATGCCGCCCTTGTAAGCGACTTCATTGGCCTGGTCGTTATGCCATTCGTCCTCGGCATTGCGGGCCAGGATATCGGTGCGGCAGGCGCGGCCGGTTGGATCGATGACCTTGATGCCGCCCAGCTTACCGCCAGCGGCCGTGACGCCGTCTGCCGCGCGCTTGCGGGCGTCCTTGATGGCTTCGTTGTACAGCCACGTATTGATCTCATTGGTCGGCTGAAGGTTGAAACTGATGCCGCCGGCCTGGGTCGGCGACGCCGCCAGCACCAGGGCGTAGGCGCGCTCTAGTTGCGCCATGTCGCGCACCTCGACCGAGATATTCAGCGATACTTCGTAGCCGTTAATCTTGTCGCCGCGCTGGTCTTCAATGCGGTTGCCGTTCTTGTCGCGATACTGCTCATAGAGGGTGCGCATCGAGAAGCCCGTATTGACGCGCACGGCGTCCTTGCCAAGCTTGGCCAGGGCCTGTTGCAGCGCCTTGGTCTGCTGGATCGATTTGGCCTGGGCTTTTTCAGCCGAGTCGTCGACGCTCTGGAAGGTGGCGGAGAAGCTGGCACGGTTAGCCGGGATCTCGGTGAAGACGTGGCCGGTCTGGGTGATGACGCCGTCGCGCATCCACCACGGCGCCTTGTCGTAAAGCGCGGTCGA
The DNA here is from genome assembly GCA_946482045.1 of uncultured Asticcacaulis sp. Next base: position 16,137 of record CAMLPZ010000019.1, read on the forward strand.
CGCCGCCGGGGTCGCGGCGGGCCCGGCCTGCGCCCGGGCGGTCTTCGCCATGGCGGTTCCGGATACGCAAAGGACGGCGGCGGCCGTAAGCAGTGTTAGCTTTTTCATAGATCCCTCCCTAAGTCGCGAAAACGCGTCTGACTGCCAAGGTGTTGTGCGTCGATGTCCGATTTATGGCAACCCGCATCAGGCCAGGGCCGGGCTGTAAAAATGCAATGCAAATTTTGCACAAAGCCTGAAATATTCGCTGCCTTGTGGCTGTCCGGCGGTTTGATAGGCTGCGCGTGTCCTCGAATTGAAGGTATTTCGCATCGCAAAGCCATGTCAATCGACCTGACCTCACCATCGGTGGCCATTCCCCTTATTGTCTTCGTCTTGCTGTGCGTTGCCCTGGTGGTCGTGATTGCCCTGATGATCCAAGACCTGACCAGCGACGGCTTGAAATATTCGAAACCCCTGAACCTCTACAAGCGCATGCGACGCAAAGCACGCAGGGGCGACGCGAAAGCCTGTATCGCCGTGGCAGACATGCTGGAAAAGGGCACGGGCGGCGCACCGCACAACTACAATCTCGCCAGCTACTATCTGCATGAAGCGGCGTCGATCCTGGCCACACAGGCGCGGCAGGGCGACGGGTATGCGGCACTGAAACTGGCCGAGATTTGCAATCACGGCTTTACCTTCCCGCACATGTCGAAGATAGGCGACAAGGCCTACCGTGCCGCCCTGGCGATCAATGAGGCCAATGCACGCCACGGCGACATCAACGGCATGGCCTATGCGGGCTATCAGTACCGTTACGGGCTGGGGTGCATCAGCGATTTCGACCGGGCCGCGGAGTACCTGGCGCCAGCGGCCGAACGCGGCCATCCGTGGGCGGCGAAGTGCCTGGCGGAACTGCACCTCAACGGACTGAAGCCCAAGCCAGATCCGGTGACGGCGGCGAAACTGGTGCGGCAGGCGGCGTTGCACGGCGACAGCGAGGCGATCGAGCGCGTCGGCGACAATTACCTGACCAATACCGGCGAACTGCGCAGCCGTGAGCAGGCCTATTTCTGGTACGCCCTGGCGGCGCGGAAAGGCCGCAGAGACGCCATGCGCAAGCTGGAAAAACTGGAGCAGGCGTGGACACCGAAACAGCTGCGCGAGCTTCAGGCGCAGTTGCAGGACTGGGTGCCTGCGTAAAACGTCTGGGGGTCTGGGGCCTGGGGCCCCGGGTCTTCCTGATCCAATAAGAAAGCCTCGCCCTTTCGGGGGCGAGGCTTTCTTATTGGAATAGAAAAGTTTGTGGGGTCACAGACCCCAGACCCCCAGACGTTTTACGCAGCTTTCCGCAGCCGCTCGATGAAGCCCTGGATGCGCGTTTGCAGGCTGTCCGTATGTTCCGACACCTGGCCGATCGACGACTGGACCTTGTTGACCGCGCCCGACGTTTCACGCGCCACATCGGCCACCGTCATCAGGCTCTGCGTCACCTGGTCCGTGCCTTGCGAAGCCAGCGACACGTTCTGCGAAATGCGCTGCGTCACGCCCGACTGGCGCTCGACGGTGTCGGCGATAACGCCCGAGATTTCGTTGATCTGCTCGATCGTCGAACCGATGGCGCGGATGGCCGCCTCGGTTTCTGTCGTCGCCGCCTGGATGTCGGCGATCTGCAGCGAGATTTCCTCGGTGGCCTTCGCCGTCTGGCTGGCCAGCGACTTCACTTCGGAGGCCACGACCGCGAAGCCACGGCCGGCATCGCCGGCGCGCGCCGCTTCGATGGTGGCGTTCAGCGCCAGGAGATTTGTCTGCGAAGCGATCGACTGGATAAGCTTGATGACATCGCCAATGCGCTCGGCCGCGCCGACCAGGCGGTTGACGATGACCTGAGTGTTCGAAGCCTGACCGACGGCGTCACGCGCGATCAGGGTGGAACGTCCGACCTGGGCGCCGATAGCGTCGATCGAGGTCGCCAGTTCGTGGGCGGCATCCGCCACGCCGCTGACATTGGTTGCCGTTGCAGTATTGACCGTTACAACGCTTTCCGACTGGCGAGAGGTTTCGTCGGCAGAATGGATCAAGCTAGTGACCACGCCGCCCAGATTACCGGCAGCCTTGGAGATGGCGTCGACGGCGGCGCCGACTTCGCTTTGCAGCGCCGAAGCCAGGGCGTCGAACTCCTGCTTGCGATTCTTCTGGTCGCCTTGCTGCTGGTCCTGGAACTGGGCAACCGTGAAAGATTTGCCGGCCGACATGATGGTTGTGATGCTGGCCAAAGCTTCGAACGCCGAGCCGTCGGCACGCGACAGGGCGACAGCACCCAACCACTTTCCGGACCGGCCGATACCGTCATCGATTGCACGGGCAGCATCAAATCCGCTGCCGCCTTCGGGCTGGCGCGGAGCGTAGAGGCTGGAAAGGGCGCGGCCATTATACTGATCGCGGCGGCCGTTCAGGGCCGTGGCGAAGGCGGAGTTGCAATAGACGATACCGTCCGCGCCGGCCACGACGACGGGCGAAGCCAGTCCATCCATGGCCGCAAATACGATGTCCGCCTGCGAATTGCTGTCCGCGGTCTTACGGCCCATTCCGAACATGTTTCGTCCTTGTCATTATCATGGAGAGAATTACCGCAGACAATGGACGTGACATGGCTAATTAAGCGTAAACATTACCGCTTGATTAGACTGGCCGCCTGAGATCGAGCGTATGCGGGTAGTCCGGATTGATGTGCAGGGCCGGAATACGGACGCGGCCGGCTGTATGGGTCGGCGCTTCGAACCGCGAAAGCCGGCGCCCCTCCGCCTCATTGGCGTTGAGCGGCAGGGTCTCATAATTGCGTCCGCCCGGATGCATGACGTGATAGCGGCAGCCCCCCAAGGAACGCTCCAGACGCGTATCCAGTACGTCAAAAACCAGCGGTGTATTGATCGGCAGGTTCGGATGCAGCGACGACCACGGCTTCCACGCCTTGTAACGCACACCGGCGACCTGAACATTAGCATCGCGCGTCGCCGTCAGCGGCAGGCGGTAGCCGTTGCAGGTAACCACGTGTTGGGATGTCACGCCGCCCGTCAACCGCACCTCCATGCGCTCGACCGACGAATCGACCCCGCGCGACGTTCCTCCGCCAGAGGGCTCCTCGCCCATGACCGGCCAGGGTTCGAGCGCATTCTTCAGCTCCAGCGTCACGCCGCCGATCTGCACCGTGCCGACCGTCGGGAAGCGGAAGTCGAAGAAGGGAATGAACCAGTCAGGGCTGAAGCGGTATCCGTTCTGCGACAGGAACTCGATGACCTCCAGCATGTCTTCGCGGACGAAGTGGCCCAGCATGAAGCGGTCGTGCAGAGACGTTCCCCAACGCACAAGCGGCGCCTTGTACGGCTTCTTCCAGAAGACCGCCACCAGCGCCCGCAGCAGAAGCGCCTGAATCAGGTTCATCTGCGGGTGCGGCGACATTTCAAATCCGCGCATCTCGAGCAGGCCCAGCCGGCCGCGATCGCTGTCGGGCGAATAGAGCTTGTCGATGCAGAATTCGGCGCGATGCGTATTGCCGCTCAGGTCGACCAGCAGGTTGCGCAGCAGGCGGTCGACCAGCCAGGGTGCCGCCTCTTCATCGCCGTGCGGCAGGTGCTTCAGCGCGATTTCCAGCTCATAAAGCGACTCGTGGCGCGCCTCATCAATGCGCGGCGCCTGCGAGGTTGGCCCAATGTAAAGACCCGAGAACAGGTAGGACAGGCTGGGGTGGTTCTGCCAGAAGGCGATCATCGAACCCAGAACGTCGGGCCGGCGCAAGAAGGGCGAATCCTCAGGCCTGGCGGCGCCCATGACGATGTGGTTGCCGCCGCCGGTGCCGACGCGCTTGCCGTCGATCATGAACTTGTCGGCGACCAGCCGCGCCTGGCGGGCTTCGTCGTAGACGGTGTTGACGATCGATTTCAGTTCGTCCCAGTCGGCCGCAGGCTGGATATTGACCTCGATGACGCCGGGATCGGGCGTGACCGACATCGAGACGATGCGATGGTCGCGAGGCGGCGAATAGCCTTCGATGATCACCGGGATCTTCAGGTGCGCTGCGGTTGCTTCGATGGCGTGAATCAGGTCGAGATAGTGTTCGACGTAAGATAGCGGCGGCAGGAAGAGGAACAGCTTGCCATCGCGAACCTCGGCGCAGAGGGCGCTACGCACCAATCCATTTGGTAACGAGTCTTCCTTTCCCTCCCTGTTTACGGGGAGGGTGGCATTCGCGGAGCGAATGACGGGAGGGGGATTTACGCGGCCTGCCCCTCCCACCGTCTTTGACGGTCCCCCCTCCCCGCTTCGCTGGGAGGGAATAGAGTGGGCGTACTTCGCCACCGCCTCGGCTGCATCCGCCAGCGCGCCCGTCTCCGCGAACGGCGAGCGGTCCGGTACGTAATGTGCCTCGGCCAGCTTCGGGTCGACCACCGGCAAGGCACTCAACGGCAGGCGCAATCCGATCGGCGAATTGCCCGGCACCAGCATCATTTTTTCGGTGCGGAATTTCCAGCGGTTCGACAACCAGCCATTGGTCTTGCCCGAGAAGGTCAGCGGCAGGACATAACCCGTCGCCTCCCCGACATTGGTGTCGAGCTGATCCTGGAGCCGCTTACGCTCGGTTGCCTCATAGATATCGGCCTTGAGCATTTCGCCCTCGAGCGGAATACGCTGCTCCTTCCAGAGCAGGTAGGGGATGTCTTCATGAGCGCCTATAACGTGGTCACCACCGACACCCAGGGCCTCCGCAAGCGTCTTGAGGAAATTCCCGGCGACACCGCGCTTCAGATCGGCCTTGGCTTCCGGATCGGCAAGCAGGGCCTGATCGAGCCACACAGGCGCACCATCCTTGCGCCAGTACATGTTCATCGCCCAGCGTGGCAGGATTTCGCCCGGATACCATTTGCCCTGGGCGTGCTGAGCCAGGGCGCCGTTGGCAAACTTCGCTGACAGGCGCTGGAACAGGTCATAGCCCAGCTTCTTCTTGTTGTCCGACAACGCCGTGAAATGCCATTCGTCGCCGGTACGGTCGTCCAGCGACACGAAGGTCGGCTCACCGCCCATGGTCAGGCGCACGTCCTGTGCCGTTAGGGCCTCATCGACCTTGTGACCCAGCGCATCGATGCGCTCCCATTCTTTGTCGGTATAGGGCCGGGTGACACGGCGGCTTTCATAGATACGCGTGACCTCCATCTTGTGATCGAAGGTCGTATCTGCGCGTTCGTGCGTGCCGGTAATCGCCGCGGCCCCCGACGGATTGGGTGCGCAGCACAGTGGGATATGCCCCTCGCCCGTAAACATGCCGGACGTTGGATCGAGCCCGATCCAGCCGGCGCCCGGCAGGTAGACCTCGTACCAGGCGTGCAGATCGGTGACATCCTCGGTCACGCCCGACGGCCCGTCGAGCGATTCGACATCGGCCTTGAGCTGGATCGAGTAGCCGGAGACAAATCTTACCGCCAGCCCTTTGTGGCGCAGCACCTGGCAGGCCAGCCAGGCCATGTCACGACATGAGCCGGTTAGTTTTTGCAGGGTCTGGGTCGCCGTCTGCACGCCCGGCTCGTAGCGCAGGGTATAGCCGATATCGCGATTGAGCTTCTGGTTGAAGGCGACCAGGAAGTCGACCGTGCCCATCTCTTCGTCCGAAATGGCGCGGACATAATCCATCACGAGCGGATCATCGTCCTTGACCTCGAGATAGGGCGCCAGTTCGTCCTTCAGTTCCGGCGCATAGGTGAACGGGAACTTCGTGGCCGAATCTTCGAGAAAGAAGTCGAACGGGTTGAAGACCTTGATTTCCAGCACCAGGTCGACCTCGACCTTGAAGTGATTGACCTTCTCCGGGAACACGACACGCGCCAGCCAGTTGCCGAACGGGTCCTGCTGCCAATTGATGAAGTGCGGCTCCGGCGACACCTTCAGCGCGTAGGACTGGACGTAGGCCCGTGTGTGCGGCGCAGGACGCAGGCGGATAACCTGCGGGTTCAGGCTGATCGGACGATCGTAGCGGTAGTCGGTGACGTGATGCAGCGCGGCCAGAATGGTCATGGACTTCGAACTCAACCCCTTATGTTATAAGCTCCATTGTCCGCGGGACTTTATTTAAGTGACGGCCCCTGTTACGGAAACGCAAAAAAAGTGTAACCTTCCTGTAACGGGGACTAGACAACTCCCTGATAAGAAAGTCTAGTTGCATTGCAATAAAGAGGTCGTTTTTGTGAGCGCCATTTCGAGTGACATTTTGGCCTTTTCCTTCGACGGCGTGAGTTCGCCGGCGATCGACCTCAAGTTCCGCAAGGGACCGCAAAAAGGCGAGCATACCTTGGGCTGGGGTCTGGCCTGGTACCCCGCCGACAACAAGGCCGCCATCGTCGCCAAGGACCCTTCGGCACGCGACACGCAATCGTTGCGCGGCGCCATGGAAGACTGGGACTCCTTCCGCTCGACCGTCTTCTTCTGCAAGGTGCGCGGCGCGGCCTCGGGCTATACCCATCTCGAAACCCAGCCTTTTTCCCGCAGCTTTGCCGGCCAGGACTGGCTGTTCATGCACAATGGCGATCTCGACAAGATGGCCATGAAGAAGCTGCACTTCAACAAGTCGATCTTTCTCGAACCCATGGGTCGGACCGATTCGGAGCTGGCCTTCTGCTTCCTGCTCGGCAAGATCCAGGACTACGGCGCCCGCACCCTGGCCGACGTCGACCACCAGGTCCTCTTGTCGTGGTTCCTGCAACTGGACGATATGGGCTCGGCCGACATGGTCATCTCGGACGGCACCACGGTCGCCGCCTTCTATGGTTCGCAGTCCGAAACCCATCTCTATTACAGCCGCATCAGCCCGCCGCATTCGGCCGGCGGCTTTGAAGCCGATGCGGCGTCTTTCGTCGTCGATAATCCACGCGACACCTTTCGCACAGCTTTAGTCTTCTCTTCGGCACCGTTCCGCCAGGGCGACTGGAAGCCGATGCAGAAGGGCCAACTGATTATCGCCCGCCGCGGCCAGATCGCCTGGACCAATAAGAAGGACACGCCAAAGCTCCAGCCGCAGCAGATCGTCCACGAAAAGGACGGCCACCTGCAAGGCGTGGTCGTGCCGCCGTCCGTGTCACGCGGCCTGACCGGCCGGCCCTTCGCCGATCAACAGGCCCAGGCCCAGCAGCTCTCCATCCTGCAATCGCTGCAGCAGATGAAGAATGTCCAGCACAACGTCCTGAACGTGCGCTCGCTGACCCATACGCCAGACGGCTCGCCCCTCACCTATCGCCTTTACGACGTCGTCCATTCGACCGAATACGAATACGAGAATGAGGTCGAGCATTCGACGCACAGCTTCCGCCTGATGCCGGTAGAGGATTCGGGCCAGGAGGTGTTGAATTCGACGCTCAGCCTGTCGTCCGAGGGCGATTCGATGCGCTTCGAGGACGTGTTCGGCAACCAGACCATTCACTACTCGATCATCAAGCCGTACAAGAAGCTGGTCGTGTCGTGTCGCTCGCTGGTCAAGATCTTCGGCCAGCCCGTCGACGACATGTCGCACGACAAGCGCCAGCCCTTCCTGCCGCTGACCATGATGCCGTGGCAGCAGCTGATGATGGAGCCCTATCTGCGGCCGCCGGAACTGCCCGAAACGCAGATCCGCGAACTGATGGTTTACGCCATGAGCTTCGCCGAGCGTAATGCGCGCCACCTGATGGACACTTTGAACGACATCAACCAGACCATCTATCGCGACTTCCGCTACGTGCCGGGCGCGACGACGGTGAAATCGACGCCGTTCGACGTCTACGCCATGCGCGAGGGCGTCTGCCAGGACTTCGCCAACCTGTTCATCTGCCTGGCGCGCCTGCTGGGTGTGCCGGCACGCTACCGCGTAGGTTACATCTTCACCGGCGCCAATTACGAAAACAAGATTCAGTCGGACGCCTCGCATGCCTGGGTGGAAATCTACATCCCCTATCTCGGCTGGCGCGGCTTCGATCCGACCAACGGCTGCCGCGTGACGCAGGACCATGTCCGCGTCGCCGCTGGCCGCAACTACCTCGACGCAACGCCCACGGCGGGGACCATATACAGGGGCGGGGGTAAGGAAACGCTACGGGTTCAGGTCACAATGAACGAGGTCTTCTTATAACATAACCCAACAAAGGGGCTGCTTTTGGCGCTGGAGAGTTACAAGGTTGACGGATTCTACGACGAATTGTTCCGCAAGGACGGTGTCGCGCACCCTACCGCGCAGCCGCTGATCGAGCAGATCGAGAAGCTCAGTCGCAACGAATTGAAGCGCAGGCAGAAACAGGCCGAGGATATTCTTTATCAGTCGGGCAACACCTTCAACGTCTATGGCGACAAGAAGGGCACCGAGAAAATCCTGCCCTTCGACATTATACCGCGCATGGTGTCGGCAAATGACTGGGCCAAGCTGGAGCGCGGCATCGCCCAGCGCATCCATGCCCTGAACCTGTTTATCCAGGACATCTATAACGACCAGAAAATTCTCAAGGACGGCATCATTCCGGCCGAGATGATCTTCTCATCGCAATGCTATCTGAAACAGTGCGAAGGCCTGTCGCCACCAAAGGGTGTGTGGACACATATTTCCGGCACCGATTTCGTGCGCGATGCCGACGGCGAGTTCTACGTTCTGGAAGACAATCTGCGCTGTCCGTCGGGCATTTCCTACGTGCTGGAAAATCGCGCTGTTTTGAAGCGCATCCTGCCTGCGGCTTTTCAAACCATGAAAGTCCGCCCAGTCAGCGACTATGGCGACCACCTGTACAAGACGCTGAAACATATTGCGCCGAACGGAAAGGACGATCCGAATATCATCGTCCTGACCCCAGGCATCTATAATTCCGCCTATTTCGAGCACGCCTACCTGGCGCAGCAGATGGGCGTGCCGCTGGCGCAGGGCTCCGACCTCGTTGTTGAGGACGACAAGGTCTATATGCGCACCACCGGCGGCCTGCACCAGGTCGACGTCATCTATCGCCGTATCGACGACGAGTTCATCGACCCCGAAATCTTCCGGCCCGATTCCCTGCTGGGTGTTCCCGGTATCATGCGATGCTACCGCAAGGGAACCGTGGCCCTGGCCAATGCGCCCGGCACCGGCATTGCCGACGACAAGGCCATCTACGCCTACGTGCCCAAGATCGTGAAATACTATCTCGGCGAAGAGGCCATCGCGCAGAACGTTCGCACCTATATCTGCGAGGACGACGCGGATCGCAAATACGTGCTGGAAAACCTCGACAAGCTGGTGGTCAAGGCCGTCAACCTCTCGGGCGGCTACGGCATGCTGATCGGACCCAAGAGCACAAAGGCCGAGCAGAAGGAATTCGCCGCCAAGATCAAGGCCAAGCCGCGCGACTATATCGCCCAGCCAACCCTGTCCCTGTCGCGCTGCCCCACCCTGGTCGGCAACAGCATCGAAGGCCGCCACGTCGATTTCCGTCCCTACTCGCTCTACGGCGAGCAGATCTTCACCCTTCCCGGCGGGTTGACGCGCGTGGCGCTCAAGAGGGGCTCGCTGGTGGTCAACTCTTCCCAGGGCGGCGGCTCCAAGGACACCTGGGTCATAGGTGAAGACGGGGGGGGAAATGCTTAGTCGTGTTGCCAATTCCATCTACTGGATGTCGCGCTATCTCGAACGCGCCGACAATGTCGCCCGCTTCATCGACGTCAACTTCCACCTGATGCTCGACATGAGCCTCAGCAAGGACGAGACGCAATGGTATCCCGTCGTTGCCACCTCAGGCGATGACGAGGATTTCAACAAGCGCTACCAGATCGCCGACGAACGCACTGTCGTCCGCTTTCTGACCTTCGACGAAAAGAACCCCAATTCGATCCTGCAATGCATATACAAGGCGCGCGAAAATGCCCGCACGGTGCGCGAGATCATCCCGGTCGAAATGTGGGAAAAGATCAACGAGCTGTATCACCTGACCCAGGCCCACAGCCGCAAGCGATCCCTGGCCGATCTTTACGACTATTATCGCGAAGTCCGCATGGCCGGCCACCTGTTCACCGGCCTGATGTATAATACAATGAGCCGCTATTCCGGTTGGCAGTTCGCCCATATGGGCCAGATGCTGGAGCGCGCCGACAAGACGGCGCGATTGCTAGACGTCAAATATTTCATCCTTTTGCCGCACGGCGAAGTCATCGACAGCGCCCACGACGCCGTACAGTGGGGCGCTGTGTTGAAGTCGGTCAATGCGCTGGAAATGTACCGCCAGCAGTATCACAGCATCAATTACCGTGACGTCACGGCCTTCCTGCTGTTCAGCAAGGCATTCCCGCGCTCGGTCATTCATTGCCTCGACCGCGTCGCCAGCGCGCTGAAAAGCCTCGACGGCCACGGCCAATCCAACAAAGCCGAGACCGAGATGGACATACTGGCGCAGAAGATCCACGGCTCTGACGCCGCTCACATCATCGCCAGCGGCCTGCACGAATTCATCGATGTCTTTCAGTACAATCTGAACCTGGTCGATGAGGCGATCTACGAAACCTATTTCAAGGTATAACGGCTTACCATTATCGCGGTCACTTTTGTGTCCGGCGCTTGCAGTCTTCGCTTTTATGTCATAAGCGAACGGGATCGCGCACGTGACAGAAAAAAAGCATACGACGCGGGAGCATGCTTCGAAAAAGTGGGAACCGGTTTTTCGTATTAAGCGTGCGACCAACAAAGAAGACAGACCGGATCGATTGCCGCGCATCCGGGTATAATTTTGATAAGCGGTCCCCCGGGAGGGGCTTGAATGGGTGCGGACGAACGTAACGGACGAAACGAGGCGCGTGGCCAGGTGGCCAGGCCTCACGGCTTAGGGGACGGCCTGTCCGGCACCAATCTGGAACGCGCCGGCGATCACAATCAACGCGTGACACTGCAGGCCGTCCGTGCCGCCATCGAGCCGATCACGCGGGCGGAGATCGCCGAGCTGACCGGACTGACTGCGCCGGCCATCGCCAACATCACCAAGCGCCTGCTCAATGACGGCATGATCCTGAAGGCCGGGCGTCATCTTGGCGGCCGCGGCCAGCCGGCGACCAAGCTGGTCGTCAATCCCGATGGCGCCTTCTCGATCGGTCTCAACATCGATCGCGACCATATCGGCATCGTGGCGCTCGATTTCCTCGGTAATGTTCGCGCCCGGGAATGCCGCGAAGTCCATTTCGCCATGCCCGAGGACGTCGTCGCCTTCTTCCGCACCGAGGTCGACAAGATCATCGCGTCGCGCGCCATCGATATCGACCGATTGATCGGCATTGGCATTGCTATTCCCGATGACCTGGGCCGTGTGCCCGTCGCCAATCGTCCTGACGCCTACAAGATCTGGTCCGAGATTGACGTCGCCGACATGTTCAGCGAAATCCTGCCCGTGCCGGTTATTGTCGAAAACGACGCAGCCGCCGCCGCGATCGGTGAGATGCAGTTCGGGCACGGACTTCAGTACCGGAGCTTCGTCTATACCATCATATGCGCCGGCCTTGGCGGCGGCGTGGTTATCGACGGGCATTATTACCGTGGCGCCGATGGACGGTCCGGCGAAATCGGCTTCCTGCCGGTCAAGGACGAAGCCGGTGAGATGCGCAGTCTGGAAGACATGGTGTCGCTGTACTCTCTCTACGACTATCTGCGCAAATCCGGCATCGAGGTATCGACGCCAGAGGACCTGGAAAACCTGCCGCCTGCGGGCCTCGCACGTATCGACGCGTGGATGGAACGGGCGGCGGACCATCTCTTCCAGCCCTTCCTGGTGATGAACTGCGCGCTCAATCCGGAAGCCTTTTTCTTTGGCGGCCGGATGCCGGCGCC
>CAMLPZ010000020.1 GCA_946482045.1 uncultured Asticcacaulis sp.
ACGCGCTTGCCCTTGAACAGCGGGCCATCGCAGTGCGGGCAGTAGGCCACGCCCTTGTTACGGTATTCGGCTTCACCCGGCACACCCATCTGACGCCAGCGGGCGCCGGTCGAAAGCACGACGGTGCGCGCCTTGACCGAAGCGCCGCTTTCAAGCTTGACCTCGGTCAGACCGTCGGGCGTCGTGGCAGGGATCAGCTGCACGGCCTTTTGCAGGTTCATGATATCGACTTCGTAGTCCTTGACGTGCTGCTCGAGAGCCGTGGCCAGCTTCGGACCTTCGGTGTGCTTGACCGAGATGAAGTTCTCGATGTCCATCGTATCAAGCACCTGGCCGCCGAAGCGTTCGGCAACCACACCCGTGCGGATACCCTTACGCGCGGCGTAGATGGCAGCCGAGGCGCCGGCAGGACCACCGCCGACGATCAGGACGTCGAACTCCGACTTGGCGCTGATCTTGGCGGCTTCGCGGGCCTGTGCACCGGTATCGATCTTGGCCAGGATTTCTTCCACGCCCATACGGCCCTGCGCAAAGACTTCACCATTGAGCAGGACGGTCGGCACAGCCATAACTTGACGCTTTTCGACCTCGTCCTTGAACAGGGCACCATCGATGGCGACGTGCTTGATCTTGGGGTTCAGCACACTCATCAGGTTCAGCGCCTGGACGACGTCCGGACAGTTCTGGCACGACAGCGAGAAGTAGGTCTCGAACCGCAGTTCACCGTCGATTTCCAGCGCCTTGACCTGTTCGATGACGTCGGCTTCGACACGCGGCGGATGACCGCCGACCTGCAAAAGCGCCAGGACCAACGAAGTGAACTCATGGCCCATCGGCAGACCGGCGAAGGTCACCGAAATATCCGTGCCCGGACGCAAAATGGCGAAGGACGGCTTGCGCGCATCCGTCCCGTCGGTCTTCAGCGATACCTTGCCTGAGGCTTCGACGATGTCGTTGAGCAGTTCGACCAGTTCGCGCGACTTGGGGCTGTCGTCAACCGATGCCACCAGTTCGATCGGCGTGCGCAGATTTTCCAGGTACGCCTTCAGTTGCGTCTTCATACCCGCGTCAAGCATGGCTGTACTCCTTCAAAATTCAGGGGAAATCATTGTCCATATTCAGGCTCCGCGAAGCCCGGATAAGGAGAATGAACTCAAGGGGGGTACATGGGGGGAGCTTGCTCCCCCCATGACTACAATTAGATCTTGCCAACCAGATCCAGTGACGGGGCCAGGGTCTTTTCACCCTCTTCCCACTTGGCCGGGCAGACTTCGCCGGGATGCGAAGCGACGTACTGAGCCGCCTTCACCTTGCGCAGCAATTCGGCGGCGTTACGGCCGATGCCTTCGGCGGTGACTTCGCAGAACTGGATGACGCCATCCGGATCGACCAGGAAGGTGCCGCGGTCGGCCAGGCCGATGCCTTCGCGCATGACGTCGAAGTTGTTGGTGATCACGCCCGACGGATCGCCCAGCATGGTGTACTTGATCTTGCCTATGGCCGGCGACGTGTCGTGCCACGCCTTGTGCGAGAAGTGCGTGTCGGTCGAGACGCTGTAGATTTCGACGCCCATCTTCTGGAAGGTGTCGTAGTTGTCGGCGAGGTCTTCCAGTTCGGTCGGGCAGACGAAGGTGAAGTCGGCCGGATAGAAGAAGAAGATCGACCACTTGCCCTTCAGGTCCGCGTCCGAAACGTCGACAAACTTGCCTTCCTTGAAGCCCGTGGCTTTGAACGGCTTGATGGTGGTGTTGATGAGGCCCATAAAATATCTCCTTGCAAGTTTGAGGGTCGGTATCCGACGCGGCGGACATTCGCCTAAGACGCGCAATAAGGCAAATCTATTTTATTTTATTTTATCATAAATTTTTCTTATCGCGCAGCCAGTGCATTTTCGGCGCGGATGATGGCCGAAACGGCATTGACCGTCGCTGCTATACGTAAGGCTGTCTGGACCTGGACATCCGAAATGCCGTGATCGCGCAACACCTTTTCGTGACTGTCCATGCACACGGCGCAGCCATTGACGGCAGATACGGCCAGTGACCACAGCTCGAAGTCCAGTTTATCAACGCCAGGATTGGTCAGCAGGTTCATGCGCAGGCCCGAACGCAGGGTCTGATATTCGCGATTCTCCATCAGGTGCAGGGCGCGATAATAGACATTGTTCATCGCCATGATGGCCGACGCGGTCTTGGCGGCATTGACCGCTTCGGGGGACAGGACGCCTGATGCCGCTGCCTCCAAATTCCGCACTACCTGCGGCACGCCGACTGCATAGGCCGATGCCAGGAAGGTGCCCCACTTCTGCTGCGGGCTTAAGTGCGTCTCGGCCAGCAGGACCGTCAGGTTGCGCGACAGGTCCTGGCCGTAGGCGGGGATGAGCGATTGCAGGGCATCGATCGACATGCGGACTCCAAAGCTGATTTGATGCATCAGGCGAAATTGATAAATTGAATTTATGTAGCACCGGCTTATATTCAAGCCATGCTGCCGACCCTACGCCAACTGCAATACCTAAAACTGCTCGCCGAACATAAGAGCTTCATGGCCGCGGCCGAAAAGGCCTTCGTGTCGCAACCGGCCCTGTCCTCGGGCATAGCCGAACTGGAAAAGACGCTAGGCGCACGGCTGGTGGACCGGTCGCGCGGCCAGGTTATCCTGACGGCGGTCGGCGAAGAAACGCTGAAGCGCGCCGAAGACATTCTAGCACGAACCGAGGACCTGGTCGAAGCGGCGCGCGGCGCCAACCGCCCCCTAACGGGCCGTTTCCGCCTGGGCGTCATTCCGACCGTTGCGCCCTTCCTGCTGCCCAAGGCGCTGCTGAAGATCCGCGAGGCCTTCCCGGAGTTGCGGCTATTCCTGCGCGAAGACCAGACGGCACGGCTAATCGCGGCACTGAAATCGGGCGGGCTGGATGCCGCCGTCATCGCCCTGCCCTATGACCTGCAAGGGCTTGACTGCGCATTTATCTGCAAGGACGAGATCGTCGCAGCCACGCCGCTTAATCACCCGCTGGCGCACGAAGAGCGGATCGCACCGGAAGACCTGAAGAACGAAGAGCTTATCCTGCTCGAAGACGGCCACTGCCTGCGCGAACATGCCCTGGCCGCCTGTACCTGGAACAATCCCACCGGCGGCATCGAGACGCTAGGGTCGCAGAATGGCGGATTTGCCGCCACGTCGCTGAATACCCTGGTGCAGATGGTCGGATCGGGCTTGGGCGTCTCGCTTCTGCCGGCCATGGCGGTCGAGGCCGGCCTGGCGCGCAGCGACGAAATTTCGGTGCGGCCTTTGAAGTCCGACCACGCCTGGCGCGACATCGTCGTCGTCTGGCGCGCCGGCTCCAGCCGCGCCGCCGAAGCGCGCCTGTTGGCGCAACATCTCAAGAAAGCCGAACCGGAAGAGGCCGCCGCATGAAACGTTTTGCTCTCGTCGTAATGCTTATGCTGGCCGACTGTTCGAAACCCGAAGATACCGCCGCGCCCGAACCCTCAGCCGTCGCCCCACCTCCGGTTCAGGACACTTGGCCCGGCAAATATTCCGGCGACCTGATCGTCCGTATCGATGCCTCGCACAAGGTAACGCTGATCGAGGCCGCCCCGGACGGTTGCACCGGGGATCTCGGCGTCGTGGAAGGCGGGCTGATGAGCAATGCGCTGTCGGACAATGAGCTACAACTGATCCTGCATCCGGAACCGCAGCTGACCTGCACGATCAACATCCGCAAGTCGGGTGACACCCTGACCGTCGTCGAAGCCGGCGATTGCGGCGCCTATCATGGCGTAACGTGCAGCTTCAACGGTACCGTTACGCGCAGCCAATAGCCGCTTTTTCTGGGTTATTCCCAGTAGGACCGGCAGCCATACCCTGGCCATACCGGTCCAGTCGAAGTCAGTCAAGCTAAGGGAAATGCGGGTACGACCGACTTTTTTCTAATGAAATCATAACACTGTGAGGTAAATCATCACTTAACGGCTACTCGCCGTCAGGTACATTGGCACGCAACTCATCCAGCCACAGCTTGGCGCTGGCGTCGGATGGCATCCGCCAGTCGCCACGCGGCGACAGGGCGCCACCGGAAATCAGTTTTGGACCATTGGGTACGGCCGACCGTTTGAATTGCGACACCGAGAAAAAGCGCCAGACGAAGACCTCAAGCCACTTTTTGACTTCTGCCAAATCATAGGCGCGGCGCTTGTGCGCAGGGAAATCGGCCGGCCAGTCGCCCGCCGCCGCATCGCGCCACGCCTGCCAGGCCAGAAAAGCCACTTTGGACGGCCGCAGGCCATAGCGGGTGATGTAATAGAGCGAGAAGTCCTGCAGTTCGTACGGGCCCACCTTGTCCTCGGTCTTCTGCAGCTTGCCGTCTTCGACCGGGATCAGTTCGGGCGAAATCTCGCGGTCCAGGACCGACTGGAGAATCCGACCGGTCTTTGGGTCGAACTCCTTGACCGCCGCCCAACGGATCAGGTGCTGGATCAACGTCTTGGGCGCACCGCAATTGACATTGTAATGACTCATATGATCGCCGACGCCGTAGGTACACCAGCCCAGCGCCAGTTCAGACAGGTCGCCCGTGCCAACGACGAAGCCCTTCCTTTCGCCGGCCAGTCGGAAGAGGAAGTCGGTGCGCAGCCCCGCCTGCACATTCTCGAAATTGACGTCGTAGACCTTCTCACCGCGCGCAAATGGGTGTCCGATATCCATCAGCATGCGTTTGGCGGCCGGGCGGATGTCGATCGTCTCTGCACTTATCCCCAGGGCCTTCATCAGCCGCAGCGCGTCGTTCTTAGACCCCGTCGTCGTGCCGAAACCCGGCATGGTATAGCCGTGGATATTGGCGCGCGGGATACCCAGACGGTCAAACGCCTTGCAGGCGACAATCACGGCATGGGTCGAATCCAGCCCGCCCGAGATGCCGATGACCACGTCCTTGGTGCCGGTGCTTTCCAGCCGCTGCATCAGGCCATGCACCTGGATGTTGAAGGCCTCGTAGCAGTCCTCGTCCAGCCGGTCGGCTTCGACTGGAACGAACGGAAAACGTGGCACCTTGCGATGGAAATCCGTCAGGCCGTGCGGCTCGCAGGCGAACAACAGCGGATGCGGCACGACATCCTGCCCCTTGCGCGCATCATTGAAAGTCCCCGTCCTCAGGCGCTCGGAAGCAATCCGTTCGACATCGACATCGGCCAGCGTGAGCGTACCGGAGTGAAAGCGCTCGCCCTCGGCCAGCAAATCCCCCATCTCATAGATCAGCGACTGGCCATCCCAGGCCAGGTCCGTCGTCGACTCGCCTGGCCCTGCTGCCGTAAACGCGTAGGCGCACATCAGCCGCTCTGAAATCGCCGCGCAGATCCTCTTGCGCGTCCGCGACTTCCCGACCGTCACCGGTGAGGCTGACAGGTTGACGATCAGGTGCGCGCCCGACAGTGCCAACCGCGTCGATGGCGTCACCGGCGCCCACATGTCTTCGCAGATTTCGACGCCGAACCGGAAAGCTTCAAAGCCCGTCGCCTGGAAGACGAGATCGACACCGACCGCCGTTGCCTGCTGGTTCAGGGTGACAAAATTGGTCTTGAGATCGAAAGCCGTCGCGAACCAGCGCTTCTCGTAAAACTCCCGATAGTTGGGCAGGAAGGACTTCGGCACCACGCCCAGCGCCCGGCCGCGGTGGATGACGATGGCGCAGTTGTAAACGGCTTCCAAAATGCGCAGTGGCGCGCCGACCACCATGACCGTACGGATATGGGTGGATTCCCGGATCAGTTCGTCGAGCGCCTTTTTGGCAGCATCGATCACCAGTTCCTGCATGAACAGGTCATCGAGCGTATAGCCCGTCAGGCTCAGCTCCGGAAACACAACCAGATCCGCGCCGGCGGCTTCACTACGCCGCGCCAGATCGAGATGTTCCGCCAGATTGGCCGCCGGATCGGCGATATGCACCTTCGGCGTCACGCAGGCGATACGCACAAAGCCATGCGAAGCAGGTGAGGCGAAATTTTGAGCGGAATCCGGCATGAAGGCAGCTTTCAAAAGTCCATTTCTCATATTTCTAGACAAAAATAGCCAATCAATCGCGTAAAAAATCGAAAAATAAGCGATAAAAACTGAGAAGAGCAAAAAAGTAGAGACAAAGTCAGAAAATACGTTTCAAAAGAAATTATATGCTGGAGGCACGGCCTCCTGCACCTCATAACTTATTCTTTTTTAGACCCCTCACCTCTGTTAAGCAGGCCCTCATGAGCGTTACCCTTGCCGATATCCAGGCGGCCGCCAGCCGCATCGCTGGCCACGTCGTCCGCACCCCGTGTACCTTTTCGCAGCGGCTGACCGACGCGACGGGCGTCGACCTCTGGCTCAAGGGTGAAAACCAGCAATACACCTCGACCTTCAAGGAACGCGGCGCGCTCAACAAGCTGTTGCAGCTCAGCGACGCGGAACGTGCGCGTGGTGTATTCGCGGCCTCAGCCGGTAACCACGCGCAAGGGCTGGCCTACCATGCCAAGCGCCTCGGTATCCCGGCAACCATTGTCATGCCCAAGGGCACGCCTTTCGTCAAAATGCAGAAGACGCAGGGTTTTGGCGCCTGCGTCATCATCGAGGGCCAGACCTACGATGAGGCCTCCGCCCACGCCATCGGCCTGTGTGAAAAGACCGGCGGCGTCTATGTCCACCCGTTCGACGACCGGGACGTTCTCATCGGCCAGGGCACCATCGCCATCGAAATGCTCGAAGCCGCGCCCGAAATCGACACTCTGGTCGTGCCGATCGGCGGCGGCGGACTGATTGCCGGCATTGCGGTCGCTGCCAAGACCATCAAGCCGTCGATCGAGATCATTGGCGTCGAAGCCGCCATGTTCCCGTCCTTCCACGCCCGCCGCTATGGACTTAGCCTGCCCACCGGCGGATCGACCATCGCCGAAGGTATCGCGGTCAAGGGCGTAGGTGACATCCCCTTCGAAATCGCCAACCCCTTGGTTGACGACGTGCTGATCATCGACGAAGCCGATTTCGAACGCGCCGTCGCCGCCTTCATCAATATCGAAAAAACCGTCACCGAAGGCGCCGGCGCCGCGGGTCTGGCCGCTATCATGCGCTTCCCCGACCGCTTCCATGGCCGCAAGGCCGGCCTGGTACTCTGCGGCGGCAATATCGACCTGCGCCTGCTGGCCAGCGTACTGCAACGCGAGCTGGTCCGCGAAAAACGGCTTGTCACCTACCGCATCCTGGGCGACGATCGTCCCGGCATGCTGTCGCTGATGGCCGCCGCCATCGCCAGCAAGGGAGGGAATATCGTCGATGTCGCGCACAACCGTCTGGTTCTCGACGTGCCCGCCAAGGGCGCCGAGTTCGACATCATGGTCGAAACCCAAGGCCCCGCCCACGCCTTTGAAATTGCAGAAGCCCTCAGGAGCACAGGTTATGCGGTCCGCATGGATTAAAGTATTGAGTTTGTCTTTGGCCCTTGCCGCGCCCGCCGCCATGGCCCAAACGGCCGAAGACAATCTGAAAACCGGCCAGGATTTCCTGGCCAAGGTCGAGAAGCAGCCGGGCGTCGTCAAGCTGCCGTCGGGCGTCATGTATCGCGTCATTTCGCGGTCCAAGACCCCAGGCGCCCAACCGACCGTTCGGGACGTTGTGACCCTTCATTACGAAGGCAAGCTGATCAACGGCAGCGTCTTCGACTCGTCCTATGCCCGCAACGAGCCGGCCACCTTCCCGCTTGGCCGTCTGGTCCCGGCCTGGCAGCAGGCCAT
The DNA here is from genome assembly GCA_946482045.1 of uncultured Asticcacaulis sp. Next base: position 7,758 of record CAMLPZ010000020.1, read on the forward strand.
CCCGCAAATGCACGTCGGCGACGAGATCATTCTCTACACGCCGCCGTCCGAAGCCTATGGCGAACGCGACCTCAGCCCGGACATTCCGCCCAACTCGACGCTGATCTTCCGCGTCCGTCTCTTCAGCATCGGTCAACAGTAACATGGCTTCCAAACGTTTCTTCGTATCCGCCGCCGCGATGCTCGCCCTCACCGGCTGCGGCGAGTCGATGGACAAGATCGAGCAGGAAATGGCCGCGCGCGAAGCCTCCCAGTCATCGATCGCCGCCGCCAACCTGGCCGAAGGTGAAAAGTTCCTGGCCGAACGCGCCAAGGAACCCGGCATGATCGTCCTGCCCTCCGGCGTGATGTACAAGGTCGTGTCGCGCGCCTCGACACCTGGCCCACAGCCCACGGTCAGCGACACGGTGACGATCAACTACGAAGGCAAGCTTTTGAACGGCAATGTCTTCGACTCGTCCTATGCCCGCAACGAGCCGGCGACCTTCCCGCTCGGCCGTCTGGTCCCTGCGTGGCAGGAGGTTATCCCGCTGCTCAAGACAGGCGACGAGATCATCATGTATACCCCGCCCAGCCAGGCCTATGGCGAACGCGATGCCGGCGATATACCGCCGAACTCGACGCTGATTTTCCGCATCCAGCTCTTAGGCGTCCAGGGCAAATAAGATGACATATCCTATAAGATATGATATCTTATAGGATATGCTTCGCGTCGTTATGGACACGTCTGTAGTCGTTGCCGCCCTGAGAAGTCGGGATGGCGCGAGTAATGCCTTATTGCGGGAAGTCGCGACGGGCAGACTGCGCCCCTTGGCAACGACAGCTTTGTTCCTTGAATATGAAGCTGTCCTGAAGCGTCCTGAACACCGGCTTGTACACGGTTTCACGTCGGCTGAAGTGGATGCTTTCCTCGCGGCCTTTGCCAGCGCATGCGAAGGCGTGGATGTCAATTTCCTCTGGCGGCCGCAACTGAGCGATCCGAATGATGAAATGGTCCTCGAAGCAGCGATTAATGGACGGGCAACAGTGCTCGTCACGCACAATATCAAAGACTTCATAGGCGTTGCGAACAGATTTGGTCTTCGCGTGCTGACGCCGGGTGACTTGCTCAAGGAGTTGCGGACATGACGAAATCTTCCTATCCGCTGAAATTGCCGCAATCGGTCAAGGCGGCAGCCCAGCGCCTCGCTAAGGATGACGGGGTTTCGCTGAACCAGTGGATCGCCGTCGCGGTTGCAGAGAAAATTGGTGCAGTAGAAACGGCGTCAGCTTTTCTGCAAGCGAAGGCCGGAACTGCCGTTCCTGCCGAAATGCTATCGTTTCTTGATCGGGCAGGTCGTGAAGCGCCTCAGCCAAGCGACAAACTTTAAGCCCTTATCCGCACCGGCGTTGCCTTGAAAGCCGGTGTTTTGCTGCGCGGATCGACGCTGGTGCCGGTGAGCACATTGGCTTCCGGGAAGTAGGCCAGAACACCGCCGCGCGCCACGTCGAAGGCGTGTACCTTCACATATTCCATCACGCCATGATCGGATTCGACCGTCACCACGTCGCCATCGCTAATCCCGCGCACCAGCATGTCCTCGGCGTTCATCATGATGCTCCAGCGGCCGATCCTGCCGCGATAGCTGTCCGTGCGCTCATAGATGATGGTGTTGAACTGGCCTTCCGAACGGATCGTGGTGAGGATAAGTTCCGCATCGGCGCGCGGCGGTAGCGGCCGGACAACAAAGTGCGCCTTGCCCGACGGTGTATGGAAATCCGGAGTGTGAAGCAGGCGGCCGCGCACGTGAAACTCCTTTCGCGCCACGTCAATATCGGCCAGGTCTTCCATGCCGGGCACGATCCGGGCAATCGCTTCACGGATGGTACGATGCTGTTTGAAGGCCTGGAAGTCGATCGGCGTGTCGAGCATCCGCGTCGCCAGGTCGCACAGGATATCGCTTTCCGGCCGCACCGTGCCCAGCCGGCGGATGCCGCCATCCGACAGGCGGACGAAGTTGAACATCGATTCCTGCGTCGTCGGCTGCCATTCCTCATCGCGCGCCGTCACCGGCAGGATCAGCACCTCGCCATCGCCCAGGCTGTTGACGTGGCCGCGATTGAGCGTCGTCGTGAGATAGAGCTTGAAGCCAATGCGTGCGAAGGCTTCACCGGCGAACCGGCTGTCAGGATTGGCCTCGTAAAGATTGCCTCCCATCATCATCGCCGCGTCGATCCGGCCGTCGTGCGCCGCCTGCATGCACGACATGGTGTCCATGCCGCCGCCCTTGGGCAGGGTGATAGAAAACGCCTCCTCCATGCGCTTCAGCACTTCAGCGGCCAGCACCGGCTTGACCCCGATTGTGCCGATACCCTGGACGTTGGAATGTCCGCGCAAGGGCAAAAGCCCGGCGCCCGGCCGGCCGATCTGACCGCGCACCAGAGCCAGGTTGGCGATATATTCGACATTGTCGCTGCCGTTCAGGTGATGGGTAATGCCCATCCCCCAGGCGATGACAGCCTTCTTGGCCCCAGCGTAAAGTGTCGCCACGCGAGCGATATCGGCCTGCATCAACCCTGTTCGCGCCTCGATTTCCTGCCACGGCAATGCTGCGATATCGTCGCGGAAGGCTTCAAATTCCAACGTATGCGCGGCGATAAAGCCGTCATCCTGGGCGCCGGCTTCCAGCACGGCCTTGGCCAGTCCTTTCAGCAGCGCCAGGTCGGAGCCGATACGTGGTTGCAGGTAGTCCGAAGCGATATAATCGCCGCCCTTCAACATCGATTTCGGGCTTTTCGGGATGGCGAAGCGGATTAGCCCCGGCTCCTTGGCCGGGTTGAGAATGACGACCTCGCCGCCCCGGTCGCGCACGCCCTTCAGCTTATGGATAAAGCGTGGATGGTTGGACGACGGATTGGCACCGATCACCATCACGAAGTCGCAGCGGTCGAGATCTTCCAGCTCGACCGTCGAGGTGCCCGTGCCAATGGTGGTGCCGAGGCCCACCCCCGTCGCCTGGTGGCAGTAATAGGAGCAGTTATTGACATTGTTGGTGCCGTAAACGCGCGCCAGCAATTGCAGCACGAAGCCCGCCTCGTTCGACGACCGGCCGGACGAATAGAAAAAGCTGCGATCCGGCGGCGTCGCCTTGAACCGTGCCGCCGCCAGATCGAGCGCGGCGTCCCAATCGATGGCTTCGAACCGGTCGGCGCCCGCAGACTTATAGATGGGAAAGGCAAGGCGTCCGAGATGTTCCAGCTCGTGACCATCCAGTTCCTGAAGGTCGGTCAGCGGATGGGTCAGAACTTCAAGCGGAATGCCCGGCTGGATATCGGTCGACTGCGCCTGGATCGACTTGTTGCACACCGACGGGAAATCGCCGGATTCGTTGGTCATTCCCCCCTTTTGACCGCCCATGCCAAGCCCGCACGCCTTACAGGTGTTTTTCGCCGTCAACGCCTTGGCGGTGTTGTCGAGTCCGATGCGCGTCGCGGTTTGAAGAGCATAAAGCACTTTCTTGGCACCGCCGCCGACCGTAGGTTTTGCAGGATGTCCGGACACGTTACTCGCCTGTCTTTTTGGTATTAAACGGCGGATAGCGCGCCCGGTCAATGCAGGTTACTTCAGCCCTGCCGCCGCAGCGCCGGCAATAACCTTGGCAACAGCCAATTGCGTCGGTGGCGCCGCATCGTTGGCACAGGCTGCGGCCACAATCCCCGTCTTCGAGTTGAACAGCGCTTCGCCGTACCATGCGGTGTTTGATCCATTGTGCCACAGTGTACCGTCGCTCTTAGCGATCCAACCCAGCGCATAGTCGCCACCGAACGGCGGTGTGTGCAGCTTCGCCCAGCTTTCGGCCTTCAGGAAGGTTTCCGGCTGATCGCGATGCGATGCCAGATAGGTCAGCATGTCGCCGACCGACATATGCACGCGCCCGGCAGGCCCAAGCGCCGTCGGATTGTCGTTCAACGCACCCGGTCCGACCTTGGCAGGCACGCGCCGCTCGCCTTGCAGGCTGTGACCCAGCGGCTGATCGATCTGACCCTTGGTTCCCGGCGCCCCGAAACCGGCCGTTTTCAGACCCAGAGGCCCAAACAGTTCTGCCTGGATCAGCGTTTCCCACGGCTTGCCGGTGACGGTTTCCAGCATGGCGCCAGCAACGATGAAGCCGTTGTTGCTGTAAATCATCTGTTCGCCCATCGGCGCGGCCGGCTTCTGGTCGAGCGCCGCCAAGGCATAACGCAGACGTTCCGCGCGCGCGTCGGGAAGGGGATCGCGGGTATAAAGCAGCATGGCCGCTATATCGAGATTCGGTTGAAGGCCGCCGCGATGGCTTAGCAGGTGCAGCAGGGTAACTGATTTGTATTCGTCACGAATCTTGCCCTTGGTCCCCAGCGCCTCGCCGACCGTGCTCGTCCATGTGATCTTGCCGTCTTCGACCAGGCGAGCTGCCACGGTCGCGGTCATCGACTTGGTGATCGAGCCCCAGTGCCAGCGATCGCCAGCCGTCACCGGGATAGTGGATTCGGCCGAGCGTTCGCCGTCGCACAGGATGACTTGCGCCCCACCGCGCATTTGCCAGCCGGCGATCATGGCAGGTGCACGCGCATTGCGACGGGCATTGTTGAGGATCGCCTGGGTCAGGGGCTCCGCCGGGGGCGCATCGCCCGTGTCTTCCCCGCGCTTCATGGTGATCGGGACCGGCGCACCTTGCGTGAACACGCCTTCAATTGTGTCCCGGTCCTTAAGCTTGCCTTCGAACTTGCCGCCGATCGATTTGAATTCCAGCACGATTGCCGTGCCGCTGATCTCGACCTTGGTGGCCGGAATCTCGGCATTGCCCTGATCGAGGCTGATAACCCGAGCGGTTTTGGCATCGGTAATGATCAGCCGCAGACGCAGCGACACAGCGCCGATATTCAGCCGTCCCGACCAGGTGCCTATGGCGTCCGGTGACGGTGGCTCGGCGGCCCTTAGCGGAAAACCAAACAGGCTGGCGGCCAGGATCAGACCCCCGGCGGTCGTGCGGCGCGTCATTGCCATGGCGTCTCTCCCTCTCGGTGCAACAGTAGCGAGAGATCGAGACGCCTTACAAGTGAACTTTAGATAATGTTCAGCCCTTCACGCGCTTGATCAGGGCGGCGGTCGACGGATCGTGCTCGGCGGGCTCAGCGGCGGCGAAGTCCTTCAGAACGGCGTTGGCCAGGGTCTTGCCCAACTCCACGCCCCACTGGTCGAAGCTGTTCAGGCCCATGACGATGCCTTCCGCGAAGGTCTTGTGCTCATAGAGCGCCAGCAAGGCGCCGAGCGTTTCGGGGGTCAGGGCGTCGAGCAGGACCAGGGTCGACGGCTTGTTGCCGGGGCAGACCTTCTGCGGCGCGATCTGGGCGGTCTTGGCGTCGTCAAAGCCCAGGGAACGGCATTCGGCTTCCGAGGTTTCCATCGACTTGCCGACCATGAAGGCCTCGCCCTGGGCGATGACGTTCGACAGCAGCTTCTTCTGCATGTCGTCGGAGGCTTCCGGGTTCGACTGGACGGCGATGAATTCCAGCGGCACGACGTCCTCGGACTGGTGCAGCATCTGGAAGAAGGCGTGCTGGGCATTGGTGCCTTCGTCACCGAAAACGACCGGGCAGGTCTTCATGTCGAGCAGGTCGCCGTACGGCGAGGTGCGCTTGCCGTTCGATTCCATCTCCAGCTGCTGCAGGAAGGCCGCCAGGCGGCGCAGACGGTGGACGTAGGGGATGACCGCACGGCTGGGGCGGTCGAGGCCGATGCGGTTATAAACCTGCGCGGCCGCCAAAAGAATAGGTGCGTTTTTTGCAAACGGCGCGGTCAGGAAGTGCTGGTCCATCTGGCGCGCGCCCGCCAGCAGGCGCTCATAGACATCATAGCCCAGCGCGATGATGACCGACAGCGAGACGGCCGACCACAGCGAATAGCGGCCGCCGACCCAGTCCTTGAAACCGAAGACGCGGTCGGGCGCGATGCCGTAGGCGCCGGTCTTGTCGGGTGCGGCCGAAACCGCGGCCAGGTGCTTTTTTGCGCCCTCTTCGCCAAGGCCCTTCACCAGCCATTCGCGGGCAGCGAGGAAGTTGGCGAGCGTTTCCTGCGTCGTGAAGGTCTTGGAAACTGCGATTACCAGGGTCTCGGTCGGGTCGAGGCCGGCCAGGGCCAGAGCCAGTTCCGAGCCGTCGACATTGGCGACGAAACGGATGTCGATCTGCGGATTCAGCGGCATCAAGCCCTGGAAGACGAGGCGTGGGCCGAGGTCGGAACCGCCGATGCCGATGTGAATGATGGTCTTGAAAGGCTTGCCTGTGCTGCCTGTGATCGTGCCCGAACGGATAGCGCCGGCATAGTCGCGCATGGCGTCGCGCGCCGACTTGACGTCGTGGGCGATCTCGTCGCCGCGCAGGCGCTTGTTTTCGGCGTCATTGTCGCGCAGGGCGACGTGCAGCACGGCGCGGTTTTCGGAGACGTTGATGGCCTTGCCGGTCCACATCTTCTCGCGGGCCTCAACCAGGCCCGCCTTTTCGAACAGCTCGATGGCGCGGTCAAAACCCGACTTCGACCAGCTCTGCTTGGAGACGTCGATATAGAGGCCGCAGATGTCGAGGCTCATGCGCGACAGGCGGTCCGGGTCGGTGCGGAACTGATCGACGATGCGGGCGTTGTTATCGACAAAGGCCTGGGTCTTGAGGGCGTCGAGGGCAGTGCTGGTCATGGCAGCTCCTAATAATTTTCAAAACGCCCGATCACTAGCCACGCCGGGCAATCGTCATCGGGTTCCATGTCAAAACTTTCGCCAGCCGTAAAGCGCCGATTCGCCGCGACGTCTGAATTTTTTTGCGGTCGCGAAGAATTGGTCCCATGCCGGCAAAGGCGTCATTTATGGCCTTCCACACCAGGCCACCCTTGCCTTTCAGCGTGTCCTTGACAGCCCCCAGGCATGTGACCACGGCATGAACCGGCAGGGTCAGGATGAGCAGGCCGAGTGGCATGTTCTTGGCATAGAGCCAGATACGATTACGATAGCCATGATAGAGCGCGAAGTCGGAACGCACGCCTGAGGCCGCCGATCCGATGTGGCGAATGCGCGCTTCGGGCACCAGGCGGCAGGCGTGCCCAAGCAGCCGGGCGCGAAAACCGAGGTCGGCGTCTTCGCAATAACAGAAGAAGCGCTCGTCAAAGCCGCCAAGTTCTCGGTAAAGATCGGCGCGGATGACAAAGGCCGCGCCGCACGGGGAAAAGGTCTCGCGCGCGTCCACCTGCGCCGGCAGGGTCTGGCCAAAACCTGAACGATAGGGAAAGCCGAAAAAGGTCAGGCTATCGCCAAGCCCATCGAGCCGCGACGGGTTATTGTCCTCTATCTGTAAAGCCGTGAACATAGCGGTGTCGGGGTGGTTCTGGATCGCCACACGCATGGCCTCAAGCCAGCCGGGCTCGGCAAAGGCATCGGGATTGATAAAACCCAGCCAGTCGCCGGTTGCCTGAGCCGCGGCGCGGTTATTGCCTTCGGCAAAGCCGAGATTGCCGCCGTTGTCGATGATCTTGACCGTTGGGTATCTCGTCCGCAACGCGTCGAGGTCCATATCATTCGAGCCGTTGTCGGCAAGAATGACCTCGTCGGCGCCCAATTTGGTCGCAGCATCCAGACAGCGTTCGATATAGGCACTGCTGTTGTAGCTCAGGATGATCAGGCTGAAGCGTGGTATCTGTTTCTCTGACGGCATGCCCCTCACCCTAGCCCTCTCCCCGCAAGCGGGGAGAGGGAATTTAAAAGCGCACTCGCCCAATCTTTAACCCCCTCTCCCCGCTTGCGGGGAGAGGGCTGGGGTGAGGGGCAAACGGACAGTTCAGCGAGCACAGTTGCCGGCCCATTCCGCATTAACAACATCATCAGTCTCATGGCCGATGTGTCTGGCGCGCAGCTCTACAAATTTCTCACGTGGCAACACCTGCTTCAGTCCCCACACCGCAGACCCGCGCACCACAGCACTTTCATCGGCCAAACCTCGCAGTAGAGCCACTTCGATTTCCGGATCTTGCGAAGTTTTACCGGCATTACCAAGCGCGTAATTCACATTCCTCAGGAAGGATTCCCGACCGATCCGCTTGATCGCCGATTTGCTGAACAGCGCGCGAAACTCAGCATCACTTAGCCGGGTCAGTTCCGTCAGTTTGAGGTCGGTAAACCCCTCACGGGCCTGAAGCTTCAGATCCTGCGCGGCACTGGCAAATTTGTTCCACGGACAGGCCGCCAGACAGTCATCGCAGCCATAGATGCGATTGCCCATCTGATGCCGGAACGGCTCGGGCCACGGCCCACGCAGTTCGATCGTCAGATAGGACAGGCACTTGCGCGCATCGAGCTGATAGGGCCCGACAAAGGCGTCGGTCGGACACGCATTGAGACACGCCTGACACGACCCGCAGTGATCTCGCTCAGCGCCGTCGTCGCCAAGTACCCGGTCAAACAGGATAACCCCTAAAAAGAACCACGAGCCCAGCTCGCGCGACACCAGGTTGGTATGCTTGCCCTGCCAGCCCAAGCCTGCCAATTGCGCTAGTGGTTTTTCCATCAAGGGCGCCGTATCAACAAAGACCTTCAGCTCGCAGCCCGTCTGCGCCACGATCCAAGTCGCCAGGGCTTTCAGCTTCTTCTTGATCAGCTCGTGGTAATCGTCACCGCGCGCATAGACGCTCAGGTTCGCGGTCTCAGGCCGCGCCAGCCCTTCACGCGGGTCGCTGTCGGGGCCATAGTTATAGGCCAGGACCAGCGCGCCTTTGGCATCGCTCCACATATTGCGCGGATGACGGCGGCGCTCATGCGTCTCCTCCATCCATTGCATCTCGCCGTGGAAACCCGCTTCTATAAATGCGGTCAGCCGGTCGGCCGCGTCCCATACCTCAGGCAAGGCAGCAAAGCGCGCAGCCGAAAAGCCGAGCGCCGAGGCCTCATGGCGAATAGCATCAGCCAGACTCCTCTCCTCCCCTGCGGTAGCGGGGGAGGGGGACCACGAAGTGGTGGAGGGGGCCTGACCAGCGGAAGCCCCGCCCACCGCCTGACGGCGGTCCCCCCTCCCCATATTGCCTGCCGGCGAGGCTGGGGAGGGCGAGTCCGTCATGTCCGGGCCTGCGTCATTCTAAAAATCCAGCTCCCGGTAATGCGCCGAGGCCGGCACACCCGGCATCTTGTCATTCAGCAGCGGCCGGAAGCAGGGCCGCGACTTGATGACCATGTACCACGTCTTGAGCGCCGGGTAACGCGACCAGTTGATCTCATCGAGATAGTCGAGCACGCTTAGCTGACCCGCCGCGGCGAAGTCGGCATAGGACAATGAATGCCCCGCCAGCCAGTTACGCACCTGGAGCAGGCTTTCGAAATAACGCAAATGGTCCTTCAGCGCTTCGCGGCCAGCGCGCATCGAAGCGATATCCGGAGCGCCGCGCCCCATCAGCCGCTTCTCCATCTTTTCGTGCAGCAGCAGCGCATTGACCTCGTAATCGAACTTGCGGTCAAACCAACCGACCAGCCGGCGCGCCTCGGCGCGTTCGTTGACATTGGACGGCCACAGCGCCGGCTCCTTGTAGCATTCTTCGAGGTGCTCGAGGATGGCGCGGTCTTCGCACACCTTATGCGTCTGACCGATCGAGCCCGGCTCGGGCGTTTCAACCAGAATCGGCAGGAGGCCCGACGGGTTGAGACGCAGGATGGTGTCATCCGGCTCCCAGTAACGGACATTGGTTTCCTCGAACGCCAGCTTCTTTTCGCCAAGCGCCAGTCGGACGGCGCGGGAATGGGGATCGAAGGCGAAATGGTAGAGCTGGCGCGAATAGGCGGTCATCCAAGGTCCCTTTGGTGTTATCCCTGCGCCTGTTCCGAAGGCGGACTATCCTGAAACACGCTCACGTGCGGTTCGGCAAGTCCCCTCGGATCAGGATGGATGATTATATCGGCATTCGGGTAGACCTCAATGAGCCTGTTTTCCGCCGCGATGATGATCCTGTGGGCAGCGTCGAGCGTGAGTGTCGGATCAAGCTCGACATGCATCTGGATGAGGACGTACGGCCCAGCCTGGCGGGTACGCAGGTCGTGGACACCAAGAACCTGCGGATCTTCAAGCGTCAACCTGCGGATCGCCTCAACGTCCTTGTCGTCAAGAGCCTTATCCATAAGATGACCTGACGCCTCACGCAGGACGCCGACGGCGCCCCAGACGAACCACGCGGCCATCAATACGCCGGCAATGGCGTCGAACACATATAGGCCCAGCGCCGCCAGGCCGACACCGATGATCGCAACGATATTGGATACGAAATCAGTCACGTAGTGCATCCGGTCACCGTGCACCGCCACGGAAGCTTCGGCACGCAGGGCCCGGTTCTGGAACCAGACCAGGATGGCCGTAAGAAGGATCGACAGCACGAGTACGCCCAAGGACAGGCCCGATGCGCGTGCCGGGTGCGGGTTGGCGAAGTCGCGGACGCATTCCTGCAGGATGATGGCCGCCGAAGCAAAGACCAGCGCCGCCTGGAAAAGGGCGCTGAAGGCTTCGGCCTTGCCGTGGCCGAAGGGATGCTCCTTGTCCGGCGGCGTACGGGCATAGCGGACGGCGAACAGGGTCGCGACCGAGGCCAGCAGGTCAAGGCCTGAATCGGTCAGCGACGCCAGGATCGACGGCGATCCGGACAGATAAAGCACACCAGTCTTCGCAACCGTCAGGACACTTGCGACGCCCACGGAGAGGATCGACGCCAGCATGACCGGCGAAATTGTCCGTGAATGTTGGCTCCGTGGTGCGTTCATGTCCTTGTGTAACATGGCTTTTCCAGCAGGCAAACAGCTTCAGTTTGCACTGCAAAATGAGGCGCCGTCGAAACTGTTAATAAAAGGTAAATAGCGCGTGTCAAACCTGGTCAAATCGGCATAGGGTGCAACGCAGAATCAATCTTGACAATAAACCGCCGTATTCGCGGAGTCTTGTCATGGTGAACATCGAAGGTGTGCCCATGTCTCGTATCTGGATCAGCCGCACGGAGGCGCTCCAACGTCTCGAAGTCAAGCCGCAGACGCTCTATGCCTATGTGAGCCGTCAGCGCATCGCCGCCAAGAGCGACCCCAGCCATCCGCGCAAGAGCCTTTACGCGCTGGACGATGTCGAGCGGCTGTCGCGCCGCGCCCCCGGCCGCATGCCGGGGCAGCGTGCCGGCCAACCCATGCTACCGGCGGTGCCAGCGCTCAGTGGCGGGACCATTACACGTGGCGAAGCGGCGATCGACACCGAGATATCGCTGACCCTCAACGGGCGTCACTATTACCGCGGCCGCGACTGCGTCGCCTTGGCCGACAGTGAGAATTTCGAAGCCGTCGCCGCCCTGCTGTGGCAAAGCGCCAGCCACAACCCGTTCGGCCCCCTGAAACCGCGTCCGGACGTCAACTTCCCAGGTGGACCGCGCCTGCGCGTCTTTTCGGTCCTGAGCCGCCGCATCGAGGAGGACGCCCAGCCGGACATCAATCCGGACCGCGACCTGAATCTTGAAGCCGCCAGCCTGATCAATGAAATGGTCGACTCGGTCACCAATGGCGGACCGCGCCTGTTTTTCCATCAGCGCCTGGCGCGCGTGTGGAAGGTCTATGAAAACCGCGACGTCGACCTGCTGCGCCGTGCCCTGGTCCTGTCGGCCGATGTAGGTCTTGACGAATCGACCCTGGCCGTGCGCAGCGCCGCCGCTTCGATGGGGCCGCTGGCCGTGCCGCTCATGGCTGGCTTCGCGACCGTCATGGGTCCACGTCTCGGCGCCCGCATCTCGCGCGCCGAACTGTATGTCACCCAGGTCCGCCGCTCAGGCAATCCGCAACTGGTCGCCCGCACTTTGCTCAACCAGGGCCTTGAGCTGCCGGGCTTTGAAAAGGACCCGGCGCCATCGGAATATTTACGCGCGCGCAATCTGATCGATGCTGCACCGCACATGGGCGAAGACCTGAAAACCATACTGAAGGTCGGCGAGGACATGACGGGTCAACCGGTTGGTATGTCGCTTGCGCTCGCCCTAATTGGCCGCCACCTCGACCTGCCGCGCGAGGCCCCCGTGACACTTTATGGCCTTGGCCGCAGCGCCGGCTGGCTGGCCCACGCCATCGAGCAGGTTCACACCGGCGCCGCGCCCAAGGCCCGCCTGCGCTATATCGGTGTCGCCCCCGCCCTGCCCGATCCCGAGTTCGACGAAAATATTGCAGTTGCTAATTAACATCGGGCCGGTTCTGCGCTAAGACCCTGAGTGTATAATTGAAGGGGTCGGCATGGACTATCTGATTGCGGCGTTTTTAGGCTTCGTCGAAGGCATGACCGAGTTCCTGCCGGTGTCCTCGACGGGCCACCTGCTCCTGCTCACCCACTTCCTCAAATTCGGAACGACGGGCAAGACCTTCGAAGTCCTGATCCAGTTGGGCGCCGTCCTGGCCCTGCTGAGCCTTTATTTTAACCGCCTCTGGAACGTCGTCATCACCCTGCCGGCCGAACCGAAATCCCGGGGCTTCGTGATTTCGGTTCTCGTCGCCTTTCTGCCGGCCATGGTTCTGGGTGTGCTGCTGCACGACTTCATCAAGGGCGTGCTGTTCGAAACGCCGCAGGTCATCTGTATTAGCCTGATCGTCGGCGGCATCCTGTTGTGGGCGGTCGACAAGTACGCGCCGACGCCGACCAAGGACGACGCGATGCGCCTCGACTGGAAGACGGCCCTGACCATCGGCCTGTTCCAGTGCCTGGCCATGATCCCCGGGATGTCGCGCTCGGGCTCGACCCTGATCGGCGCCATGCTCTGCAAGGTCGACAAGAAGGCGGCCGCGGAGTTTTCGTTCTTCCTGGCCATGCCGACCATGGCCGGCGCCTTTGCCTATGACGTCTTCAAAACCTACAAGCAGATGGATTTCACCGATATTGGCCTGGTGGCCGTCGGCTTCATCGCCGCGTTCGTGACGGCCTTGCTGGTCGTCAAGGCGCTGCTCGATTTTGTCTCGAAGCACGGTTATGGCATCTTTGCGGTGTGGCGCGTGGCGGTCGGCGTGATCGGCCTGGTGCTGTTGCAGCTCGGGTTTTAAGCTTACGGGGTCTGGGGCCTGAGGCCCCAGGGCTTTCCAATGTCTAAAGAAAAAGCCCAGCCTTTAGGCCGGGCTTTTTCTTTAGACATCAGAAGGTGCGGGGTCCCAAAAACGTTCTTTGGCCCCGCGCACCCGACACTTAAGCCGGAACGGCGAACTGGCCGTTCTTGCGGAAACGCCACAGATAGGTCGGCACGATCGATTCCACCGCGGTCGGCGCGATGTCGAGATCGCGGAAGCCCTTGGCACCCTTGGACACCGTGTTATCGGCCTGCAGCATCAGCACCTGGTCCGAGGTCAGGAATGGCGTGAGCGGCGTGATCGCACCAAGGATATCGCCACCGACGCCGATCAGGCTGGCGACGAAGCCCGGAAGATAGACCAGCGGGCGCGGGTTCATCACCTCATTGCCGACATAGCGCAGCAGGTCCTTGAAGGCGAAGACTTCGGGGCCGCCCAGCTCATAGGTCTGGCCGTAGGCCTTTTCGTTGCCGAGCGTACGCGCGACAGCGGCCGCGACATCAGCGACGTAGACGGGTTGGAATTTCGTGTTGGCGCCATCGATCGCCGGCAAGACTGGGAACATTTTCACCTGATGCGCCAGCATGGTGAAGAAGCTATCGCCATTGCCGAAGATCACCGACGGACGAAGCACCACAGCCGTAGGGACGTGACGGCGCACGGCCTCTTCGCCACGCCCCTTGCTGGCATAATAGCTCGACGACGAGTCAGGCTTGGCCCCCAGCGCCGACATTTGCACAAGGTTGCGAATGCCGCGCGCCGCGCAGGCCGAGGCGATATTGCTGGCGGCGTGGCGGTGAATGGCGTCAAAGCTCTGACCACCCTTCTGGTACATGACGCCGACCAGGTTGACGCAGGCATCGGCGCCTTCCAGCGCCCTGGCAATATCCGATTCCTTGCGGATGTCGCAGCGCATGACCTGAATCTGGCCGACATCGCCCGCCGGCTTAAGATCATAGGCCTCCACGGCGCGGCGCACAGCCACGCGAATCCGCCAACCCTGCTTGGCAAGCGCCCGCACGACCTGTTTGCCGACAAAGCCCGAACCGCCAAAAACCGTGACCAACTGCACCATGACCGCTTTCCTGAATCTGCGTCACACGCCTAAAACGCGTTATCGTCTCGATAACCCAAGGTATCCGGCTTCGCAACAGGATGTGTCGAAAACCCATCGACGATTGCGGTCTTACAGGGCCTTTCGTGCGCACCTACTTCCAGACAAACCGGACACCGTCCTTGCCATCGGACTGCGGTCCCGGGCTGTCAGCTTTTACTGCGCCTGTGGCCGGATCAATGCGCAGAAAGCGATTGGTCACAAGCGACATGAGCACCAGTTCGCCGTAGGGCGTCTCGATCCACTGGAAGCTCTGGGCCGCGCCGGGCTTACCGGCGGACAGGCTGACACTGGCATCCGCTCCGACCGTAATGTACTTGTCCCCGGCTTTCAGCGCCACCCGGCCTAATCCCATATCCTCGATCGCAAAGCGGCCCGGCACGCCCTTGTCGCCAAGCGCCGACAAACCGGTTTGGGCGCCGTAGGAGGTCAGGGTAATCGTCTTGCCCACCGGGATGGGCCGCATCAGTCCGTTCGGATGCGGTTCATGGACCGTAACGGCGTCGAAATCGGCGTAACCCCCGGCTGCGCCCAAAGTGTTGTAGGCAAAGAGGCTGTAGCGCACGCCCTGGAAGGTCTTGAGCTGGAAGGCCATGGTGAACTCCGGCCCCATTGGCGTGAAGGTCTTGCCGTCGGCCGACCACGACAGTCGCGCCTTTTCGGTCAGGAAATCAGCGTCGGCACGCAGCCAGACGCGTTTGGCTTTCACGGGTACACTGACGGTCGTGCCGCTAGGTTGGTCGAACTGGGTGATGGCCAGTCCTTTGGCCGTCTTCTCGACGCCGATCCAGGTGTAGGGTCGGTTCAAAAGCGCCAGGCCTGCGACGTCGCCATCTTTGAGGCCGGATGCATCGAGCACCACAGTCGGTTGCGACTGCGGCCCGATGGCGCGCTGTGTCAGGGTGTTGCGCGCCTGCCAGAAGCTATCTGATGGCAAGGTGTTCAGCCGCAGATAGCCCGGCCGCGCCGACAGCGACCACTGGCCGTCGACCGGCACATGGTTCCATTGCCATACCGCCTTCAGGCTGCTGCCTGAAAAGTCGTCGCTGCGTTCATAGGGCGCGTGCGGCGCCTGCGGTGTTTTCGATGCCGGCTTGACCCAGGTGCGCGGGGTCCGCCCCAGATTGCCGGGCAAGCCGAAATAAGGCCAGCCGTCCTGCCAGGTGATCGGCGACAGACCCGTCAGACGCCCAACGGAGTTGTAGTCCATCATCGAAAAGCCCCACCATTCGCCGTTTTCGCCCTGGACGATGCCGCCCTGGTGCAGCGACATGCGTCCATCGGGCGCCGGATTGGGTGGGTTAAGTTTAAATGGACCCGTATCACTGCGGCCCCAGATGTCGGCCAGGCGATAGCCTTGCATCAGCCCGAAATCCTCGTCGATGCTGATGGCTTTGTTGACCTCATAAGGTCCATTGATGTTGTCGGCGCGCGCCGCGGGCATGCGCATCCGCCCTTCGTACCAGGCCGAGGTGATGAAATACTTGCCATTAAACTTGTAGAAATGGACACCCTCACCCATGCCGGCGCCGGCCGGGATAATCTCGCGCTCGGTGCCGGGCACCGCGTCCAGCAGGTCGTCTGTTAGTTGCACCATCCGGATACCCTGATAGCCCCAGATGGCGTAGGCCTTGCCGTCGTCGTCGAACAGCACCGACAGGTCGTGGAAGGACTGCTTCATTTCTTGCCGCGTCCACGGCCCTTTCGGGTCCTTGGCGGTAAACAGCTGCGTCTTCTGGCCGTTGACATTGCTGAAGATGTAGAAGGTGCCGTTGTGATAGCGCAAGCACGGCGCCCATATGCCCTGGCCGTAGATCGACTTGCCGTCTTCCAGCCGAAACTGCGGGCCCAGGTCCAGCTTGTCGAGCGCGTAGCTCAGGAAGGTCCAGTTGACCAGGTCCTTCGAATGCAGGACCGGCACGCCCGGCATGGCGTGCATGGTCGTGCCGGTCATATAGTAGTCGTCGCCGACTCGGATGATGTCGGGATCGGAAAATTCGTCGTAAAACAACGGATTGGTGAAGGTGCCGTTGCCGTTGTCGGCTGTCCATGTCTTGCCCGGCTCGGCCGCCATCGCCGCTCCCGCCAGCATCAATCCCGCCATCACAGCCGTAAGTGTGGTCCGCATCTCTCGTCTCCCTGTTTTTCCGGGAGATTAGGCCAGATAGCCGAATACCTCAATCCCTATTGTCGGACAATTAATATGAGCAATAATTAACTTGCCCCACCTGTGTCTTTCCCATTGTCTGGCGCTCCGATAACGAGGATAGCCGGATGAAAGCCTTTCTGTTCATATGCGCATTGCTGGCCGTCAGTCTTCCCGGCGTAGCCCGGGCGGAAGAAGCCGCCGGCGACTGGGTCGGCTTTATGGACAGCGGCTTTAAGGTCATCGTCCATGTCGATAAGCTCTCATCCGGCGCCTATTCGGGGACTTTACGCACCCCCAATGGTAATGTGACGCCGCTCGACACCCTAACCTCTGATGGACAACATCTGCGTTTTGCTATTGCGCGCCTTGAGCTCAGCTATGCCGGGGACTGGGACGCAACCCAAAAGGCCTGGGCGGGCAAACTGACACTCGGGCAAACCTTTCCTCTGGCCTTATGCCGTGCCAAGCCTGAAGACCTAGCCACAAAGGTGCGCAAACGGCCCCAGGAAGAGGCCATCAACGCCGGTCCCCGCCCCTATACGGAGCGCGAGGTCATCATTCCGTCAAGCGGAAATGTCAGTCTTGCCGGAACCTACAGCGTTCCTGACGGCAAGGGCCCCTTTCCGGCGGTCGTCCTTGTTTCCGGCACCGGCCCTAATACCCGTGACGAGGATGTCGAGGCTCACAAGGTGTTTCAGGTGCTGGCCGACGCCCTTAATCGTCAGGGCGTGGCTGTCGTTCGCTACGACAAGCGCGGCGCGGGCAAGTCAACCGGCGATTACGGCATGGCGACCACAGCCGACTTCACCGATGACGCCGAAGCGGCTTTGAACTGGCTGTCACAACAGGCCGAAGTGAAGGCCGGATCGATCGGCATTGTCGGCCATTCCGAAGGCGGGGTCGCCGCACCGGCTGTGGCAATCCGTAACCCTAAGGCGGCCTTTGTCGTCATGATTGCCGGTCCGGGCCTGCGCGGCGACAGGCTGTTCCTGCTGCAATCGGGATTGGTCTCCGCCGCCTACGGTGCGCCGAAGGACTATATCGCCAAACGCCAGGCCTTCGATGAAAAGCTTTATGCCGCTGCCCTGTCTTCGCCCGATCCCGCCATCGCCCGCACACGGGTCCAGGCGGTTGTGGATCAGGGTCTGAAGGACAAAGTCATCGACGCCGGAGAGGCCAAAAGCCTGCCGCGATCGACCACGACGCCGTGGATGCGTTACTTCCTGGTTTACGATCCGGCGATTGCATTGGCCAAGTTGCGCCCGCCCATTCTGGTGCTCAACGGCTCACTGGACCTGCAAGTTCCGGCCAGAGACAACCTCACTGTTATCCGCGAAGCGCTCAAAAATAATCCCCGCACCGATATCCGCGAACTGCCGGGCCTGAACCACCTTTTGCAAACGGCAAAGACCGGCTCACCGGCTGAATACGGTGAAATCGACGAAACCATGTCACCGCAAGCGATTGAGCAGATTACCGCCTGGGTAAAGCTGACTTCCGAACAACGATAGTTACAGTCGCAAATTGGCCCTTTACACGAGGGCGAATATTCTTATATGTGGCCTTCTTCCGGCGGACCCCTAGAGTTCATCGCAACGCTGCTAACGCCGGTCTGGGTTTAACACTATCAATCGGGGTACCGAAGTGGATCAATACACTTCCGCCCTGGACCTGGTCCGCAAGCAGCCTCCGGAACGTCCCGTCGCCCTCGTGCGTCGTGCGCCCGTAACTGTTGCGGCGCAATGGTTCCAGGCCAATTTCAAAGGCGATGTCTTTTATGCCGTTAAGGCAAACCCGTCGCCGTGGGTGCTGGAAACCCTGTGGGCAGCCGGTGTACGCTCCTTCGACGTCGCGTCGCTCAACGAAGTCCAGCTGGTCCGTTCGACCCTGCCGTCCGCGCGCCTTGCCTTCATGCACCCGGTCAAGAGCCGGGCCTCGATCGCCAGCGCCTATTTCGATTACGGCGTGCGCACCTTCAGCCTCGATACCCATGAAGAGCTGGCCAAGATCCTCCAGGCCACCGGCAATGCCCGCGACCTGAATCTGATCGTTCGCTTGGCGACGTCGGGCGAAGGCTCAAACCTGCCGCTCACCAACAAGTTCGGCGCCCAGAGCCACGAAGCCCCGTCGCTGCTGATGGCGACGCGCCAGGCGACGTCAGGCCTGATGGGGGTGTCCTTCCACGTCGGTTCTCAATGCATGCGCCCGACGGCCTATGCCGCGGCCATGGCGTCGGCCTCGCGCTCGCTCGTCCGCGCCGGCGTCTTCGCCGACGTCGTCGATGTCGGCGGCGGATTCCCATCGGTCTATCCGGGCATGGTGCCGCCGGCCCTGTCGGAATACATGGACGTCATCAACCGCGCCTTCGACGAAATGAAGGTGCATGAGGAAACCCAGCTGTGGGCCGAACCCGGCCGCGCGCTGGTAGCGGAATCGACGTCGGTCCTGACCAAGGTCGAGCTGCGCAAGGGCGACGCGCTCTACCTCAATGACGGCTCCTACGGCAACCTGTTCGACGCCACCCACGCCAAGTGGCCCTTCCCCGTGCGCCTGCACCGCCAGGACGACGCCGAGTCGGAGACGCTGAAGCCATTCCGCTTCTATGGTCCGACCTGCGATTCGATCGACTCGATGCCCGGTCCGTTCTGGCTGCCGTCCGATGTCGAAGAAGGCGATTACGTCGAAATCGGCATGCTCGGCGCCTATGGCGTCACCATGGGTACGCGCTTCAACGGCTATGGCGAGACGGAAACCGTCTTTCTGGACGACGCGCCGATGGCCTCGCTGTTCGGCCTCGGCCCGCGCTCGATCAACAATCCGCGCGGCCTCATGGAAGCCGACGACAACAAGGTCGTGCGCCTGAACCGCCCCAAGGGCGGCAAGCGCGGCAAGAAGCGGGTCAAGGCCAAGGCGTAACCGCGCCAAGCCATGCCGAAAAAGTGCGCTGCGGTTTTTCGATAGGCATTACGGCAAGCAAGACTTTACAAAAGCTTTGTTTGCCAAGGCGGCCCCTATCCGCTATAGGGGCCGCGCTTCCGGAGGCATAGCTTCCGGACACACTATACCCTCCCCATCGCACCGTCTGGGGGGTCAAGGGGAAATGACGGGCGTCCACCTTTTCCTCTTCTCAAAGGATCAAGAGATGAACGCTGAAACCAAGCCGCAATCCAATATGAAAGCCAGCCTGCTCGCTGAAACCGTCGAGCACGTTGACATCACCTCGTACGACGCCCGTCCGATCATCGATTCGATGCGCAAGATGTCGTTCTCGTCGCGCGACACTGCCCGCGCCGCCGACATCTTCAACATGGCGCTGGAAGACAAGTCGTGCTCACCGTGGCTTATCCTGGCCGGTTCGACCTCGGCCGGTGGCTGCATGCACGTCTATCGCGACATGGTGAAGTTCGGCATGATCGACGCCGTCGTCGCCACCGGCGCCTCGATCGTCGACATGGACTTC
>CAMLPZ010000021.1 GCA_946482045.1 uncultured Asticcacaulis sp.
CGTGTGGCAGATCTGTTGAGAATAATATCTTTAGGCGCGCCAGGAAGAACATAGATACCCGTCAGATTGCCTCCGGCCAGAAACGGCACGCGAAAGACTTCAAAGAAATCCGGCGAGACAGAGTTTCGCGACAAGGCGATCAATCGCCCGTCACGCCCGCTAGCCCAGACAGGTCGAATAAATTCTCCCGTCGGCGTGCCGAAAGACTCTGCCGCGGCTTCAACCCCCTCAAGGGTTCGCAAGTTCGCCATGAAAGCGGAGACGTTAAGGGAAAAGCGCCAATCGGCACGCTTGACTATTAAGACGTTGGCGCCATCAAAATTCAGAGCCGTGCCCGTGGCATACGTCCATTGCCGGGACATGGTCCCAGCCGCAATCAGCAACACAATCACAAGCGCCAGTTGAGCGGCGATCCAGCCTCGCCAACGCCCAGACCGGTGAAGATTAGCCCTCGACCTAGACGTTGACTCACTATTACGAAAGGGCCTTGACACAATGAGTGCCGGAAACAGTCCGCTGAGCAAACCGAACAGACAAGCACTTCCAAAAATCGCGGCGAGCAAGCCGAAGGGCTCTTTCCAGAGCGCCAGCCCAAGGCCAAACGCGCTGTTTAAGGCTGGCAGGATTTGTTCCGCCAGGGCGGTGGCTGCCAAGGCGCTGAAGCAACTTACGTATAGGGCCTCCTTAATGACCTGCCAGATCAGGTCGTGGCGACCTGCTCCAAGAGCAGCCCGAAGCGCCATTTCGTCGCCGCGTTCGTTGGCTTCGGCAAGAATGAGGCCGGCCAGGTTGACCCCCGCATGAGCCATAACAATAAATGCGACCGCGCACAGAGATATGACCAGCTCCCAGTGGCCACGCGGCTTCATTTGACTGTCACCAGGCGGATGAAAATGCAGATCAGGTATTTTGATAAGTTCAAAACCAATCGGTACAGTGAGTTCCCCTTGCCACCGGCTCAGGCTGATCCGCAGGAGCGCCTGTTCGGTCTTAACGACTGCCGTGCCTGGTTTAAATGTGATGTAAGTATAGGTATTTGGCCATAAGGCGCCCGAAGAGGCGTCGAGGACGGATATTTCGCTATAATCGCCGCGACCGGAAATAAAGATCTCCCGGTCCAAATTTGTATTTGCCGGGAAATCCTTCAATATTGCGGTGACATGAAGCGCAATATTGTTCCAGGTCATAAGCTTTTGGCCAATGGCGTCGGCACGACCAAAATAGGCTATGGCCATCCTTTCGGTGAGAACGACGCTTCCTGGCTCGGTCAGAGCCGTCTTCAAATTGCCCCGGGCTACAGGCAATTTTAGTATTTCGAAAATGTCCGGATCTGCCCAATAGAATTGTCCCCTCGTCTTTTTACGGGGGGTTAAAAGAGGCCATTCCGAGGGTATGAGCCGCGCCACCGTTTCGGCATTGGGAAGGTCGGCTTTAACCCATCTGGCGACGGCCGCCGGCGTCATATCGCTTTCCACGAACGACTGGCCCCTCGACCCATATTTTGTCGCTATCAGGTAGATCCGGTCGGCATCGGGTAGAAACCTGTCAAAGGTAAGCTCATTGCGAACATAAAGCCCTATGATCAAGGCTGTGCAAAAACCGAGTGTAAGCCCACAGATCATCAGGAGATAAATTACCCATCGCCCAATAATAATTCGCAAGACCGAAAGTACGTTCCAATGCCAACTTTCCGTCATTGCCATCGACTCGAAATGGGAATCCTTCCTTCGTGCATTTCCAGGACGCGCGAAGCGCGGTCCGCCTGAATCATGGAATGTGTCACCATAATCAGCGCCGTACCTTTGGTATTCAACTCCTTCAAAATGCTCACGACCTGAGCCGCGTTTTTGGAATCCAGACTACCGGTTGGCTCGTCGGCCAAAATCACCTGAGGATCACCGACTATGGCCCTCGCAATGGCGCAACGCTGTTGCTGCCCGCCTGACAGCTGATGGGGAAGATGGTTGGCCCGATGACTGAGGCCGACCTGGTCCATTATCGCTACAATCCGGTCGCGTTCGCCGCTCTTCTGGCGATCACGGCAATAACGCAATCCAAGTTTAATATTATCGTAGACGGTCAAATGGTCGATAAGGTTGAAGTTTTGGAAGACAAATCCGATCTGCGCCGCTCTCATCTGCGCCAGTTGAAAAACGGACAGAGACGCCACATCCTTATCGTCAAAAATATACCGTCCTTTCGTCGGCCGGATTAACGTGCCGATGATGTTCAGCAGTGTTGTCTTGCCGCTGCCGGACGGCCCGACTATAGCGACAAATTCTCCAGCCTCGATCTCCAACGATACGCCGTGCACGGCTGACACGGAGTGATCCGTATCCCCATAGGTATGATATATGTCGTGGAGGCTTATCAGCGCCATTGAAGTCCCAGACCCGCCTGTCTACAAACTTTAGAGTCGATTGGGTATTAAAGGTTAATTGGGAATGTGAATGCGAATGTTGTCTTCCAGCTGCCACTTGTCTCGACGAGCTCCAGATTTCCCCCGTGGGCAAGGGCAATTTGCCGGGCCAGATTCAGGCCAGCACCTGTGCCTTTTGACTTCGTTGTCGTAAATGCCATAAACATACTCTTTTTTATACTTTCCGGAACCCCTGCGCCATTATCGGAAATCTTGACGACAAGATTCTCGCGCAAAACCTGTACTGTCAGACCGATGTGCCGCGGGGCAGCAATCTCTTCAGTCGCTTCAATTGCGTTCGTCAGTATATTGATAATGGCCTGACCTACCAGCGACTCGTCGACGGCAATTTTCGGGAGATTATCGGCAAGTTCAAGCTGGAAGTCGATGTCGGCTGCCATCGGGTGATGCCGCAATACGGACATCAGGTCCACAATCAGTCGGCCCGGATCGACCGGTTGCAGTTGCGGCTCCGGAAGGCGGGCCACGGAACGATAGGCCTCGATAAACCGGGTCAGATTGTTGGCGCGCCGCGCCAGCATCTCCAAGGCCTCCTTCGCCGGTCCGGCGGCTGGGTTCGTGTCCGACCGCAGATAACCGTCAACCGTATCGGCCAGGGCGGCTACGGGTGTCAACGAGTTCATAATTTCGTGGCTGAGAATGTGGAGTGTATCCTTCAACGCCGCTGCTTCCGCCTTGTTGATCTCTCCCTGGACATCGGTGAGTGCAGCCATCTTGACGGAAGTGCCTTCGGTAAAAATCTCACTGACGCTTAAGGCGTATCGTCGTGCCTGAATGTGCAATATCGGTCTTGAACTCGTTATCGGCTCGCTTAGCGCCTTGGATAATTCGCCAGTGCCGGTTCGAATGACGTCGTCAGTCTCAAACAGGGCTCGCGCAGCCCGATTTACAGCCAACAGGCCCCTTCCGTCCGAAGAACTCACCAAGGGCATCGGCAACTGGTCGAGCAAGGTATAATGGTTTTCGGGGCTCGTTTTCGCCAGACTCAATGGTTCCGTGCCTGCGATATGCCGTATTTCATATGTCGCCGCCATAGCCGTTAGCAGAGCCGCGCAAAGACAGCCCCCAAGCACGAGATTAGCCCAACGTCCCTTTATGGCGGAGTCGTATGTAAAGATCGACATGGCTATCAGCGCCCCGACCACCAGCAAATGGAAACTACGAGAATTAAAGACCATATTTCGCCATTCGCCTATAAAGCGCGTTCCGATTCAGGCCCAGTTCGCTGGCGGTCGCAGTCACATTGGAATTATTCCTCTTGAGCGCGTCTTCAATCAAACTCTTTTCTGTGGCAGCCAGGCTGACGTTCACCGCCGACAAACCAAGCTCAGAGCGACTATCCAGATCGAGATCGGCCCTGGAGATGACGTCGCCCTCAGTGTTTAAGACAGAATTCTCAATGACATATCTCAATTCATGAATATTGTCCGGCCAGGTTTGTGCCGACAATAACGTCTTGGCATCGGATGCCAAACTCTTTATTCTGATACTAAGCTGCTGGCACATGACACGTACAAAGTGTTCAGCTAACAAGACTATGTCGTCCCGTCGGTCGCGAAGTGAAGGCATTGCAAAATCAAACCTGCTGATAGCATAGGTTAGACCGCGATCCGTGCTAACCTGCGATCTCAGTTTTGTCGTCGTTGAGATCAAGCGGCTGTTTCTTCTGGGTGCCGCATAGATCCAATTGACCAAGTGCGGAATATTCCCCGAAGCGAGCCGATCGACATTTTCCAGCAAAAGCGTTCTATCTGGATTGTCATCCAGGTCGGAGATAGTGAGCGCGCCAGCATCCACTACCGTCAGGCTGGTGCGACCAGATTGACGATGAATGATTTTCGCTGCCAATGTCTTTCCGGTTCCCGCCTCTCCGGTCAGCAGGACCGGAATGTTCAAGGGCGCACACCGATCGATCGAAGCCAACACCCGCTTCATGACTTCCGTTTCGCCCACCAGCATGGATGGGTCGTCCGCATCAAGCGTACCATGCCGCCGCGACGCCACGGCGTTCGCAATCGCATGGAGCAGCCGCTCGTTATTCCAGGGCTTCATAATAAAATCGGCGGCGCCGGTACGTAAAGCCTCTATGGCAATCGATAGTCCGCTATGGCCTGTAACAACGATGACGATCGCACCAGGATCATGTCTAAGGATGTTGCGTAAGCACTCCAGTCCTTCCTCGCCTGTAGTTAGGCCTTTTGAAAAATTGAGGTCGAGAAGGACGACGTCGATTGAATTCGAAACAAGATGACTCATCGCTTCGGCAGGGCTTGTAGCGCTATAGAACTCATATCCGGCCTTCCGCAGCGGAAATTCCGCTGTCTTTTTTACATCCGGGTCGTCATCGACAAACAGGATGCTGTAGGTGGACATGGGCATTGTTACATTTCCGAGCACTGCGAACGATTGGCCGAACAATCCTAGTGAAGAAGATCTAAATTAGCAAATATTTTCTGATGGTTAGGCTGCGAGCACATTTGCAGGCATGATACCTGTCCAAACATGACAAGCCATCGGACGAAGGCGATCAAGTGATCGCCCGTGTGCGGGCGCGACTGTCGGGCGCAGGGAAACTATGAAAATGACGAGACTGGACACCACGACTTGCGAAACCCGTGAGGAACTTGCCAAATCGCCGCCGGACTACCGAGCCCCGGCACTCGATAAGGGTCTTGACATTATTGAACTGCTGGCCCGCACCGGCAGACCGATGACGCCTGCAAGAATTTCGGTGAGACTGAACAAATCCCCCACCGAGCTATTTCGCATGGTCCGCGTGCTGGAACGCCGGGAATATATCGAAATACCGAGGGGCCAGACGGGGTACGTACTCACCGACAAGCTCTCGCGTCTTGGGATGGCCCGCAGCGACGGCAAAATGCTCTCGGACTATAATCTTCCAGCGATGAGACGCATCCGCGAACTCGAACAAGAAAATACAGAGCTGCGACGCGTCCTCGCCAATATGCTGATAGACAATGCCGGGACCCAGGATTTTAAATCAAGTAAATGCTGACGCATGCCGCCAAGCGTTGGACCTAAGACGGTTCCTCTCCGGGCGTTCTGGCAATGACCTGGAAAGTGTTCGATTTCGATCTTTCTGGTCAATCCGGAAATCACAAAATCAGTCACGGAAGCGACGATCTTAAATTGCGATCGCTGCCGCCCTATGCCGTCGGCAACTCAGAAAGACATTCATAATATGAACTCTCAAAAAAACATGCGTGGAACAAAGACCCGGATAGTCTTCTCGACGAGCCTGGCGGTCGTGACCCTGCTCGCCGGATGTGGTGGAGCGGCATTTGCCGATTCCACGTCGTCGTCTTCATCCTTGGCGCCGTCTGACGGAGCCTTTCACTGGAAATCAAGCGCGCCGCTGATCGTGCCGCAGCCTGATCCCTCCCAAACCGTTTACGGGGTAAAAGATCCATCCGTCGTCTTTGCGAACGGAAAATACCACGTCTTTCTGACGACGGCCGGATCAAACGGATGGGGCATCGCCTACACAAGCTTTGCCGATTGGTCGTCCGCATCCAAGGCGCCGATATTCCCCCTCGACAAATCGCCGATAGGCCCTGGGTACCGGGCGGCACCGGAAGTCTTCTACTTTGCGCCGCAGAAGCTCTGGTATCTGATATTTCAGGGCGGCGACCCGTTCTATTCCACCACGACCAATATCGACGACCCGATGTCATGGAGCCCGGCTCGCCCGTTCTTCGCGACAGCGCCTGACATAACGAAGCCGCCGGCGGGAACGGGGTGGCTCGATTTCTACTTTATCTGCAACGACACCAAATGCTACATGTTCAACACCGACGATAATGGCCATGTCATGCGGTCTGAGACGTCGATAGATCAGTTCCCGAACGGCTTTCACAATACCGTCATCGTCATCGACGAGCCCCGGGACGACGCATTCGAGGGAAGCAGCCACTATCGGGTAAAAGGAACCAATACCTACCTTACCGTCGTAGAGGCGATCGGCCCAAAGGGGCGTTATTTCCGCATTTGGAAAAGCGACGGTTTGGAAGGCAAATGGGTGCCGGTGGGCACAGCCGCCAAGAATCCCCTCGCGACAGCCGACAACGTGGAGAGCATCTGGTCCGAAGGCATCTCCCATGGTGAACTGATCCGGGACACGGCAGATCAGACCCAGGTCATTGACCCCTGCAAGCCGCTTCAATTCCTGTTCCAGGGTAACGACCCGACCGTCCACGTCTCCGATTACATTCAGATTCCGTACCGACTCGGTCTTCTGACAGCCAAGGGATCAAATCCTATCACGGACCTGTGCCTCCAATAAGACCGGCGCCAGTTGGTTTCCGGGACTTGGATCTTTTACGCCACCCTTAGTCTAGCCAATCGGCATCTTTCCAACCGATGATCTCCTGCAATTCCAGCCGGGTCCTTCTGGAGTTGCACCGAAGTCTTAAGGACCCTTCTCCCCGACTTGTCCTCCCGGTTTCTTTTGCCGGGAGGATTTTTTTATCGGTCAGAAAATTGAACACCGCTAAATTTCTCGTGCTGGTTCCGCCGTCTCATTCCACATCGACACTTTGTGCTTGGTGGCAGCAATCTCGGCTTAGATAAACCTGTCCGAACGCGCGGCATTGGATGTGTTTGTCTGTCGGCTGTTTAGTGACCTCGAACGGGGATCCGTTCTGTCAGCTGCAGCAATAGAACGTGTCCTAGACTTAATCTCCGCGCCGACGGACAGCCGGCATCTAATTTACCTGGCCAGCTAAGGGTGGCTTGGGGCCAGAAAGGCGAAAATTGCATCGCCAGTGTTGCAATTGGCGATTTCAGCCAGACGCGGAACCGCGGGTTTCGATGGCTCCTGACATGCGTTTCGCCTGACGGACCGAGCGCTAATTTGCATATATGGTCTTAAATTTCACATAGGCAACTTTTTTGCTCACCTGATGGACAGCCGGCCTCCGACCTAATAGTTGTATAGCAAAAGAAAATATCAGGGACTGAACATGATCAACCGCCGTTCGCTTCTCACCTCCGCGACCGCTGTCGGGCTAGGCGCCCCGTTGCTGCCGGCCTTTGCGACCGCCGCGGAGACACCTGCCTCGGTAGCCTATCGGCCCGCAGTCAACTCCGGCGTCCGCGAAGTCCTGTCGCTGAACAAGGGCTGGCGCTTTCTTGAAGGCGACGTACCGTTTCCGAAAATCATGGGCCATGAACCGTCATACAGCAATGCCAAAGCCGGCGCCGCCTGGGGTGCCGCCGCAACGACCTATGACGACAGCGAATGGCAGACCGTTAACCTGCCGCACGATTTCGCCAGCTTCCAGTTGCCAGACAAGGATGCAAACCTGGCGCAGGGTTACCGCAAACGCGGCATCGCCTGGTATCGCAACCTGCTTAAGTTCGAGGAAAGCGATCGCGGCAAGCATATCGAACTGCAACTGGACGGTATTTCGACACACGCCACCGTCTGGCTGAACGGCTCGATCGTCAACCGCAACTGGTCGGGCTATAATTCGATCTATATCGACATCACACCTTACGTTTCCTACGGCCAGGCGCTCAATTCGCTGGTGATCCGCGTCGACGCCGACACCATGCAGGGCTGGTGGTACGAAGGCGCCGGCATCTATCGCAACACCTGGATCGTCAAGCGCAGCCCCGTCCATATCATCACCGACGGCGTTTTCGCCCACCCGGTCAAGGACGGTGCGCAGTGGCGCATTCCCGTTGAAGTAACGCTGTACAATTCAGGCAAGGCGGTGCAGGGGGTCGAGATCGCTTCAACCCTGCACGATGCCGAGGGTAAGCCGGTTGCCGATACCCGTTTCACGGCCCAGGTGGAAGCACTCAAGAACGCTGTCGCCACAGGCAGTCTCGCGGTCAGCAATCCGATACTATGGAGCGTCGAGACGCCCCACCTGTACAGCGTCAAAACGCAGGTCTTCAGCGGCGGCAAATTGCTGGATGAGGTGACTACGCCCGCCGGCTTCCGCACCCAGCGCTTCGACGCCGACAAGGGCTTCTTCCTCAACGACCAACCCGTCAAACTCAAGGGCGTCTGCATCCACCAGGACCATGCAGGGGTCGGCGTAGCCGTGCCTTACGGCGTGCTGCAATACCGCCTGCAACGCCTGAAGGACCTGGGCTGCAACGCCATCCGCTGCTCGCACAATGCCCAAGACAAGGCGTTTTACGAACTGTGTGATCAAATGGGCTTCCTGCTCATGGATGAGAACCGGGTCTTCAACGTCTCGCCTATCCATATGGCGGAGCTGGAATGGCTGGTGCGGCGCGACCGCAACCACCCCTCCATCATCATGTGGTCGGTATTCAATGAAGAACCGATCCAGGGCACCGAGCAGGGTTACGAAATGGTCCGGCGCATGAGTGCGCTGGTCAAGACGCTCGACACGACGCGCCCGGTCACGGCCGCCATGAACGATGGCCTGTTCACGCCTCTAAACGTGTCTCATGCTGTCGATGTCGTCGGCCTCAACTATCAATACCAATCCTATGACGCGTTCCACAAAGCGTATCCCGATGTACCGATGACGTCCTCGGAGGACGCCTCCGCTTTCATGCTGCGCGGCGAGTACACGACGGATAAGGACAAGAACTTGGTCGCCTCCTATGACGACGATACCTCTTTCTGGGGCACGACGCACCGCGTCGGCTGGAAGGCCATCGCCGAGCGCGACTTCGTTGCCGGAGCCTTCGTCTGGACTGGCTTCGACTATCACGGCGAGTCGACACCCTACCAATGGCCGTCCAACTCGTCCTTCTTCGGCATAATGGACCTGTGCGGCTTCGAGAAGACCGCCTTCTGGCTACACAAGGCGCAGTGGACCAAGGAACCGGTTCTCTATCTGGCCCCGCATTGGAACTGGGCCGGCCGCGAAGGCCAGGCCATCCGGCTCATGGCGTTCCACAATATGGACGAGGTCGAGGTCTTCCTGAACGGAAAGTCGCTCGGGCGGCAAAAGGGCGACATCTATGAGATGAATCGCTGGACGGCGGCCTATGCCCCCGGCAACCTGATGGCCGTCGGCTATCGCGGCGGCAAGCCCATCAAGAAGTTCGAGGTCGAAACGACCGGCGCCGCAGTCAGCCTGCGCCTGACCCCGTATCGCGCCACCATGGCCGGCGATGGGCTGGACGCCCAGCCTTTCAAGGTCGAGGCCCTGGATGCCAAAGGACGCCCCGTGCCGATTGCACAGAACCAGATTACTTTCAAAGTCGAAGGTGGTGACATCATCGGTCTCGGCAACGGCAATCCCAATGACACGTCGAGCGAAAAGGGCAATACGCGCGCCCTGTTCAACGGCGTAGCTCAGGTCATCGTTCAGACGCGCGAAGGCGGCTCAGGCAAGCTGAAGGTTACGGCGATGGCGGACGGCCTGAAACTCGCAACGGTTTCCGTCGATGTCCGCAAGGCCGAGCCCTGGCCTTACCAGGCCGTTTCCGACAGCGCGCAGATCACCGAAAACTGGCGCCGCGCGCCCGAACAGACGACGCCGATCGATCCCAATCTGCGCCCTGCCAATAACGACATGAACTCCTGGGGCTGGTTCCGGGCGGGCGTGCCTTTCCGGGCACCGGACAAGGACCTCTATGTCCTGTGCGCCGTCGAGGTCGAGCCCTTCGCCAAGATCCGCAAGAACGGCGGCGTGGTCGAATGCCTCAAGTTGTTTGGGCCCTGCACACTCTATATTGACGGCCAGAAGGCGGCGGAAAAGACCACTTCCGGCGAAGGCAGCCTTACCGCGCCGCTGCCTGCCGGCAAGCAAAAGGTCCGCCTGAGTATCCAGTTCTACGCCCGCGCCGGGCAGCCCTACGGCTTTGGCGACATTGTTCGCATACGCGTCTAGATCATCGATCCTTCAATCAAGCTTCGAGTTTCCCAACGGCACTCCGTCTTACATCGTTCAGACAGTTCATATCGCTGATTAACTCGGCGCTGAGCTAATGGGATTGAACCGCATATGGTTTCGTACGCGCCAAAAGGAGACATCCTGGTCGACCTTCTCGACTATGCCCGAAAGCGGACGCCCGGCTATGGTCACTTGCCTTGGCACCCGACAAGTTTGACTTAACAGCGCGTTCGCTTTGCGCTTCACATAACGCCGGTCGCCATGGTAAACAAAGTCTGAACGGGGCGGGCTTCATGGACAAAATCACAGCACTATTGGACTGGCTGAACACGTGCGCGTTGGCGGCGTTAAGCATCAGTCAGGACCAACGCTTTCTGCCAGCGCTTTGGTTTGTGCTGATATTGCTTGGCGTTTTGGCCATTATCGTGGGCATCTGGGTTGTCTGGCTCATATTCAAACCGAACAGCAAGCACGACGGTGCAACCGCGCTGACTGACCGTCTGGATTACAAGCAAGATGAAGTCTTGAACGTGGTGGTCAAAGATGGCGGGCAACGCTTTGTCATTGTCAGCAAGGCCTGGCTTAACAAGTCGGACTTCCAAGAGGGTGATCAGGCCCGGTTGGAAATTCAACTGACACCTACAGTGCTTGAAGAAGGCGTGACTATCGCCCGCAAGCCGCTTCGAAGCTTCACCACAGTCACAATCAAGCAAGTGCCGCGTCGTCGCGAGGATTACAATGCGATGGTGGAAGTCAGCCAGACGGCTTTGAACCAGTTTGGTGCTGAGCTTGGTAAGATCGATTTGGCGATGGTCGAAATCAAGAAGCTGACTGCCGTGAGCAACATTTGGGCGCGTACATTCGCGCATCCAGACATCAACATCAGGCTAGGTTTTCAGCTATTTGTCTGGTCATTTGTGGCCGGAATCGTCGGCAACATCATCGTTGATCACCTGCCTTTTTAGCCTTGTCACCACTGTCATAGGCTTAACGCCAGACCTGCGATTAGACAACAGCGCCACAAGCGGACATGACGCACATAGAGAGGAGAATTAATTTGTTTGCCCAAGAGCGGACATTGGAGGCCGGGTAAGCTCTCAAAAAGCCTTCAAACGGGGGTCGCGAAAGTCTCCAACAGCAGCAGAAGCGCCGGCTTTCAGCAGCGCTCCTGGGGTAAGGGTCGTGGTAAGGCCGATGGTCTTGATGCCTGCAGTCGTCGCAGACGTCACGCCGGCAAATGAGTCCTCAAAGGCAATCGCGCTCATCGGGCTGACCTGACATATCTCAAGCGCGCGCAGGTAAGGCATTGGATGCGGTTTCGGTTGGGGAAGTTCCGACGCAACAACAGTGGTGTGGAAGCGCTTCGGCAGGTCCAGGACATGCAAGATGAAGTCCATGTCAACGCGGGGCGCGTTTGTCACGAGCGCGATGGCCGCCCCCCTGCCCTCCACCCAGTCGAGGAATTCAAGAACGCCTGGTGTGGGGGTCAGATGCCACGCGAGTTCCCTGAAAAGATCCTCCTTGCGCTTCAGCAAGACATCGCGATCCACGTCGGCAAGTTCAGGGAAAAGCGTCTTGAATACGACTTGCGTGGTTTGTCCCGCCAGCTGTGTTTCAAAAAGCCGGGTATCGAGTTCCTGCCCGTTCTCGCTCAGCACCTGCCTGAGCGCCGCGAAATGGAGGGGCTCGGTGTGGCAGAGCGTCCCGTCCATGTCGAAAAGGTAGGCGTCCGCGACTTTCATTGTCTACTGGATCTCGAGGGCGACGCGCGCCCGCTCGACGTTTTCGCGTGCCGACAGGCCGATGGCGCCCAGGACCCCGGCCCGGTCCTTGAGGGCGGCAGCCTGGATGAAGTCATCGACCCGTTCCGGTTGCCTCAATTCCTTCAGGTAGCCCGCCAGCAGGCGGCTGAATTCCTGGCGGCTGGATGCAAGCACCTCAGGCTTCAGGCCGACGCCGCCACCGATCAGGATGCGCTGCGGCGCGGCGATGAGGGTCATGTTGTAGTAGAGCTGGGCCAGGTACTCGCCGATAATCTCCCAGATCGGATGCGCGTCCGGCAGGTCCTCGCCCTTGATCCCCAAGCGGGCATGGACCGACGGTCCCGACGCCAGCCCTTCGAGGCAATCCCGGTGAAACGGGCAGGTCCCCTCGAACGGATCCCGCGCACCGTCACGGCAGATCAGGATGTGGCCTGCTTCGGGATGCAGGAGGCCATGTACGGGTTTCCCGTTGACATAGAGACCCGCGCCGATGCCGGTGCCTACAGTTACGTAAGCAAATGTATCGAGAGACTTGCCGGCACCCCAGATCGCCTCGGCAACGGCTGCGCCGTTGACGTCCGTGTCGATCGCGACAGGCAGGTCCGGGAACCTTGCCTTCAATTCGCGAACGATGTTGAACCCGCGCCAGTGCAGTTTCGGCGTATCCAGGATCGTGCCGAACTCCGGGTGGCTGGGTTTCACCTGGATCGGGCCGAACGATGCCACGCCTATGCCCCGGACACTCGGGTAAAGCGCGAGGTAAGTCTCAATCTGCGCCGCGATCCTGGCGAAGGTAACCGTTGGCGTTTCCGTTGGAAAACGGACGGGATCTGTCAAATCCGCCGGACACGTACCCGCTGCCATGATGACCTTCGTGCCGCCGACTTCAATACCGATATACATATGCTTGCGCTTCTTATGGGCCCGGAAAGCAACAGCCACACCGATCCGGGTCTTGAACCTCGACGTGGCAAACGCCTGGGCGGCGGCAATGCTCTCCCCGCCGGTGCCGAGGCATCGGAAAGTCCAGCCACCCAGGCAACGCGAATTAGTGGCCGATGGACTTTTCCATGTCCTCGAGCTTGAGGCCCTTCGTCTCCGGGAAGAACTTGATGACGACGATCAACTGGACCAGCATCGCTACGGCGAAGAATAGGAAGGGCAGCCCTTTCGAATAAGCGGCAACCAGCGGAAAGGCCGTAGCGATCACAGCATCCATGAACCAGTGGGTCGAAGACCCAAGCCCCTGCCCCCGCGATCGGACTTCGGTCGGGAAGATCTCCGAGATGAAGACCCAGATGACTGCGCCCTGCGAGAAGGCGAAGGAGGCGATGAAAAGGATCAGCATCCACAGGAGCATGTCCTGGTGCGTGCTGGTCAGCTGGATGTAGGCCGTGGCGCCGAGGGACGCGATCAGGCCGAACGAACCGATGATCAGCAGCGTCTTGCGGCCCACACGGTCGATGATGGTCAGCGCGAGGAAGGTAAAGGCCAGGTTAGTCGCGCCGATGATGACTGACTGGAGGTCGGCCGAGACCTTTTCGTAGCCGGCGGCCGCGAAGATGTCGTTGAGATAATAGAGGATCGCGTTGATGCCGGACAATTGGTTGAACGAGGCGATGGCGATCGCCAGCAGCATCGGACGGGCATAGGCCTTCCAGGTCAGGCGGGCCTTCTGGCCGAGGTTCGAAGCATGCTTGGAAATATACCCTTCCAGTTCCGCCTTGGGGTCGGCCACGCCGATCTTCGTCAGCGTATCGAGCGCTTCGGAGGTCTTGTCCTTGACGGCAAGCCAGCGCGGGCTGTTCGGGATCGAGAACAGGAGTAGGAAGAGGATCAGCGACGGAATGACCGTCACACCGAATTTCCAGCGCCATTCGGCATCGCCGAGTTCGAGCGTCCCGATAAGGTAGTTGCTGAGATAGGCAACCAGGATGCCGAAGACGATGTTCAGCTGGAACACGCCCACCATCGCGCCCCGATTCTTCGCCGGCGAAATTTCAGCCAGGTAGGTGGGTGCGAGGACCGACGATGCCCCGATGGCGAGGCCGCCGATGA
This sequence comes from uncultured Asticcacaulis sp., assembly GCA_946482045.1. The sequence continues at coordinate 14,112 of CAMLPZ010000021.1, forward strand.
CGCGGGAAACGATGAACATGGGCAGCGAGGGGGCAAGGAAGCAACCGATGCCGGAAACGATGTACATGACGGCGATGGCGCGAAGACAGTTGCGCGCGCCGAACATGTCCCCCGGGGCGCCGGCAAGCATGGCGCCCGCGAGTGTCCCCCACAATGCGCTGGACACCGTCCAGCCGAGCATGGCCGGATCGAGTTGGAACGCCTGGGTGAGGCCCTGGGTCGTACCCGCTATGACTGCGGTATCGAACCCGAAGAGCAGACCAGCCAGGCCGCCGACGAGGACCCCTCTGACGAGCGTAGAATTCATGATTTCCTCCTGATGCACAGAATTTTTTGTTCTCTAAAAAAAAGCGAGCACAGGAGGGAATCCGTGCTCGCTAAGATTCAGGGAGAAGAATGTCAGCCCGGAACGCAGGAAGAAACGCCCAGGCAAATACGCAGTGAACTAACTTGCAGGCGCCGGTTCGATGTCATTTCGCATGCCACGACGAAACATCTCACGTGCGCTGCACGCCTCTCGAACACGTTGAGGAACCTGGCGACAATCTCGCCACACAAACACAAAACGACCGGTGAGAGCGAGCCCACGGAAACGGTATGGGACACGCAGGCTTTTGGCTTCTCGTGACACTGTGCAGCGACATGTTCCGTCTCTGCAAGCCCATAAAACAGTACGAAGTCACTTAAGTCAATATACCGGACTTAATTAATTTGTGCCTCGCGTTTCTTTGTGCAGCAGGAGCTTCAGGGGCGTGCTCCATTCAGCTGACATATGTGCGATTTCTATAGCCTGCTGACTAGAAGGCGATCACACCCTTGCGCAGGATCAGGTTGCCATAGAGCCTGCCCTCGCCACTCGCGACAATCGCAAACGCCGCCTTGATTCGCTCATAGAAAGGAGGTCCCGCTATGGGCGTAAGCTTTATTCCGGGTTCGAACCGGTCGAGCGCCGACTGAAATTCCAGGTATATCGGTTCGATCCGGTCGCAGTCGCCGAACGCGCACGGACGGAATGCGGCCTCTGGGACGTCCCTGTCCAGCGGCATGACCGACAAAACCGCGTCGGCGATCGCTGGGACCGTATGGCCATCCATCCTGACCAGCCGTTTCGCATGGCTCACCGCCGGGTAATTTGCGTCGACGATAGCGATCTCGTCACCGTGCCCCATTTCCCGCAGGATGGATAGCAGTTCAGGTCCGAGCAACGGATTTATACCTTTAAGCAATAAAGCCTCCTTTATTAAACGTACACCCATCAGGGAATGCCGCGGCGCCGTTTAGGCCTGGTTGTCTAGTCTGTCGCTCGTCGTCCTGGACGGCTGAGCTCGCAGAACCTTCCTGAGCCATTCGCGAATCGGCTCGTCCCACAGCTTGAGCATGGCGACAGCCAGGGCGGACATCACCAGACACAGGCCCGCGCCAATGAAAGCTTTTTCGGGAAATGAAGGCTTGTAAACGGCGATGTAGTCGAAAAACAGATAGAAGAACGGATAGTGGACCACATAGAGCGGATAGGATAGCCGCCCCAGGAACCGGCCGGTACCTGCCATGATCTGCCCCGTGCCGGAATGCGCGCCCATCAGGACGATCGATGGAAACAGGAACAGGATACACCCCGCCTCGAACAAGCCATTCAGTTTGACACCGTGAAATGCATCTATCGCCGGCACGGAAAAGAGCGCAATCAGGACTATACTCAACGGCAGAAATCCAACCGGCGGCAGGGTAAGCCGGGCGCGCACGCGATAGATCCAGAGTCCGCAAATAAACGGATATGCCAGGCGCACCGGGGCTTGCCAAAAGTTGTCCCACCCCCACCCTCTTGAGATGCTGCCCTCACTCAGGCCGAGCAGGAGCAGACCCGATCCGGACACGCACATAAGCAGAAATAGCACCCGTGCGCCAAGTTTCCGCAGGACAAGCGCATAGGCGATATTGGCAAGGTATTCCTGCATCAAGCTCCAGGTCGGCCCATTGAGGGAATGGGTATCTGTGAACCGGCCGGGCAGGGTCGGCGTAGGCAGCAGAAAAAGACACCCTAATGCGACCACCGCGACGAGCGCCGGACTCGCACCGTGTGCGGCGAAAGGATTAACGGTGTAACAAAGAATGCCTACGAAAACCCCCGCCACGACCATGGGATGAAGCCGCACCAGCCGGCTTACGAAGAACGCCCCTATCCCCATGCTCTGCCATCTGTCGTCGTAAGCGTAAGCGATGACGAAACCTGAGAGGACGAAAAAGAAGTCGACAGCAAGCTGTCCGTGCGGCAGGACCGGCCGAGCAGGGTCGAGCGCGAAAACAAGCTCTGCGGCATGGAGAATCAGTACGGCAAGGGCAGCAACGCCTCTTAGCCCGTCCAGCACGTGAAAATGCTCCTTGGAGCGCGCTTTTTCCTCGTTACCCACCCTGTTCGCCTCCCGGTTCCAAACTTATTAGTTGCCTCGGCTTCCAGCCCGGCAAGGCATGGCTAGATGAAACCTCAAATACGTCAATACATCGGACTTATTGGTTGAGCGTGTGGCGTGGCAAAAATGTCATGATCGAAATGAGACGAACCAAACTTTAAGTCCGGTATATTGATTTAAAAGTTTTCGCATGATAGCCCATTGCCAGCCGGCCGAGAAAAATCGTTTCAAGATTGCCGGGCTCCGAGGAAAGCAACAGGAGAAATCAATGAAAAAGCATCCCCTTATGCCCAAGGGCGCGCGCAGACTTGCGACGCGCGGGGCTTTGAGCACCGCGAGTTCGGTTGCAATCGCGGCCGCAATGCTGCTTGCCGTGCCGGCATTTGCCCAAACCCCTGCCGAGGGCGGCGAGGCCGTCAGCGCTGCTGAAGCAGACACCGATGTGGTTGTCGTCAAGGGCTACCGCAGCGCTTTGAAGTCGGCGCAGCAGATCAAGCGCACATCCGACGGGATCGTCGATGCGATCGTGTCCGAAGATATCGGTAAGTTGCCCGACAACAATGCGTCCGAGGCGCTGTCCCGGGTGCCCGGCATCCAGGTCAATCGCTACAACGATGAAGCCGGCGACGTCCTGATCCGCGGCCTACCGAACGTGACCACCAGCTTCAACGACCGGGAATTCTTCACGACCAACGACCGCTCCCTGCACATGCAAGACTTCCCGGCAGGCGTCATCGCCGGAATCGAGGTCTACAAGTCCGGCACGCCGGAACTGATCGAACCCGGCCTCGGCGGCCTGATCAACCTGCGCTCGCGTCGTCCGTTCGACGTCAAGGGCACCCAGATCGCCGGTGAAATCCGCGGTTCCTACAACGACCAGTCCGACGCGTTCGATCCCTCGCTGAACCTGCTGCTGACGAAGCGTTTCGACACCTCGATCGGGGAAGTCGGCGCCCTCATCAACTTCAGCTACACCCGAATGACCTACAGGAACGCCGATCGCTATGCGGACTCGGCCGTTCTCGACCCGAACGCCTGGAACCCCAGCAATCCCGTCCACGTCACGACCCCGGGCGTAGGCATGTTCCGCTTCCCGGCGAATGCGGGCAACTTCTACGAAAAGGGCGTTCGTGAACGCCCGGGTATCAACGGAACCCTGCAATGGCGCCCGAAGGAAAACCTGGAATTCTACGCTGAAGGGCTGTGGCAAGCGTACCGCGGCGATGTGATTACCGACGCCTTCAACGTCAATTTCGAGCGCCCGGACCTTAACGGCGTCTCGCCGACGCTGAGCAACGTCGTCCTGGTCGAAGGTGAACCGCTGAAGGCCGCGAGCTTCACCAAGACGGGCGGATATGTGCCGGAATTCTGGCGCCGCAGCTCCGACGCCGCGACCAACACCTACCAGGGCGCGGTCGGGTTCAAGTGGACGAAGGGCCGTGCAGTCCTGTCCGGTGACCTTGCCTACACCTGGAGCAAGTACGAGGAAGACAAGGACAACATCGACGCCCAGCTTTCGACCGCGCCTACCATCAACGTCCAGTGGGATGTCGGCGGCACGGCAATCTTCAATCTCGGCGATTTCAATGCCGGCGATCCAAACAACTACGTATTCCGCGGCTATTACCAGAACGACTACGTCGAAGCCGGCCAGGGCGTCCAGGGACGTCTCGACCTCGACCTGGAGACAAACACCGCCTGGATGCCAAAGATCAAGTTCGGCATCCGCGGCAGCAACCGTACGTCCATGGCCCAGACCAACGATCGCTACGTCTACACCGCCGGCCTGAACATACCGCTGGCCAGCCTGCCGACGGGTGCTCTGGAACTGATCTCCGACGGCTACGGCGACGACGAGCAGCAATTCCGGAACTGGATGATGCCGACGTTCGAAGCCATGCGCGACAACGCGGAAGCCCTGCGCCAGTTCTCGTATGCCCAGACCAACCAGGCGAATTTCGCGACCGCGGAAATTCCCTACAACCCGACGAACGGCTTCCGTTCGCGTGAAGCCTCCTACGCGGCCTATGTCCAGGGCAAGTTCGAATTCGACCTGGGTCAATACCCAGTCGACGGCAATGTGGGTGTCCGCGTCGTCCAAACCGACGGACACTATACGGCCAACTCGAACGTCAATACGGGCGGCGTGCCAACCATCGTCCCAACCGTCACAGACCAAACCTATACCGACGTATTGCCCTCGATCAGCGCGCGCATGAAAATCTCGCCCGAACTGCAGCTACGTCTGGCGGTCAACAAGACCCGAACACGTCCGAGCTTCTGGCAGCTGAACCCGTCGATGAACATCACCGTCACGAGCCCGCCGCTCGACGGCTCGACGCCACACTACGGCGCCACCGGTAACGCGGGCAACCCGGACCTGCAGCCCCTGACCTCAATCAACTACGACGCAACGATCGAGTACTACTTCGCTGAAAGCGGTTCAGCCACCCTGGCCGTGTTCTATCACGACCTCGAAGGCTTCGTGAACAACTACACCCGCGACGTCCAGGATCCAACCTATGGCCTGGTGCAGTTCAACCGTCCGGAAAACGCCGGCAAAGGCCGTATCAAAGGGTTTGAAGCCAACTACCAGACCTTCTTCACCTTCCTGCCCGACTTCTGGTCAGGCTTCGGTGTCCAGGCCAACGTCACCTATCTCGACGGTACCAACCAGCTTCCTCGCATTCTTGGCGAAGAGGACCGGCAGGTGCAGATCCCCGGCCTGTCGAAGTGGACCTACAACCTGACGGGATTCTATGAAAAGGACGGCTTCTCGGCCCGCCTGTCGTACAATTCCCGTTCGGAGTACGTAAACGACTACAACCGGAATTCCAACGAAGAGCAGTACGCGGGCCAGCTCACGCGCGACGTCACCCGCCTGGACTTCTCGGCCTCCTACGACCTGTCCGATCGCCTCTCGATCGTCGGCAACGTCAGCAACCTGCTCGGCGAGCCGTTCAACAGCTATCGTTACTACAACGAGACCCAGTGGTTCCCGCGGGACCTGCGTCTCGAAGGCCGGTACACCAGCATCGGCATCCGATTCAAAATGTAATCTCGGAATGGGGAGCGTCCGGAAAGGACGCTCCCTTTTTTATTTACCCGGCAGCATCCGGTTCAACCGGACGCTGGAAGGAAGCAGCTATGGCTAATCGCTTTTCCGTCGTGTCGACCGCGGCGCTTTTATTCCTTACCCTCTCCCAAACGGCATGTGGCGGCGGAGGAGGTGGTGGTGGCGGGACCGTGACCCCGCCGGTGCCCCCGCCCGACCCGGTCCCCGAGGTCTCGCCGGCCGTCTATTTCTCCAAGGAGGCCAATGGCATCGGTGATCCTAATCCGTTCTTCGAGAACGGCGTCTTCACCGTGGTTTATCTCAAGAACGAAGGGCGCCACCCCTTTTGGTCGACCCAATCCCCGGATGGCCTGACCTGGTCCAATCCCTCCCTGACGCTCCCAGTCGGTGAATCGCCGGCGGCCGACTTGTGGATCGGTAGCGGCAGTGTCATCGCCGATCCTGCCGGCGGTTATCGCCTCTTCTACACGGGCCATAATCCCGGCGCGAACCCCAAGGAGATCACCATGCAGGCCAAGGCCACGAGCCTTGCCGGGCCGTGGACCAAGACGACAGGTTTTGGCTTCCCAGGAACGCCCCAGTACGACGCCCTCGATTTCCGCGACCCATTCGTTTTCTGGAACTCGGAAGCTGGCGCTTACTGGATGCTCCTGACCACCCGGCAGGCGGGAAAGGCAGTCATCGGGCGGTACAGTTCGCCAGACCTCAATACCTGGACGGCCGAAGCGCCCCTCTACAGCGAGGACAGTCCGCTGAACCTCGAGGTGCCAGACCTGTTCAAGCAGTGCGGCCGCTGGAACCTCATCTATTCCGACCAGCGGTCGAATTCACGGCAGGTTCGCGTGCTCAATGCAGACCAGAGCGTGGGCCCCTACGCGTATCGTGCTTTCGACGCCCTGGATGGAAAAGCCTTCTACGCAGGCAAGACGGCCGGCACTAACGACAACCGGCTGCTCTTCGGATGGCTGGCTCATAAGCGCAACAAGACCGACGCCGGCATATTCGATTGGGGCGGCGACCTCGTGACGCACGCCATCAAATGCCGCGCTGATGGGGAATTGGCTGTACAACTGCCGCAGTCAGTCGCCCAGCAATTCTCGGTCGAAAAGAAAATCCTGGCGGTCGGCAACCAGGTGATAGGCGATGGCGCGAAGGCGACGCTTACCCATGTCGATATGAAGGTCACACCTGGTGACGAATTCGGCATATCGTTCAAACGCCGCAACAGCGATCTGACCAGCCAGGTCCGGATCGACACCCAGACCGGGCAGGCCAAGTTCTTCCTGAACGGTGGTTCCGCCGAAGCGCCATCCGTGGCATTCCCGACTACACCCGATGGAAACTACTCGGTCGATCTCGTCATCGATCCCAAGCTCGGTCTTGGCATAGTCTACATCAATGCGTTCCGCGCCCTGAGCTTCCGGTATTACGACGTCAGGTATACGGATGTCTCGGTGTATTCGAAGACGACGCCGTTGTCCTTGACCGGCACGGTCCGCGAACGTCCCTGACCTGTTGAGGCGAACAAGGGGGCAGGCAACGCGTCCTGCCCCCTAACCTTCGCTCGGCACACTTTTTAGCAGAGCTTCCAGATCTTCCGCAAAGCGCTCCTGCAGGGGTAGGCTGGCTGCCCCGATCACCCGCGCCGAATATCCCAGCGATCCCGCTATCAGCTCAAACGCCGAAAGGCCGGTCGTCGGCCGCTCCGCCACTTGTTCCCTGGTCCGTTGCACGATCAGGTCGCGGACCCGCTCCGGAACAGAGCCGTCGATGATGATCTGCGGTACGTCGACCATGGCAACCGCGTTGATGCAGGCGGCTGCAAGATGGCTCGAAACTTCCTGGACCCAGGGCAGGACGATGTCATCGATTTCCGTCCAGTCGTCCTCGGAATTCCAGATCCGCGATGCATCCAGGCCCGCCGTCCGCAACCCATGCTGCAACCCGATGATCGAGGCCACCGACAGCAGTTGCCGCCCTTCTCCGCCGTTTTGATCAGCCGCGAGCATCGAGCCGATAGAGCCGGCATTGAGACGTGAGCCACGGACGATCTTGCCGTTCAGCACAACGCCACCGCCGATAAAGGTGCCCAGGTAAACGTACAGGAAATCCTTCGCGGCCTGACGGTCACCGAATATCAGCTCACCATTGCAGGCGGACGCAACGTCGTTCCAGATCGTCACGGGCATCGCCGCCACCCGTTCCAGAACGTCTTTTACATCAATATCCTGCCACGGACGGATCGCCTCCTCGGGGGCATCGAATTCCTGCCCCCACCGCCAGAGCTCGTTCGGCATGGCGACACCCATTCCGACGACCTTGTCCAGGATCGCTTCGGGAAACTCGGCACGGATCTCTTGCAATCCGTCTTCCACGAAACCTTCCATGTCGGCCGGAGTCGGATAGTCAATCGGACGGCGGATCCATTTCAGGATCTGGCCCGTGAAGTTCATCAGGACCAGTTCGTAGCTTTTGCGGCCGATCTTGAATCCCACCGAATACGCACCATCGGGATTCAACGAAAACGGGACCTGGGGTTGGCCGATTCGGCCGCGGATAGGTTCGCCCCTAACGAGCAGGTTATAGTTCTCCAGACGGCCCATCACGTCGGTGAGGGTTTGCTTCGATAGTCCGGTCTCCTGGGTAAGCTCGACTTTCGAAAGGGCGCCCCTCGCCCGCAGGATCGAAAGCACAAGGCGTTCGTTGTACGCGCCTACAGCGACTATGTTCGATCCGCGATTTATCTTGTTCATTGGTAAGACATAAAATGATATTCATTTGTATTCAACGACATAAAATCACCCATGCCGGATAAGAGCCGAGCATGGCGCCTTGCGGCGCAACCCGGGCGAAGCCTCGCGGGTTTTAAGCGCCCGAACCTCAACCCGCAGGAACGCTTTAGACCGATATGAAAATCAAAAGGCACGTCCAACATAGTGCCCGATGCAGCGCCCACATAAGTCCGGAATATTGATTTATATTTTCAGCGATGCTAGGCTCACATGAAAGGGCCTTGAGGCCTGCAAAACAAGGAGGATATCGTGGCTGGTCGTTTGTTGCTTAATTCGTCGGCGGCGCTGATGGCGCTGGCCCTGCTGCAAACCGGGTGTGCCTCCGCCGGAAATCCGGCGGGTGCTGTTACGGCCGTGAGCACCTCCGCGGTCGCTGCCCGGACCACGGGAGAACCATACCGCCCGAAATACCATTTCTCGCCGCCAAAAGCCTGGATGAACGACCCGAACGGGATGGTCTACTACAAGGGGCAGTATCACCTCTTTTACCAGCATTATCCCGATGGCAACACGTGGGGACCGATGTACTGGGGACATGCCGTCAGCAAGGAAATGGTCCACTGGGAAGATCGGCCGATCGCGCTCGCGCCCGACAAGCACGGTCTTATTTTCAGCGGTAGCGCCGTCGTGGACTGGAACAATACGTCCGGACTAGGGACCAAGGCCAATCCACCGCTGGTGGCCATCTACACCTACGACAATGGCGACCTGAAGAAGGCCGGCAAGGCCGGTCAAAGCCAGGGTATTGCGTTCAGCATCGACGAGGGCAAGACCTGGACCAAATACGAAGGCAACCCTGTCCTCCCGCCGCCGGCCGACAAGCCCGATTTCCGCGACCCGAAAGTCATCTGGCATGAGGCCTCGAAATCGTGGATCATGGCCCTGGCGGTCGGCGACCAGACCGAGTTCTACACCTCTGCGGACCTGAAGACGTGGAGCTACGCCAGCGCATTCGGCCGCGGCATCGGCGCCCACGGCGGTGTCTGGGAGTGCCCGGATCTCTTGCCCATCAAGGTGGAGGGGACCGGCGAAACCAAATGGGTCCTGATCCAGAGCCTTAACCCCGGCGGCGCCAACGGAGGCGCCGGAACGCAATATTTCGTCGGCGATTTCGACGGCCGGGAGTTTAAGATGGACGCCCGGTTCACCGCGCAGCTCCAGGCCAGCGGGCCACAATGGCTGGACTGGGGGCGTGACAATTACGCTGCGGTCACATGGTCGGACATCCCTCGGAAAGACGGCCGGGTGCTGTCCATCGGCTGGATGAACAATTGGGACTATGCCGAGAAGATACCGCCCACGGCATGGCGTGGCGCGAACACCCTTCCCCGTGAATTGACACTGCACCGGACCGAGGACGGCTATTCGCTGAGGTCCAATCCGGCCAGCGAGGTTGCCAAGCTCAATGGCAAGGTCTTCGTCACCGAGGCTCAGCGGGTCTCAGACAGAGCGTCGGTAAACCTGCCCGCGGACCTCGTCATGCAGTCGCTCATTGAACTGGAATTTGAAAAGCCAGATACTGCCACTTCCGCTTATCTGGAACTGTCCAACGAGCAGGGCGACACCTATCAGGTCGGACTGGACGGCAAATCACAAAAGTTTTTCAGTGATCGCCGCAAATCTGGACACGTGGACTTTTCGGAAAAGTTCGCGAGCGCCGTTCACACTGCTCCCCGGGCTTCCAAGGCTGATGTTGTAAATATGCAAATCTATATAGACCAGGCTTCGGTGGAACTCTTTGCGGATGGCGGCGCGACCGTGATGACTGACACCGTCTTCCCGCGCCAGCCATACACGAAGGCAGCCCTGGTGGTTGACGGTCAGCCTGTCCGTCTGATTAAGTTCAAGGCTACAGGGCTTAAGCCCATATTCTAGTGCTGTCGGTGCGCCTGTCTCGATCACAGGCGCACTTTTTTTGAGAGCCGAGGCATAATCCTCGCTCAACAAGTCGCCTTGCGGCCGGGCGCCAGAACCGGACATTGACTGAGACCACGTGGCTTGGCCAAAACTCGCCTGAAAGCGGACACTGGGGTAATGCCGGTTGCTTGGGGGACCTACCGAAATGACCAAGATGGCCGGCCATCACGCATAAACGATATTCGCCTTTTCGCCGGTTCGCGCCAAGCTACTTGAACGGCTTTTGACGATCAGGTCGCTTTTGGCAGGCGGTTCGCCTGGTGGCTAAATGGCCAAGGCGTAAGGGTCGACGCCCATATGCTTCTTAACCTCTTTTCGAATGGTCGACGTGCCTACGTCACCCCAGTATATTTGATGATAAATCTATGACCGACTTTGCCGGCAGCGCTAGCATCATCAACTGTCATATTTTGCAGTTTTTTTCACCGCAAAGGTGACAAAGACGCCGAGAAGCACACTTCCGACCACCGCGATATCAAAAACGAAATCAGTGATTACTCTGCCAGTATTAAAGTAGGTTGTTCCCCACAAAAGTAGTAGGTGTGGAATCGCTGTGGCGACCGCCGTCAACATTATGGCAAATAAATTTGCAGAGAAGCGACTGGTCATCGATCTCATAAGAGGCTTCGCGATCAACGAAAAGCAGGCAATGTTGAAAAGAAGCAGAAGGAACACTGTAACGGCAGCATTTACTCCGATTTTAAAAGTACCATTCGTTCCCCAAGAGACATATAGCGTGAATAGCGAAAATGTCGCCACCAATGGACCCAATTGAAGTCTAATAAACCGCATCATAACTCCCTCCAGCACAAACCTATTTGCACGGATGATCCTTTGCATACTGAATTCCACGGCGTATCATGTCCTGATCTTCAGGATGATCGCCATTAGAGCCGCCCAAAAGTCCAAGAAATGGCACGCCAAGTCTTTTAGTATCATGTTTTGAACCGTCATGTTGCATTTGCGCAAGTCCAGCACCAGCGAGAAGAATATCCTCTGGAATTCCCATTGCAGTGCCGGTCGCGCCGAACGCAAAATTACCGAAGTTTTGAACATTAACGTTCGAGGGATCCCTAGTTTTATAGTCCCAATCTCCGCCGTACCGAACTTTGTGCAACCAAACTAAAAAGGAGGCAGCGTAGGCGGCTTTGGGGTCGACGTGAGGTGCCCCCTTGCCCATCTCAGTTGCTTGGCAAATATCTTTGTCTAGTGACACCCCGGGAGGCGCCATTATCCTCTGTCCGTCAGGCTGCAGTTTTGGCGGAGGATCATCACGCTTGGGATCATCTACCCAGCAAGACCTTGGTCTGTATTTTCTGCCAACGATTTCTCCAGCGTCATTCATGAATGTCACTCCGTCGGGGGTACAGTCAAGCCAGATCAATCCCGTTGGGTCCGTCCGGTTTATCGGAGGCCGTGATGATTCAATTTCGCAAGGGATCAGGATCTAAGATCCT
>CAMLPZ010000022.1 GCA_946482045.1 uncultured Asticcacaulis sp.
CGTTCGATCTCGGTCCCGTCCACTTCGTCGGCATCGGCGGCATCGGCATGAGCGGCATCGCCGAAATCATGATCAAGATCGGCTACAAGGTGCAGGGCTCCGACGCCAAGGCTTCGGCCAATACCGAGCGGCTGGAGAAGCTGGGCGCCAAGATCTTCATCGGCCACGCCGCCGAACACGTCACCGAAGGCGTCTGCGCCCTGGTCTATTCGACGGCCGTCAAGCACGACAATCCGGAAATGGTCGAAGCCCGCCGCCGCCGCGTGCCGCTGGTCCGCCGCGCCGAAATGCTGGCTGAGTTGATGCGCCTGCAATTCTCCATCGCGGTCGGCGGCACGCACGGCAAGACGACGACGACCTCGATGGTTGCCGCCCTTCTCGATGCCGGCGGTTTCGACCCGACCGTCGTCAATGGCGGCATCATCAATGCCTATGGCACCAACGCCAAGGTCGGCGACGGCGACTGGATCGTCGTCGAAGCCGACGAGTCGGATGGCTCCTTCCTGCGCCTGAAGTCAACGCTCGCCATCGTCACAAATATCGACCCGGAGCACCTCGACCACTGGGGCGATTTCGAAGCGGTCAAGAAGGGCTTCGTCGACTTTATCGAGAACATCCCTTTCTACGGCTTTGCCGCGGTCTGCATCGACCATCCGGAAGTCCAGGCCATGGCCGCCAAGATCGACAATCGCCGTCTGATTCCCTATGGCACCAGCCCGCAGGCCGAGGTCCGCTGCACCAATATCGAATTCGGCCCCGAAGGCGCTGTCTTCGACGTCGTTTTCTCGCCGACCGGCGCCGAGCCCTTCACCTGGGAAAAGCTCAAGCTGCCGATGACCGGCAACCACAACGTTTCGAATGCGACCGCCGCGATCGCGCTGGCGCGTGAGCTGGGTATCGGCGAAGACGCCATCCGGAAGGGCTTAGGCGGCTTCGGCGGGGTCAAGCGCCGCTTTACCACGACGGGCGTTGTGAATGGCATCCGTGTCATCGACGACTATGGCCATCACCCGGTCGAAATCGCCGCTGTGCTCAAGGCGGCGCGTCAGGTTGTCGGTGGCGGCCGTGTTATCGCCGTCGTCCAGCCGCACCGTTACACGCGCCTGCGTGACCTGATGAACGAGTTTTCGTCGTGCTTCCACGATGCCGACACGGTCATTGTCGCCGACGTCTATAGCGCTGGTGAACAGCCGATCGAAGGCGTGTCCAAGGCCGATCTGGTCGCCGGCCTGCATCGCTTCGGCCACCGCAACGCTATCGCGCTCGAAGGCCCGGCGCAACTGGCCGGTCTGGTGGCGGGCGAAGCCAGGGAGGGCGATCTCGTCGTCTGTCTCGGCGCCGGCGATATTACGCAATGGGCCTATGCCCTGCCGGGGCAATTGGAAGCGCTGAAATGAGCGTGACCGGCGGCTGTCAGTGTGGCGCGGTGCGCTATGAGCTGAGCGTGCCGCCGTCGGGTACGCACTTTTGCCATTGCCGCATGTGCCAGCGCGCCGTCGGCAATGTCTTTGCCGGGCTGACGGGCGTCTACAAGAACCAGCTGAAATGGACCAAGGGCCAGCCGGCCTTCTACCAAAGCTCCTCGGTCGCCAAGCGCGGCTTTTGCCGGGATTGTGGCACACCGCTTTACTTTGGCTATGACAAGGGTGAATGGAACTGCGTGACGATCGGCTCGCTCGATCATCCCGAGGACCTGCAACTGGAGCAACACTACGGCGTCGAATCGAAGCTGCCGTGGCTTAAACTGTGCGATGGTATGCCGGAAGAAATGAGCGATCCCGAGAGCGACGAACGCGCAAAAGGCCTCGTCAGTTACCAAGCGGAGACGAAATGAGTTTCATCAAGACCTGGGTTGACGATCTGCCGCCGGTGCGCGGGCGGATCATGCGCGACGCGGCGCTGGCGCCCTTTACCTGGTTTCGCGTCGGCGGTCCTGCCGACGTCGTCTTCATTCCGGAAGACATTTCCGATTTATGTGAATTCCTGAAAGCGCTCGATCCCGGCATCCCAGTGATCGCCATCGGCGTCGGCTCGAACCTGCTGGTGCGCGATCGCGGCATCGAAGGCGTCGTCATTCGTCTCGGCAAGGGCTTCGCTGGGGTCGAAGCGCGCGACAACGCGCAGATCTACGCAGGCGCGGCAGCGCTCGACGCCCAGGTCGCCAAGGTCGCCGCGCAGGCCGGCATCGCGGGACTGGAATTCTATCGCGGCGTGCCGGGCACGATCGGCGGCGCCATCGTCATGAATGCCGGCTGCTATGGTTCTGAGACCAAGGACGTACTGGTCGAAGCCTATGCCGTCACCCGCGCTGGCGAACGCGTCACGTTGTCGAACGGCGAGATGGGCTATTCCTACCGCCACTCCGAACCTGAGAACCTGATCTATGTCGGCGCCCTTTATCAGGGCACGCCCGACGACGTGGCGGCGGTCACCGAGCGCATGGAAGCCATCACCGCCCGCCGCGAACAGACCCAGCCGATCCGCGAAAAGACAGGTGGCTCGACCTTCAAGAATCCGGAAGGCAAATCGGCGTGGCAGTGCGTCGACGAAGCCGGCTGGCGCGGGCGCATGTTCGGCGGCGCGAAGTTCTCGGAGCTGCATTCCAACTTCATGATTAACGCCAATGATGCCTCGGCGGCCGACCTGGAAGGTCTGGGCGAGGCCGTGCGCGCCGACGTGAAGACCAAGCTCGGTATTGACCTGCAATGGGAAATCAAGCGGATTGGCAAGACCGCGCATTAGAAGGACCGGCCATGAAGATTGGATTCCTGGGACTTGGAAATATGGGGGCGGCCATCGCGCCCAACCTGATTGCCGCCGGACACGATGTCGCGGTCTGGAACCGCTCGCCGGAAAAGGCCGGAGCGCTGGTCGCCAAGGGCGCGACCCATGCCGTAACGCCGGCCGAAGCCAGCAAGGCCGAGGTCGTTTTCACCATGCTGGCCGACGATGCGGCGGTTGAAGGCGTCGCTGATGCCATCGTAGGCAATCTGGAAAACGGCGGCATCCATATCTCGCTGAGCACGATCAGCGTGGCGCTTGCCGAAAAACTGACCGAGGCACATGCTGCCAAAGGCCAACATTTTGTCTCCGCGCCCGTCTTTGGCCGGCCGGCTGCCGCGGCCGAGGCCAAGCTGTTTATCGCGGCCGCCGGCGCGCCGGAGGCTATGGATCGCGTCATGCCGCTACTGCATGCGATAGGCCAGAAGGTTGAGCTTTTCGGCGACACGCCGTCCGCCGCCAATCTGGTCAAGCTAGCCGGAAATTTCCTGATTATCTCGGTGACCGAATCGCTTGGTGAAGCCATGGCGCTGGTGGCCAAGGGCGGCGCGGACAACACGAAATTCCTCGATTTCCTGACCTCGACCCTGTTCGGCTCGCTGATCTACAAGAATTATGGCGCGCTGATCGCGTCGCAGACCTTCGAGCCCGCTGGCTTTGCCGCCGCGCTGGGCGCCAAGGACATGCGTTTGGTCGGCGCGGCGGCTGATGGCTTGGCGGTGCCGATGCCATTGGCCGACCTGCTGCGTGACCGGCTGGGACGGCTGGTGGCGGAAGGCAATGGTCACCTCGACCTGACGGCGCTGTCGGCGCTGGCGTTCAAGGATGCCGGACTGAAATGAGCCTGCGCGACCTTGCCGCCCAGAAAGGGCCGCTGATCATGGGCGTGGTCAATGTCACGCCCGACAGCTTCTCCGACGGCGGCAAGTGGTTCGGCTTTCAGGCAGCGTTGGATCACGCCCGGCGACTGATCGCCGATGGGGCGGATGTGCTCGACATTGGCGGAGAGTCGACCCGTCCCGGTGCGCAACCCGTGACCTTGGGTGACGAGATCGATCGCGTCGTGCCGCTGATCCAGGCCGTGGCCAATGAGTGGGACGGGCCGATCAGCATCGATTCCCTGAAACCCGAAGTGGCGGAAGAGGCTTTCAAGGCGGGGGCCTGCGTGTGGAACGATGTCACGGCGCTGACGCACAGTTCCGAATCTCTGGAAACGGCGGCGCGCCTCGACGGCGATCTCATCCTGATGCATATGCGCGGCGAGCCACGCACCATGCAGTCTAATCCCTGGTACGAAGATGTGGTCGCCGAGGTCGAGTCCTATCTGCTGGAGCGCGCCGAAGCCGCGATCCGGGCCGGCGTGGCGCGCGACCGCATCTGGATCGATCCGGGTATAGGCTTCGGCAAGACCCTCGATCACAATCTTGCGCTGATCGCCGCAACGAAGCGCCTGGCCGGGCATGGCTTCCCGCTTTTGATGGCGGCGTCGCGCAAACGCTTCATCGCGGCGCTGGAGGAGCGGGAAGGGGCCGTGGCCACGGATGCCGATCATCGACTTGGGGCGTCCATCGCCGTGCACCTCCACGCCATCGCCAATGGCGCACAAATGGTCCGCGTTCACGACGTCGCTGAGATGAAGCAGGCGCTCAGGGTCTGGCGGGCATTGCGCTAATTCTGCGGATAGATATCGAACGCACCCAGAAAATCCGGATTGTGCACGATGGTGCCGCACGACAACTGATAGCGGCCGCGATCGATCAGGTTGAAGGCCGCCGGCACCAATGGCAGAAATAGTTCCTCGCCCGATTTTTTGCCGACCAGCGACAGGACGAAACCCTCCGACCGGTTGGCGCGGACAAGGCGCCCGGCCAGGATTTCGAACGACAGCATCTCGTCGTTCGCGCCGATCTGGTTCAGCCGCACCAGGATCAAGGTGCCGCGCATGGCCCGCAGAATAGGGTGGTTTGTTTCAGCGAAGGCTTCCGGAACAAGTTCGTTCCACCGGCTGTGGGGGTCGGGTGTCTTGCTCATGCGCTGGCGTCTCCGCTGACAAACGCAAAGCGTGGTACTTCGCCGTCGGAGGTCTCGACCGTCTCTGTGAACATGCCAAGCGGCCGCACCCACAGCCGCGCCGCACCTTCTATCTGACCAACAGGCGCGTACAGAACGAGCACCTCTTCGCTTTCGGAATGTGTCACCGTGCCGAAGACTTCATACAACCTGTTCTTATAGTGCCGGTACAGGCCGCGCGGGATGGCGCTTTGGTAAAATGAGGTTGCCAGCGCCATGGCTGCCTCCTAAATGGACGGGAGGGGAGTCGGCGCCACTATGCGCCGATTTGGGCAGCCGTGACAACGTCCCCTTGAGGATCTTCATGCACAGAGTACTGATTATCGCCGGCTCGGACTCGGGCGGCGGCGCGGGCATCCAGGCGGACATCAAGACTGTCACTATGCTGGGCGGCTATGCGATGACGGCGATCACGGCGCTTACGGTGCAGAACACGCTGGGCGTTACGGATGTCATGGGGGTGCCACCATCCTTCATCACGGCCCAGGCGCAGGCCTGCCTCGGCGATATCGGTGCTGACGCCATCAAGACGGGGATGCTGGCCGATATCGCGACCATGGAAGCGGTGGCCGAGGTTCTGCTGGCCAGCAGCGCTTTCAAGGTCGTGGACCCCGTCATGGTCGCCAAGGGCGGCCACGCCCTGATGCGGGAAGATGCCGTCGATGCGCTCAAGGCGCTGATGCTGCCGCACGCCGATCTGTTGACGCCCAATACGCCGGAAGCCGCGGCGCTAACGGGCACGGATGTCGCTGATGAAGACGGCATGCGCCGCGCCGGCGAAATGATCCTGCGAATGGGCGCCAAGGCTGTTCTGATCAAGGGCGGGCACCTGCGGGGGCCGGAGGTCATCGACATTCTGTTCACCCAAAACGAAGAACATCGATTCGCCTCGCAGCGGATCGACACCGCTCATACTCACGGTACGGGCTGCACCCTGGCCAGCGCCTGCGCGACGCTGAACCAGCAGGGCCGGACGCTGACGGAAACGATTGAGATGGCGCGGGATTACCTTTACGGCGCCATCGTCATGGCGCCGCATCTTGGCGAGGGGCACGGGCCGTTAAGGCACAACTGGTTGCTGTAAGGCTGTTCCCAAAAGAGCAAAAGCGCGGAACTGGGGTTCCGCGCCTTGCTTAAGATAGACAGGAGAGACCGTTAGCCGCGACGGTTATCGCGGTCATGGCGCTCATAGCGGACTTCGGCCGACAGCTTGTCAAGGCGGGCGTTCAGCGTCGCCTTTTCGCGACGGTCGAGGCCGCGGCCCGTCCGCATGTAGTCGCGCTTCAAGTCATTGATGCCATCGAGGCGCGTGGTCAGGCGCGTGGCTTCACGGATGCTGATACGATTGAAGCGACGGCCATCCGAAATACGATCGTGGATACTGTCGATACGGTTTTCGATCTGCCGGTCACTGCGGTGGTCGTAGGCGTGGCGGGGTTGCGCGGTGGCCGACATGCCGGTCAGGGTAGCGCCGACGGCGGCGACGGCGATCAGCGACTTGAATGTGGTCTTGGTGAACATGGTCTGTCTCCTTAGGTTCTGGTTTCGCTGTCATCAGCGATAATGACAGCTAAACACGATGCCCCTGAGCCGTTCCTGAGCCCCACGTTCATGTTCAGATCATGGACAGGGCAACATTGCGGCAGAGATATTTCACACGGAAAGCCATAAGAAAACAATTGTTTGGCAAATGGTAGAATGCTGGTGTGCATAAGAAAGGACGCGGCCCCTGCGGACCGCGCCCTTCGTTGTTCAATTGTGGAACTACTACCAGCGGCGGTTGTCGTGGTCGTTACGCTCATAGCGAACCTCACGCGACAAGCGGTCAAGACGGTCGCTCAGCACAGCCACTTCACGAGGCGACAGGCCGCGGCCGGTTCGCTCGGCGCGCTTGCGCTCATAGGAGATGCTGTCGAGGCGGCTAAACAGGCGCTCGGCTTCGCGGCGGCTGATGTCGCCAGTGCGGCGGCCCATGCGGATGCGATCGTAGAGATTTTCGATCCGCCTATCGAGGCGGTGTTCAGCCCGGTCGTCGCGGCCATTGCGGTCCCAGCGGTCGTAGTCGACGCGGACAACGGCGGCGCCACGGGTATCGGCGATAGCCATGGCGGGAGCCGCAATACCAGTCGCGGCGGCGGTCAGGGCGGCAAGCGCAATCAGGGTCTTTTTCATGGTCGGTCTCCTTTGTCAGTCCCGGTCATCGGGGAGATGGGGTTCGCTGGTCTCTCAGCGATGAAGCTATTTAATCACCCGGCACCTGAGCCCAACCTGAACGGCGCGGTTCATTTTCGGTTCATTTCAACGTCGAATTTTTCGTCGACTGTTAAGGCGAAGCCATCATTTGCCGCACGAAAAATGCCTTGCCGCCTGGGCTCTCGTGGCGCATAGGGCAGGGGATTTTGTACCTACGGAGGCCGTCACATGCCGCATCCCGCCAGCCCGTCCAGTTCCAAGCCGCCGCGCGCGCCGGAGCGTCCGTGGTTTTCGTCGGGCCCGACGTCGAAGCGCCCGGGCTGGAGCCCTCAGGCACTGGCGAATGCGCCGGTCGGACGGTCGAATCGCTCCAAGGCGACGGTGGGGCGGCTGAACCAGGCGCTGGAACTGACGCGGTCGATCCTTCAGATCCCCGATGACTATCAGGTGCTGATGACGCCCGGCTCAGACACCGGCGCCTTCGAAGCCGCCATGTGGAACCTTCTGGGACCGCGAAAGGTGCAATTGTTGAGCTATGAGAGCTTTGGCCAGTTATGGGCCGATGACGCCGTCAACCACCTCAAGCTCGATGCCGAAGTGCTGTCAGCGGCCTATGGTCAGTTGCCCGACCTGACGAAGATCAGCCCGGAAGCCGACATTGTCTTTCCGTGGAACGGCACGACGTCGGGCGTGCGCGTGCCGGATGCATCCTTTATCCCGGACAATCATCAAGGCCTGGTTCTGTGCGATGCGACCTCGGCCGCCTTCTGTATGGAACTGCCGTGGGCAAAGCTTGATGTCGCCACCTTCTCCTTCCAGAAGGCGCTGGGTGGCGAAGCCGGCATCGGTGTGCTGGTCCTGTCGCCCAAGGCCGTCGAGCGGCTAAACACCTTCGACAGCGGCCGGCCGATCCCGAAGGTGCTGCGCCTGAAGGCCAAGGGCAGCGCCGACATGAAGATCCTGGGCGGCGATGCCATCAACACCTTCTCCTTCCTGGTCATCGAGGACTATCTCGACGCCCTGCGCTGGGCCATCAATGAAGGCGGCCTCGAGGCGCTTATCCGCCGCTGCGACCGCAATGCCGAGGTGCTTGCGCGTTGGGTCGAGACGACGCCGTGGATCGACTTCGTCGCTGAAATAGCCGAGACGCGCTCGACCACCTCGGTCTGCCTGAAGTTCGTAGCGCCCGAGATCGTCGCGCGCCCGGCCGAGGACCAAGCGAAGCTGGCGGCCAGGATCGGCGCCCTGCTTGAAGCGGAGGGCGTCGCCTATGACGTGGTCGGTTATCGCAATGCGCCGCCGGGCCTGCGCGTCTGGTGCGGCTGCACGGTCGAGGTCGACGACATCGAAGCCCTGACGCCGTGGCTGGAGTGGGCCTATGCCGAGGCAATGGCGGCCTTGGTAACGGCGTAAAGCCCAAAGGAAGCCGCGCGGTAATTTGTTTCACCTTGATGACACTTAAGGGGTTACAAGCCGCGATTCCTGCTCTATAGGGTGCCACCGTTTGTGGTCCGCGCCATTTGCGCCAGTGACCGAGTACGGAGAATTCTCTTGGCAAATGTGACCGTGATCGGCGCCCAATGGGGCGACGAAGGCAAGGGCAAGCTTGTTGACTGGCTGTCCAATCGCGCCGATGTCGTCGTGCGTTTCCAGGGCGGTCATAATGCCGGTCATACCTTGGTCGTCGATGGCAAGGTCTATAAGCTGAGCCTGCTGCCTTCGGGCGTGGTCCAGGGCAAGTTGTCGATCGTCGGCAATGGCGTTGTCATCGATCCATGGGCGCTCTTCGACGAAATCGCCCGCGTGGAGGCGCAAGGTCTGAAGATCACGCCCGATCTGCTGGTCATCGCCGACAATGCCTGCCTGATCCTGCCCATCCACTCGGAACTCGATATCGCGCGCGAAAACGCGGCGGGCGCCAGCAAGATCGGCACAACCGGCCGCGGCATCGGCCCGGCCTACGAAGACAAGGTCGGCCGCCGCGCCATCCGCGTCGCCGACCTGGAAGATCTCGATGCGCTGGAAGGCAAGATCGACCGTATGTTGACCCACCACAACGCCCTGCGTAAGGGGCTGGGGCTGCCGGACGTCGATGTCGCTGCCCTGGTCGCGAAGCTGAAAGAAATGGCGCCGCGCCTGCTGCCCTTCATCAAGCCGGTCTGGTACGTGCTCGACAAGGCCAAGTCGGAAGGCAAGCGCATTCTGTTCGAAGGGGCGCAAGGCGCGCTGCTTGACATCGACCACGGCACCTATCCATTTGTCACCTCGTCCAACACCGTGGCGGGTCAGGCGGCGGCCGGTTCCGGTATGGGCCCCAAGAGCGTGGGCTACGTGCTGGGCATCCTCAAAGCCTATACGACGCGCGTCGGCTCCGGGCCCTTCCCGACCGAGCTGTTCGATGACATCGGCCAGGGCATCGCCACGCGCGGCCATGAGTTTGGCACCGTCACAGGCCGCGCCCGCCGCGTCGGCTGGCTGGACGCCGTGCTGGCGCGCCAGTCGATCGCCATCAACGGCATCGACGGCATCGCGCTGACCAAGCTCGACATCCTCGACGGCATAGAGACGATCAAGGTCTGCGTCGGCTACAAGGTCGGCGACAAGGTGCTGGATTATCTGCCCGCCGGCTTCAAGGCGCAGCAAGGTATCGAGCCGGTTTACGAGGAGATGGAGGGCTGGAGCGAGAGCACGCAGGGCGCGCGCTCGTGGAAGGACCTGCCGGGCAATGCGGTGAAATATGTCCGCCGCATCGAGGAACTGATCGGCGCGCCGGTCGCTCTGTTGTCGACGTCACCTGAGCGAGACGACACCATTCTCATGCGAGACCCGTTCCAAGACTGACGGTGGAGTGGTGGCGTCCGGAAAGCAAAGACTTGCGAGACGACACCATTCTCATGCGGGACCCATTCCAGGACTGGCGGCGGAGTGGCTTGCCTGTGTGCGTTGTAATGGGAAACCTTTGCAACGCATGGATTTGACGGCGTGCAAAGCCGTTATTAACCACGCCTGATCACGCTATTTTTATCAAACTCTGCCATGCTGAACGATTGAAAGAGTCCAGTTGCCAGAGTCATCCATGATTAATCTTGATCCCCGCTTGCAAGCCAAGCTGCGCAACAGCCTGAAGCGTGTCCTGATTATTGAGGGAAACCAGGCCTATGCCCGCATGCTGGCGGACATGCTGAGAGTGCTGGGCGCCGACAACATCGTTGTGGAAACGGACGACCGCCGTGCTCTGAACCTGTGCCGCAACCTCGACCCGCAATTGATTCTGACCGAATACCGCGCTCAGAGCGTTGACGGCATCGACTTCTGCAAATCCCTGCGCCGCAGCGACTTGAACTGCAAAGCCGTGCCGGTGATTATGCTCAAGGCGAACCTGACGCCGGCTGAACTGGGGGAAGCCAAGAATGCCGGCATCCACGAAATGCTGGCCAAGCCGTTCGCCTGGCAGGATCTGACCAAGCGCCTGCAGAACGTCCTGTTCAAGCCGCGCGAATGGATCGCGGTGGAAACCTATGTTGGCCCCGACCGACGCAGCTTCAATGCCGGCGAGTACAAGGGCAAGAAGAAGCGCAAGAACGAAGGCGATCAGCGCATTGCCGTTGAGGAGGCCGTTCGCTTGCTGAAGGCTTCGCTCGAGGGCTTCGAGAGCGACGCGCAGGGAACTTTGCAGACCATCATGACCCAGATGTCGGTCATTGTTCCGGCGTGCAAGGTCATTAAGGATCCGCGTTTTCTCAACGCTGTCTCGGCAGTCATCCAGGATATTCGCGCCAAGGCGGTGTCGAAGGAGTCCCTGGCGCCGCGCGTGGCGGAAATGATGGCCTGTCTTGGTCTGGGCGCACAGGCGGCGGTCGTGCCAGACCCCATGGCGGATGGTCAGGCGGCATAAAAGAGCCGGCCCACCAGGGACCGGCTCTTTTGTCATCCAATTTGCGCTGTATCAGGCCGGGGTCATCGCCGCATTGGCATTGACCATCGCCTTCTGCAGCTTCTCGAAGGCGCGGACCTCGATCTGACGGACGCGTTCACGCGACACGCCAAAGCGCTCGGCCAGGTCTTCCAGGGTCGTCGGATTGTCCTTCAGGCGACGCTCAGTCAGGATTTCGCGCTCACGGGCGTTCAACTCGCCCATGGCCGCCTGCAGCAGTTCCATGCGGATATCATGCTCTTCGGCGTCGGCCAGCACGGTTTCCTGAGACTGCTGCTTGTCGTCGACCAGCCAGTCCTGCCATTCCGCTTCGCCCTCTGATGCGCGTAGCGGCGCGTTCAGCGACGAGTCGGGCGACGACATACGGCGGTTCATATTGACGACGTCCTGTTCGGACACGCCCAGCTTGGTGGCGATCTGCTCGACCTGGTCGTGGCGCAGGTCGCCTTCTTCCAGGGCCGAAATTTCAGACTTCACCTTGCGCAGGTTGAAGAACAGCTTCTTTTGCGCGGCGGTCGTGCCCATCTTGACCAGCGACCAGGACCGCAGGACGTATTCCTGGATCGAGGCCTTGATCCACCACATGGCATAGGTCGCCAGGCGGAAGCCGCGGTCCGGATCGAACTTCTTGACCGCTTGCATCAGGCCGACATTGCCTTCTGATATCACTTCGCCGACCGGCAGGCCATAGCCGCGATAACCCATGGCGATCTTGGCGACCAGACGCAGGTGAGACGTCACCAGCCTGTGCGCGGCCTTGGGGTCCTGATGTTCCTGCCAGCGTTTGGCCAGCATGAATTCCTCGTCCTTGGCGAGCATGGGAAACTTGCGGATTTCCGACAGATAGCGGTTCAGGCCGCCGTCCGGCGACGGGGCCGGCATGGCCGAAGACGAAAGGTTGCTTACAGCTAAAGAAGTGCTCATCTGCGTTTCGCTTTCTTGTCGGGATTCCGCTTCGCCCTGCCCGGGGCGATCGGAAAAAGGAGACGTGTCGGTCATGAGCAGGTGCCTTCGACTGCGAGGGGGAGCGCAGGAGGCGACCATGCTCATGGCCGGCAACAGCACTCGATGTGGGTACGCGTTTCAAAAATAAAAGAGGGATAAACGCGGATTTTGTGCGAATCCGCATTTTTTTTGCGAAGTCGCATGAAATGCGGTTCGTCCGTAAGGGCGCCTATTGTGCCTGTTACGCATAAAGCCTTGCAACAGACGCGGGATCACAGTTAAGTGAGTGCGGCGCACAATAATGTCGGCGAAAGCGGGCGGCTTTGGCATTGCCCGTTTATATCTCAGAAGTCTGTCCGCAATATGTCGACAAGCGTCTGCATGTCCTCCGGCAAGGCGGCCTTGAATTTCAACTTCTCACCGGTAACGGGATGCACGAAACCCAGGACGGCGGCGTGCAGGGCCTGGCGGTCGAAGCCGATGTCGGTGAGCAGGGCCTGGATGTCGCGTGAAGGCGCGCCTGAGCCATAGACGGGGTCGCCCAGGCAAGGGCAGCCGATATGCGCCATGTGGACGCGGATCTGGTGCGTACGACCGGTTTCCAGGCGGCACCTGATCAGCGAAGCTACAGGTTTGCCGTGGCCGTAGATCTCTTGAACTTCATAGTGTGTGACGGCTTCGCGGCCACCACCACCGCGTAGGACGGCCATCTTCTTGCGGTCGCCATTCGACCGGCCGATGCGCGTTGTGATCGTGTCTTCGACTTTCCGCGGCGTGCCGCGGACAACGGTACGGTATTCGCGGTCGATATCATGCTTGGCGAATAGGGCCGACAGGCCGCGATGCGCGGCGTCCGACTTGGCGGCGACCATGACACCCGACGTATCCTTGTCGAGCCGGTGGACGATACCGGGGCGCAGCACGCCGCCGATACCGGCCAGGCTATCGCCGCAGTGATGGAGCAGGGCATTGACCAGGGTGCCATCGGGTATGCCGGCGCCCGGGTGGACCGACATGCCGGCGGCCTTGTTGATGACGATAAGGTGCGCATCCTCATAGAGGATATCGAGTGGGATGTCCTGCGCCACAGGTACGGCGTCGATGGGGGCGGGGACGAAGAGGTTATAGATGCCTGGCTTGGTCTTATGCTTGCCGTCGGCGACGACCGCGTCGCCAAAGCTCAGCCGGCCTTCGGCGATCAGGGCCTGGAGCCGCGCGCGCGACAGTTCTGGAAAGTGCGCGGTCAGGACGCGGTCCAGCCGGTCGCCGGCCTCATCCGCCGCCACTTCGGCGGTCAACCATTCGCCGTTGCCTTCGGCGTCGTCGATATCGATATCGTCTTCGGGTTCATGCATCGCTGCCTGATAAGCAATAAAGCGATGAAAGCCAAGGCTAACAACTCGCAACCGATAAGTTCGCCGGAGACAACGTGCAGCCTGACAGGAGCAAAGCGGCGGCAAGGCCTGTCAGGCTGCGCGAGAGCATTACTCTGTATCCTCATTGATCAGGGCGACGCGGGTATAGCCCGATTGCTTAAGTGAATTCAGAACGCTGAGGAAGTCCTGATACGCGATATCTGCTCCGCCACGAACCAGAACGCGTTCGCTGTGCGGGGCCTGTGAGCGCAGGGCGGCGCGCAGATCGGCGTCCATCCGGGCGAGGGACGTCTTTTGACCGGCGATATAGAGCTCATCCGGCCCCATGACGGAGATGAAAACCGGGTCCTTGCCGGCCTGGCCGCCGTCCGCGCGCGGCATATCGATCTTGATCGCGGTCGTAGCCGTTGGGATCGACACCATGAAGATGATCAAGAGCACCAGCATGATATCGACGAACGGCGTGACATTGATCTCCGAGTTTTGCGTGACGGTATATCGGCTTACGCCGCCACTTCCACTGAGCCTTGCGCCCATTGGGTGTTTCCTTTCCTGATAAAGGGCTGCCGCGTCGGGTGCGGCAAAGGCAGCATGACACCGTTATTAGCTTTGCGCAATTGAGCGCACTAAATCTATTGACATGGGCGTCAAAAGTGATATCACTTTGATATAATTTCCGGAGGGCAAAATGACTGAAGATGGCAAGCCGTTGAGCGCTTTGGTGGCGCAGGGCTGGGAGATCGTCAACTATTCCAGCTCAAGCGACACGAGCGGATACATTACGCAGAACATCCTGCTCCGCCGGCAGAAACAGCACCGCATTTTGAGCATCCGCCCCAAGATGATGGGGCAGGGCTATGTGGTAAAGGAAATGGACGTTTAAGATGAGCGATGTTGCAATGAACGATAAAACCATCAACCGGACGCTGGAGACCGGGGGCGTCGGAAGTAGCGGCGGCTTCTGGCTGCTGATATTCCTTATGGCCACTGTGATGGCCGTCGCGGCGCCATTCCTGCTGGGTAAGCCAGGCGTGCTGATTACCATCCCGATGGCTATTTTTGCCCTGCTGGTGGCGTGTGGTTTCTACGCTATTCAGCCCAATCAGGCCGTCGCCGTCATTCTGTTTGGCAATTACAAGGGAACGGACCGGACGACTGGCCTGCGGTGGGTGCCGTTCTGGTATGAGCGCAAAAAGGTCTCCCTGCGCGTCCGCAATGTCACTAGCGAAGCCCTGAAGGTCAACGACCAACGCGGCAACCCGATCGAAATCGCCGCCAACGTCGTCTGGCGCGTCCAGGACACGGCGCGCGCCCTGTTCGATGTCGATGACTACGCTGCCTTCATCAATATCCAGATCGAGACGGCGCTGCGCGAAACGGCGCGGCAATACGCCTATGATCACGGTAACGAGGGCGAGCCAACCTTGCGCGATGACGCCGAAATCGTCGGCGAGCGTCTTAAGCGCGATTTGCAGGCCCGGGCCGACGTGGCCGGCATTGCCATCGATGAAACCCATTTGATGCACCTGGCCTATGCACCGGAAATTGCCGGCTCGATGCTGAAACGGCAACAGGCCGAAGCCGTCATCGCCGCCCGCCAGAAGATCGTCGCCGGTGCGGTCGGTATGGTCGAGCAGGCCCTGGAGCAGCTATCGAGCCGCGGCGTTGTCGATCTCGATGAAGAGCGTAAGGCCGCCATGGTGTCGAACCTGCTGGTCGTGCTGTGCGCCGACCGCGAGGCTCAGCCGGTCGTCAACACCGGCACGCTGTACGGCTAATGGCGTCGCCGGGCAAGAAGTCCTTCCTGCTCCGGGTGCCTCCCGAACTGATGGAGGCGGTCGAGCGACTGGCCGCCTCCGAACTGCGCTCGACCAACTCGCAACTCGAGGTGCTGATCCGCGAAGCCTTGGCCAAGCGTGGTATCAGGATGGATATCGTCAGGCGTGGGCGCGAAGATGACGAGGACTGAACCGTTAACGCGCCGATCACGAAATAATCACGTACTTGTGATTTTGCCGTGAAAATGACGTGATCTCAGCGCGACATGTCGAGGCAGGCCGATTGGGGCCTGCCTCGTCAAATGGGAGAGAGACCATGTCGCGTCGGTATTCCGTGTGTGTTGCCCTGGCTATATTGTGTGTCTGGCGGCCTGTTCGCCAAAAGCGGCCGAGGAGGTCGCCTTACAAGAGGAGGCCGCGCCGGCGGTCGAGGCCGTTACCGATACGGCGGGACGCCCCGCCCGCGTCGACCCGGCCAGCCTGCCGCAACTGGCCTACGACTACCGGTTCGACCTGAGCGCACCTGACAAACAGCTGAACGCTATGGTGGAGGGGCATCAGGAAGCCTGTTCGGTCGCAGGCCCGGCATCTTGCCAAATACTGTCGCTCGATACAGATCGCGGCCAGGTTGGTATCGAGGAGCGTCATACGCTTGTCCTTCGCGCGACGCCGCAATGGATTGGCCTGTTCCGCAAAACCCTTGCCAACGAACTGAAGGCCATCGGAGGCAAGATCGAACGCCAGACGATCGCCACGGACGACCTCAGCCTGTCGATCATCGACCAGGAGGCGCATATCAATAATCAGGTGGCGCTGCGCGACAATCTCCAGGCGACGTTGCGCACGCACAAGGGCAAGATGTCCGAGGTCATTGACCTGAAGCAGGAACTGGCTTCGATCCAGTCCGAGATCGACGCGGCGCGCACGGCCGTCGCCACCATGAAGAAGCGCGTGGCCATGTCGAAACTGACCCTGACCTATACAACGGGAACGGCGGCGGCCTCGCGCGGCACCTTGGCGCCCCTGACGGCGGCTGTCAGCGGTATCGGTCCGAACTTCGTGTCGGTTCTGACGGTAATGATCACCGTATTCAGCTATTTGGCGCCGCTGGGGCTGGTGATCGTGCCGCTCGTCTGGTGGCTGCGCCGCTTGCGCAAACACGCTAAGGCGCGGACGGCCGAGTTGACCTGACTGACAACAAAAACCCCGGCAGGATAACCTGCCGGGGTTCTGAATTCCGTAGTCCGGAGATACTTAGTCAAGATCTTCGTTGATCAGGCCGACCTTGGTGAAGCCGTTTTGCTGGAGCGTGTTCAGCACCTTCACGAAATCGCCGTATTCGATGTTCTTGTCGCCGCGGATCAGGACACGCTCTTCATAAGGCGTCGGCGATTGCAAAGCGGCCAGGACGGCGTCCGGCAGTTGTTCGAGGGCAACCTTGGTGGGGCCGACATAGATGTCTTCCGGGCCCATGACCGAAATGAAGATCGGATCCTTCTTCTTTTCCGCTGTGGGGGGCGCCTTCGCCGGCGGCAGGTCGAGCTTGATCGACACGGTCGCGGTCGGGATGGACACCATGAAGATGATGAGGAGCACGAGCATGACGTCGACGAACGGCGTCACGTTGATGTCCGAATTCTGCTGAACGGTATAACGACCGCCACCACCACCGCCGAGCTTAGCGCCCATATGTCAACTCCCTCTGAGACGCCTAAGGCCTGCGTCGGGTGCAGGCGGCGTTAAGAAATTATGCCATCGGCCATAGGGACACACAACAAATCGCATCCTTACAAAACCGTTAGGAACGATTTAGGCCAAATCCCCGCCCGTTGTAAAGGCTAAAGCCGGTGAAAAGCAGCCATAAGGGATAGAGATTAAGATATTTCAAAAAGCCGTCGTGAAACGACACCGCGCGGCAGGCGAGTTGCCGGCCGCGCGGTCGCGTCAAAGATGTGGCCGGCTCCGCTGGCCTACTTCTGCGCCAGCTTGAGGAATCGGTCCTGAAGGGCAGCGTCAGTCTTGAAGACGCCTGTAAAGCGCGTGGTGACTGTCGTGACGTGCTTGTGGTGGACGCCGCGCGTCGACATGCACTGGTGTTCGGCATCGATCAGGACGGCCACGCCCAGCGGCGCCAGCGACGTTTCGATGGCGTCGGCGATCTGCTTCGTCATCGTTTCCTGCGTCTGGAGACGCTTGGCGAAAATTTCCACGACGCGGGCGATCTTGGAGATGCCGACCACCTTGTCGGTCGGCATATAGGCGACGTACGCCTTGCCGAGGAAAGGCGCCATGTGGTGTTCGCAGTGTGATTCGACATCGATCTCGCGCAGCAGGACCATGTCGTCATATCCCTGGACATCCTCGAAGGTTCGCGACAGTTCCTTGGCCGGATCGGCCGTATAGCCCTGGAACCACTCGTCATAGGCTTCGACGACGCGCTTGGGCGTATCGAGCAGGCCTTCGCGGTCCGGATTGTCGCCCGCCCAGGCCAGAAGCGTGCGCACGGCGGCCATGGCTTCTTCCTTGCTGGGGCGGTTGGTGAAGGTGGTGATGCTCTTCGGACGCGAGCTGTTGAGCAGATTTTCTGCCGAGACCGGATCGAGGCTGTCCATATTCAATCTATAATCCCCTGAGGGCCGAGTAGCGCCGGAACGACGGTTCCGGAAATGACGCGTGGCATCCCTCATGTACTAACAGTCATGCCCCAGGCTTTTGCCGGAAGCTGACAGCATTTGCATACGCCCGGCGCAATTTGGATTATCGCGCGTAAACATAAACGTGGTGCAAAGACCTGACGGCGTCTATATGGGACGATACCCGGTCATTACAACCAAATTTCCAGATGAAACTGCATATTCACGACACGCTGACGCGCGAAAAGGTCGAATTCATTCCTCAGGACCCGTCGCGGGTGACCCTGTATGTCTGTGGTCCGACGGTCTATTCCTACGCCCATATCGGCAATGCGCGCCCGGTCGTCGTGTTCGACGTGCTGTTCCGTCTGCTGCGCCAGCTCTATGGCCAGGACCACGTCGTCTATGCCCGCAACATCACCGACGTTGACGACAAGATCAACAAGGCGGCGATGGAGCAGGGCGTCGAGATTGACGTCATCACCAACCGCTTTGCCGACATATATAATGAGGACATGGCGACCCTGGGTGCACTCAGGCCGACGCTGGAGCCGCGCGTCACGCGCAACATGGACGCCATCGTCAGGCAGATCAGCGACATTGTTAATAATGGCCACGCCTATGCCGCCGAAGGCCATGTCCTGTTCGACGTTGAGTCGTTCAGGGACTATGGCAAGCTGTCCAACCGTTCGCTCGATGATATGATCGCCGGCGCCCGCGTCGACGTTGCGCCGTACAAGCGAAATCCGCAGGACTTTGTCCTGTGGAAGCCGTCAAAACCGGGCGAGCCGGTTTGGGACAGCCCGTGGGGGCCTGGGCGTCCCGGCTGGCATATCGAATGCTCGGCCATGATCGCGGCCAATCTGGGCCTGCCGATCGATATCCACGGCGGCGGCCACGACCTGATCTTCCCGCACCACGAAAACGAGATCGCGCAAGGCCTGTGCGCGCAGCACAGCCATGGCCACGACGTGCAATACGCCCGCTACTGGATGCATAACGGCTTCCTGACAATGGACGCCGAGAAGATGTCCAAGAGCCTGGGTAATGTGAAGCTGGTTCACGAACTGATCAAGGAGGTACCGGGCGAGGTCATCCGTCTGGCGTTGTTATCGGCGCACTATCGCGGCCCGCTTGACTGGACCGGCGACCTGATCGGCCAGACGCGGGCGCGCCTCGACGGGCTCTACGGCGCGCTACGCAAGGTGAAGGATCTGCCGGTGGTGGACGCGAACGTGTCCGTAGCCGTACTTGAGGCCCTGTGTGACGACCTGAATACACCGCGCGCCCTGGCCGAACTGTCGAGCCTGGCGCGCGACATCGAGACCGCCGGTGACGACGCCGCGCGCACGGCGGCCAAGGCGGCGCTGCTGGCGGCCGGCCGGGTGCTGGGTTTGCTTCAGGCCGACGCCGATGCGTGGTTCAAGGCTGGCGCCGGTGACGACCTGACGGCTCAGGTTGAAGGCTTGCTTAGCGAACGCACGGCGGCGCGCGCCGCCAAGAACTGGCCCGAGGCAGACCGTATCCGCAAGGCGCTCGATGAACTGGGAGTTGAGGTGATGGATAGCCCGTCCGGCCCGACATGGAAACTGAAGGTGGGGGCGTAGATGTCTTATAAAATCGAATACCGTATCGGCGTCGCGGCGCCCGTAGACGATGTCTATGACGCCATCGCCGATATTGAAAAGTGGCCCGAGTGGAGCCCGATCCACAAGAAGGCCTCGGGCCAGTTGAGCTTTGGGGCGCCGATCGCCTTGGAAGAATATTATGAGGGCCTCGGCACGTGGGAAATCACGGGGGCATTGGCCGACTGGCAGCCGTTGTCGCATATCCATATCGTCGTCCCCAAGAAGTTTTATGAAGGCCGGCTGATCCGCTATTTCGAGATGGATGCGCTGTCCGAAGCGGGTTCGTCCTTCTCCGTCGGCGCTCTGTTCAGCGGCTTCCTGTCGGAGCGCGAAGGCCGCCGCTATAGTAAGTTCCTGAAGGTTGGCTTTGAACGTTTCGCTGAGGCCGTCAAGGCAAGGGCCGAGCAGGCCTATGCCGAGGCGCCGGTCAAGCGCCGGGCCCACCTGCCGCCGCCCGAACCCAAGAAGCCCAATCTGGGCCCGCCGCCGCGCGCGGTGGAAATGCCGCATATGTGGGGCCGCAAAAAGCAGAAGTAGTATTTCTGCCGGACGCGCCTATCTATCGACCATGATCGACGAACTTTATTCCCGCGAAATCCTGCGTCGGACGACCCAGCTCCAGCACGTCGGCCGGCTTGACGATCCGCACGGATCGGCCGACGGCGTCGCCAGGCTGTGCGGATCGACCGTACATGTCGAGGTCCGGCTCGATGGCGATGCGGTCAGCGACTTCGCCATGGAAGTCCAGGCCTGCGCACTGGGGCAGGCGGCAGCAGCTATCCTGTCCCAGCATGTCGTCGGTGCCCCGGTCGCGGATGTGTTCGCGGCGCGTGATGCCCTTCGTGCCGTGCTGAAAGGGCAGGCGGTAGTCTTTCCGGAACGTTTCGCCGACCTGAACATTCTCAGCGGCGTGAAGGATTATCCGGCGCGGCACGCCTCGACCCTGCTGGCGCTGGAGGCAACCTGTGAGGCGATCAGTCGCGCAGATGCGCGATTTGTCGCCTGATCCCGGGTTTGTCCGAAGTGCGGCGATTTGGTCACGGACGTAACTGAAATAATTCCGAAACGGCAAGTGACTTGCCAAACAGTTGAATCTGCGATCTATGCTGCATGTGCGAAGCGGAGCCGTGCTTGACGCCTGCCGGCGTTTCATGATTTGAGACGCGATGGCTGCTTTGTACGAAAAGTGTGTGCGCGGGGCCCTGCGGGCCTACAAGCTGACCCTTTCGCCGTATATCGGCCAGGCATGCCGTTTCCGGCCTACCTGTTCGGAGTATATGGCTGACGCGCTTATCAAACATGGCCCGCTGTCGGGGTCATGGATGGGCGTAAAGCGAATTTGCCGGTGCCGTCCCGGGGGCGGTTTCGGTTACGATCCAGTTCCGCCGAAAGACGCGGGACATAAGGGCTGAAAACGCCGTCGCGTCATCAGCCACCACTGCCTGAGCGATGAAGCCTGCGGTAAGGGCTACAGGTCGCCAATGAAAGATTATAGACTATGTCGGCTTCTGGTATGATCGACCTGACCTTTCCCGATGGCGCGGTGCGCGCCTTTGAGACAGGAACAACCGGTCGGGCGGTGGCCGAGAGTCTATCTAAGTCATTGGTGAAGAAGGCCGTCTTGATCAAGCTCGACGGCGAACTGCTCGATCTCGACCGACCGCTGGAGATGGGCGGAAAACTCGAAATCCTGACGCGCGAGGCGCCCGAGGCGCTGGAGATCATCCGTCACGACGCCGCCCACATCCTGGCCGAGGCCGTGCAGGAACTGTTCCCGGGCACGCAGGTCACTATCGGCCCGGCGATCGAGGACGGTTTCTATTACGACTTCGCCCGCGATGAGCCGTTCAGCCTGGATGACTTGCCCAAGATCGAGGCCAAGATGCGCGAGATCGTCGACCGCGACGAGAAGATCGTGCGCGAGGTCTGGGACCGCAACGATGCCATCAGGCACTTCGAAGAGATCGGCGAAAGCTACAAGGCCGAGATCATCCGCGACCTGCCGGGCACCGAAACCATCACTGTCTACCGTCACGGCGATAAATGGAAGGACTTGTGCCGCGGGCCGCACCTGCCATCGTCGAAGTTCACCGGTAAGGCGTTCAAGCTGACCAAACTGGCTGGTGCCTACTGGCGTGGCGATCACCGCAACGCCCAGCTTCAACGCATCTACGGCACCGCCTGGACGACGGAGGCGGAGTTGGAAGCCTATGTCACGCGTCTGGAAGAAGCGGAGAAGCGCGACCACCGCAAGCTGGGCCGCCTGATGGACCTGTTCCACATGCAGGAAGAGGGCCGGGGAATGGTCTTCTGGCATCCCAAGGGATGGCAGCTGTGGCGCACGCTCGAAGCCTATATGCGCCGCCGTCTCGACGCCGCCGGCTATGTCGAGGTCAAGACGCCGCAGGTTCTGGACCGCTCTTTCTGGGAAAAGTCCGGGCACTGGGACAAGTATCGCCCCAACATGTTCGTCTGTGAGACCGTCGAGGGCGAAACCCTGTCGCTGAAGCCGATGAACTGCCCGGGCCACGTCCAAATCTTCAATGTGGGCCTGCGTTCCTATCGCGAATTGCCGATTCGCATGGCCGAGTTCGGCGCCTGTCACCGTTATGAGCCATCGGGGTCGCTGCACGGCCTGATGCGCGTGCGCGGCTTCACACAGGACGACGCCCACATCTTCTGCCGCGAGGACCAGATCGTCGACGAGACGGCGCGCTTTGTGCGCTTGACGAAAACGATCCACGGCGACCTGGGTATGGAAACGGCGCGCATCAACCTGGCGACGCGCCCCGAGACGCGCGCGGGCAGCGACGACTTCTGGGATAAGGCCGAAGGTATGCTGGCCGAAGCCGCCAAGCAGGCCGGCGTCGAGCCGGTCATTGCCGAGGGTGACGGCGCCTTCTATGCGCCCAAGCTCGACTTTATCGTCAAGGACGCCATTGGCCGCGAATGGACGTGTGGCACGCTGCAGCTCGACTACGTCCTGCCGGAACGTCTCGGCGCCGAATATGTTGCCGAAGACGGTTCGCGCCAGCGGCCGGTCATGCTTCATCGCGCCATACTGGGGTCGTTTGAGCGCTTCATCGGCATCATGATCGAAAACTATGGTGGAAAGTTCCCGCTGTGGCTGTCTCCGGTGCAGGTTGTCGTTGCGCCGATCACGTCGGACGCTAATGATTATGCCGAAAAAGTCGCCGCGGAATTCCGCGCGCGTGGCCTGCGCGTCGAAACGGATTTGCGTAATGAGAAAATCAACTATAAGGTGCGGGAGCACTCGGTAAAGAAGGTTCCGGTGATTGCGGTCGTTGGCCGCAAGGAAGCCGAAACCGGCGAAGTGGCGCTGCGATTCCTAGGGGGAGAGGGGCAAACCACATTGAATCTTTATGAGGCGGCGGAGCGTTTACACAACGACGCCTTGCCACCGGATTTGCGTAGCGACGCCGAAGTGTCGCAGTATTTGCGTACCGAGGAGTCTGCTGCTTTAGAACCTATGGCATAGGGGGGAGCCTTGTCATGAATCATAATCTGCCGTCTTCGATCGCCGAACTGCTTGCCTCGCGTAAGCTGGTTTCGGGAGAAGCGCGGGCATTCATGTCGCACCTCGATATGACGCTTTATAACAATCCCGCCGGTGGGGTTACGGTCATCATGATCGTCTATCATACTGGCCAGATCCTGTTCGAAAGCATCGAGGCGGTCCTGAAGGACCCGCGGGTCGAACAGTTCATTATCATCGACAATGGTTCGCCCGCCGCGATGGCAGAGCGGCTGCAGGCCTTGAGCGAAACCTACGACCATATCCTGCTCGTCCAGGGGCAGGGCAATATCGGATTCGCCAAGGCCGCTAATCTGGGCGCGCACCTGGCTAACCAGCCCTGGCTGGTCTTCCTTAACCCGGACGCACAACTGCAACCGGGCTGCATCGACAAGTTGATTGAGGCCGCCACAGGTCAGCCTTCGCCGTGCATCGTCGGCGCGCGGCTTCTCAACCCGGACCTGACCGAGCAACGCGGTGCGCGGCGCGGCGAAGTCACGCCGGTCACGACGCTGGTCAGCCTGCTGCACCTCAGCCGTGTCTTCAAGAGCCTGCGCAAATATGAGATACATTTGGAGGACGAGGTTCTTCCGGATTCGCCGATTTCGGTTCCGACCATATCGGGTGCCTGTTTCATCACGACGCGCAATGATTTTGCCCGGCTGAAGGGCTTCGATGCCCGCTTCTTCCTGCACGTCGAAGATGTCGATTTGTGCTGGCGTGCGCGCCAGATGGGCGGAACCGTGCTGTTCCATCCCAAGGCCGAGGTCGTCCACGAGGGGCAGACGTCGCGCGCCGAGCCGGTCTTCGTCGAATGGAACAAGGGCGTGGGCCTTGTCTATTATTTCCGGAAACGCGCGGACACGCTGTGGCGCAAGCTCTACGTTCTGGCGCTCAGTCCATTCATCCTCGGCGTCTCGGTCGCACGTGCCTCGATGCGTCCGCGCCTGCGAGACGACGACGAAGTCCCGGCCGAATAGCCCCGCCATATTTGTTGACATCTGACTCGCTTCAGGGCGTTTCAGGAGTGTTCCTGTAGAGCGTCAGGACTTCGTCATGGCCATTATAGTTGTGGCCGCTGACCTGGCTCACCTTTTGGGGTGTGACGCCGGCGGCATGGGCGGCGGCCTGAAACGCCTGTTCCTGTCTTGACTCCACGAAAACCGGGCGCCCATCGATCAGCGCCTGCACCGCGCAGGTCGCCTCTTCATTGCACAGCTTCGTCCTGGTGCCCATGGCGAAGACGAAGCTCGGCTCGGCGAAACCGAGCGTGGCCACGGGGCCGGGGGCCTTGCCCTGGCGCGGGTCAAGTTGCGCCGTGCGCAAGGCGGTCTCCATCTGGCGCGACATCCAGAGTGGTGTCAGCGCCGAGGCCAGACTGAACAGGCCCAGGTGCGTGATGACGCCGGCGGCCAGCAGGAAGCCGAAGCCGTAGCGCTGGTGCCCGCGCCACAAGAGCCAGCCCGCAAATGGCGCCAGAACCAGCGCGCCGGTCGCGGTCAACAGGGCCAGGAGGAAGGTTGGGCCACCGCCCCATTCACCGTGCGCATAAAAGACGATGGCCGTGAAGATGACGCCGCCCAGTGCGCCGCATACGCCGTTGATGATTTGCGCCCAGCGCTTCAGGGGCACATCTAGCGAGACCGCGCACAGCCAGGCCAGGGCCGCGAACACGGGTAAGGGGTAATGCGGCAGCTTGGTCGGCATCAGTTCGAAAATCAGGAAGCTGGGCACGAACCAGGCAATGGCGAAACGGACAGCTGGTTCCTTCCAGCGCTGTATCGCCGTCTGGATGGCGCCGCCGAACAGCCAACTGGCTGGGAACATGGTCGCGCTCAGCAAGAGGAGGTGGTAGCCCGGCAGGCCGAAATGGCCTTCGGAGCCGCTGTCGAGCTTGTCTTTGAGATCGCCGCCGATCGAGGACGCCCAAAAGGCGCCGTCGGTGGTGACGGTAATGGCGATGGCCCATGGCCCGCAGATGAGCGCGACCATGATCAGGCCCGACAGCCAGCCCAGGTGTTTCGCCCAGCCGATGCGGCGGTCCATCGCCCACAGCGCCACGATGGCGGTGCCGAACACCATGGCGGGCACGGGACCCTTTACCAGTATGGCGGCCGCCAGAGACAGCCACATGACGAATTTCAGCTTGAGGATTTTGGGCTTGGGCGCGTCCGCCGGCAGGTCGCGGGTCCTAAGGTAAATCTGGCCTAGGGCCGCCATCATCAGCACAATCAGTCCGCACATCATCGCGTCGGTCTTGGCGAAGAAGGCTTCGGTGGCTAGCATGAAGGTCACGCCGAACAGGAGCCCGGCCTTGGTGCCTATACGCGTGCCGAACGCCCGCGAGGCGCCCCAGGCGCAGGCAAAGGCCGCCAGCGCCGCCCCCAGCAGGGACGGGAACCGGTAGGGCGCGATGTCGCGCGCAGCGACCGAAGAGGTCAGTTTGACGCTTAGTGCCTGCATCCAGTGGATACCGACTGGCTTCTTGTGCCGCGGTGTGTCCTGGTAGTTGATGTTGATGTAGTCGCCGGTCTCCAGCATTTGCGACGTCGCCTGGGCGAAGCGCGATTCGTCGCGGTCCAATGGCGGCATCAGGAAGACCAGTGGCAGGGCGGCGAGAAGGGTTAACAGGGCGGCCAGAAGCGGTCCGCGCATGCCGCCCGAGACGAGATTCACGATCTGGGGCGGAAGAAGCCGTGTCATGCGATCAACCTGGAACCAAGGGTAGAGCCG
>CAMLPZ010000023.1 GCA_946482045.1 uncultured Asticcacaulis sp.
GGCGGTGGTGTCGGCTCGGGCGGGGTTTCATCCGTCGCGGGCTTCGGCGCGGGTTCAGGCGCAGGCGCCGGTGCGGGGGCTGGCGCAGCCGCTGCGGCAGCTACCTTGGCCTTTTTGACAGGCCAGACGATCGGGCGCATCGCCGCAGCCGCCTTAGGCTCTGCGGGTTTCGGCGGAACCGTCGACAGTTCGCGCTGCGCCGCTTCGATCATGCCCACGACAACGATGCGCCCCTTCTCGTCCTTGGCCTTCCAGAAATCGTCGAGCGCCTGAAGCGCCTTCCAGACGCGGTATTGGTGCTGGTCGGTCGCCAGCGCCACCGGCACCTTGGGTGTCGTGTCCGCCGGGCTTGCGTCCTTCATGCCTTCCAGCGCGCCCTTCAGGTCGACGAACAGCTTGTACTGCTTCGATGACAGGTCGGTCACATAACCCAGGCGGGCATTGAGCACCTCGGCGACTTCGCGGCCACGTTCGATGATCACCGAACCCGACGACTTGAGCGCGCGGTCAAGATACCAG
This sequence comes from uncultured Asticcacaulis sp., assembly GCA_946482045.1. The sequence continues at coordinate 520 of CAMLPZ010000023.1, forward strand.
CGCACGCTTTCATAAATGGCGCGGGCCGAGGCCTTGCGCTGGGCGATCAGCTTCTGGCGCCCATAGCGACGGCCGAAATAGTCGGCAAGGAAGAAGAGCCCGACCACGACCAGGAACAGGATGATAACGGCGATCAGCAGGCGCGCGTCGAACGACGCCCCGTAATCGCCGCCATAGCCGGCGTCGGGAGGCGTGTCACTGAATGGTTCGTCGAAACTTTCGCCGTGCCGCATGATCAGTGCGCCTTCTTGCCGGGCGCGACGGGCCCTTCCTGCGGCGGCACCCAGGGCGGCGAATCCGTCAGTTGGCGCAGGGCCGCGCGGTAGGATTCGGTGACGACCATCAGGTTCTTCCAGTAGTCGAACAGCTTCTGCACGGCGAACCAGATGGCCGTGCTCTGTTCTTCCGGCGTCATCATCACCTTTTCCGCCTTGGCGGCAGCGGCCGGCGGCGGCGCCACGGGCTGGATCTGGCCATCAGCGCCGATCGAGATATTGATATAGGTGCCGCCATTGATCTGGGCGGGTCCACCCGCGCCTTTAGCGACATAGGGTTTCTTGTCGGTGCCTTCGACGGCGCCGTTCAACTGCCCGGTAATCTTCGACAGGGCGTTACTGAGCTTGAGGGTTTCGCCGAACTGCGCCTCGATGGCGGCGCGGCTCTTGATCGCCATATCGATCTGGCTGTTCATCGGCGCCTTGGCGCCCGGTGACAGGAAGTGCATGACCGCCTTGGCGCGTTCATCAATAGCGGCGCCGCTGGCGGCGCGGCGCTCGGCGCGCTTGAAGACGATGACCAGGGCAACCGTCAACCCGACCAGAAACAACAGGGTGAGCAGCCACAACACCCAGTCGTGACTTGGGGGCACGTCGGCGGGGAAATCGCTCAAGGCCGGCGAATCGAACCTTTCGTCCATATCGGGAGCCCCTCCTTTCCCTTAGCCGCGCCACGGCGCTTCAATTGACGATCGACAGGTTCCACCAAGGCAAAACCCCTGTCAATCAGGAAGGTTAACAGATTGCTTTGGCCTGTGCTACTCCGGTTCGCGCAAATGCCGAGCCTTTCGCCACCTTTTCCCCCCTCAGTGTGGCTTTCAGGCTGGCGGCCTACCGGTTTATTTGCCGTTCTGGGCCTTGATGGCGGCCTCTTCGACGCGGCGCAGCAGGGTCTTGAACTGGGAGACTTCGTCCGGCGAGAACTCGGCCAACATGACCTTTTCGTACTCGATCGCTGCCGGCGCCACGTCGGCGAACAGGCGCTCGCCCTCGGCCGTCAGGATCAGGTGGTGCGAACGGCCATCGTGCTCGTGCGGCGCACGCGTGATCAGGCGGCGCTTGGCCAGGGCCTGGGCGGCGCGTGAAATCGTCACCTTGTCCATGCCTGCGCGCTTGACCAGGGCCTGCTGCGTCGAAGGACCGTCCTCGCGCAGGATCGTGATCAGGCGCCACTCAGGTATCTTGAGGCCATAGAGGCTCTCATAGGCTGTCGAAATCAGCGTGCTCACGGCATTGGATGCCACCGCCAGGCGGTAAGGCATGTATTCGTCGAGCGTAAGCGTACCTTGTGTCATGATCTGAAAATGTCCCAGCGTAGGGTCGTGATTTTCCCTAAGCCTGCACAATGGCCCCAACGCACGCCAATGACAAATGAGTTATTGTTAAGGTATTGTCTATTCACGCTATATCTTAAAATCGTATACCTATGCCGCAGTGCGAAAAAATTTCGCCTGGAACCGTTCGCAATCGCGACAAGCGCGGTAAGTGCTGCTAAGGATTGAATACCCCAACAGACAAAGACCTCACCGTGTCACATACACCGCCCCCTTATAAAGCCGATCAATTTGCCGGCCTCCCCGGCCCGCTGCGCTGGCTGCTCGAATCGCCGCGCAAGCTCTACAACTGGGTTATGGAACTGGCTGGCGGCAAGCATGCCGAAAAGGCTCTGGCGATCGTGTCCTTCGCCGAAAGCTCCTTTTTCCCCATTCCGCCCGACGTCATGCTGATGCCGATGATTCTGAAGCAGCGCGACAAGGCCTATCGTTTCGCGCTGACCTGCACCATCGCATCCGTCGTTGGCGCCCTGTTCGGCTACGCTATCGGTTATTTCCTTCAGCCGGTTGGCATGGCGATTCTTGGTTTCTTCGGCTACGCCAAGAAGCTCGACAGCTTCCATGCCTTCATGGAACAGTGGGGCATGTGGGTCATCCTGGCCAAGGGGCTTACGCCCATACCGTTCAAGCTGGTCACCATCGCCTCAGGCCTGGCGCAGCTGAACCTGGCGGTCTTCTTCTTCAGTTGCGTGGTGACGCGTGGCGCCCGTTTCTTCCTCGTGGCCTGGGCATGCAAACGCTATGGCCCTGAAATCACGGAACTGATCGAAAAACGTTTCTATCTTGTCGGTACTATTGCCGTGGCACTGATCGTGCTAGGAATCATCGCACTGAAGTTCATTCCCCATTAGGGGCCTTTCAAAGCGATACATGACGACCCTAAGATCCCGGATCGCCGGCACCAAGCTTGCCCTCGCATTCAGCCGCTGGTGGAGCATCACCGCGCTGGTCGTCTCGCTGGCCATGCTGGCGACCGCATGGTCATTCCAGTTGTTTGGTGGACTACACCCCTGCCACCTTTGCCTGAAGCAGCGCGACATCTACTGGATGGCGGTCGGCGTTTCGTTGGTCGCCAGCGTCTGGGCGCTCTTCACCGGTGCCAAGGGGCCGCCGCGCGTATTCTCCTTCGTGCTCTTCGCCATCTTTGCCACCGGCGCGGTCATGGCCGGCTACCATGCCGGCGTCGAATGGGACTGGTGGCGCGGACCGCAGACCTGCACGTCGGACGGCACTGAACTCAGCATCGATCAGATGGCCGCCTTCCTGGCCGGTGCGACAACAAAACCGCCCCAGTGCGACATCGCGGCATGGCGCATGTTCGGCCTGAGTATGGCAGGATATAATGCCATCCTCTCGGCTGTGCTGGCCATTCTGAGCCTCATCGCTTCGGTGCGTTTCCGCAAGGCACGGCCCTCCTACTACAGGAACTAAGCCCATGGACCGTCCGCCAGTGCCCCCCCGTCCCGGTTCCGGCGAAACGCAAGACCGCCTGGCGGAAATCCTCAGGGTCGACCACGCCGGCGAACTGGCGGCCGTGCATATCTATCGCGGCCAGGCGGCCGTCTTCGGCGGCACGAAGAACGACGCGCTGGCCCAACAGTTCAAGCACATGGAAGGCGAGGAGCAGGTGCACCTCGACGCTTTCGAAGCCCTGATGCGTGAAAAGCAGGTTCGCCCGACCCTGATGACGCCGGTGTGGCGCATGGCGGCCCTGGGCTTGGGGGTCGGTACCGCGCTGTTGGGCGAAAAGGCCGCCCACGCCTGCACCGAAGCGGTCGAAAGCGTCATCGGCGAGCACTATGCCGAACAGATCCGCGATGTCGAAGCATCCGATCCCGAACTGGCGACAAAACTCAGCCAGTTCCGCGACGACGAACTGGGGCATCATGACCGCGCAGTCGACCAAGGCGCGCGTGAAGCCACGGGCTATCCTTTGCTGTCCGCGGTCATTAAGACCGGCTGCCGCCTGGCCATCCGGATCAGTGAGAAAATTTGATGCATGACCATAGGGCGTTCAGCCTGCGCCACCACAAAAAGCCGGAAACCTCTTTCGGGGACCGCGTGTCGGACAAGATCGCCGCAGTCGTCGGATCGTGGAACTTCATCATCATCCAGTCGCTGATCCTGTTCGGCTGGATCGTCGTGAACATCACGGCATGGATCAGGCACTGGGATCCCTATCCCTTCATCCTGCTCAACCTGGTCCTGTCATTTCAGGCGGCCTTCACGGCCCCCATCATCATGATGGCGCAAAACCGGCAGGCCGCCATAGACCGGCAAAAAGCGGAACTGGACTATCAGGTGAACTGCAAGGCGGAACTGGACATCGAGGCGCTACACGCCAAGATCGATCTGATGCGTCAGGAAGACATTACGCGGCTCATCGGCCTTCTGGAAAAGGTCATCAACGAGCGCGCTGATAAAGAGCCCGATTAGCGCCCTATGAAATCATAGCTCTGTCGCATGTGCTCGAGCAAGGTCTCACGCACCTCATCGTCGATCATGCCGAGATCCAGACGCGCATCGCCGCTGTCGGTCGGTCGAACCTTCACCGTCTCACCCATAAAGGTAAAGCTGTAGATTTTAGGCCCGAACAGTTTTTCACGCTTGGCGATGACGCGAACGCCCAAGGCCGCCTCGATCGCCTTTTGCACAGGCTCCATGGCGATCCTGGTCTGCCCCTTTTGCCGGGCAAAATTGACGACGCCAAAGGCGCGCCTGTCCATCTCAAACCGTACAGGTGACATCTTCTATGCCATGCTCTTCTTTGAGCGCCAGCGGATGTGGGAGCGCCGGCACCTTCCCCCGAAGTCATACCTTTTCGCGCATTTTATCCAAAAAACCACAGAACACTTTTTGGAATGCGCGAGGTTACGCCTCCAGAGGCGTATCCCAATACAGGTAGTCTATCCAACTTTCATGAAGATAGTTAGGGGGAAAACGGCGTCCAAGATCCTGCAAGTGAAACATTGTCGGCCGGTGTGGATTTTTTGTCGGCATCATGCGCGCCTGGACGGGTGTTTTTCCCCCCTTGCGCAAGTTGCAGGGCGCACACGCCGTCAGGATGTTGGTCCAGCTCGACTTGCCGCCCTGGCTGACCGGCACGACATGGTCGAAAGTCAGCTCGTGCGGCGAACCACAGTATTGGCAGCGGAAGCCATCGCGCAGAAAGACATTGTAGCGGGTAAAGGCCGGCGGACGGTTCTGGTCAATGTAGGTTTTCAGCGACACGACGCTGGGCAGACGCATCTTCAACGACGGCGAGCGGATTTCGATGTCGTAGGTCGAGACTACGTCGACCCGGTTTTCGAAGACTGCCTTGACGACATCCTGCCAAGGCTTGGTCGACAAAGGATAATAGGACAGCGGCCGAAAATCGGCGTTCAGCACGAGGGCGCGCCAGTCGTGCGGCGGACTTTTCAGAACATGCATGGACACCTCCACACAATGTTCACCGGGACGTTTGGTAGGCAGTGTTTGAAGACCGGGCTCCTTCTGCACGCATATTATCCACAGGAGGACTGTGAACCCGATTCCCGCCTTTGCAAATCGAAATTTTTATGACATCGCAGCCTTATGACCTGGCGAACGCGCTTTGCGCCCTCTCCGACCGGCTATCTGCATCTGGGCCACGCCTTCAGTGCGCTGACGGCCTACGCGGCGGCGCAAGAACGGGGCGGACAGTTTATCCTGCGCATCGAGGATATCGACCACACGCGCTGCCGCCCCTCGTTCGAAGCCGCGATCTACGAGGATCTGGCCTGGCTGGGGGTCTGTTGGCCGCAGCCCGTCTTGCGCCAGAGCGAGCACATCGCCGATTATAAGGAAGCCCTCGACCGGCTGATTGCGCTGGGAGTGGTCTACGCCGATCATCGTACGCGCCGGGAGCAGGTCGAAGCGGCCTTGAGCGCACCGCAGGAACCGACACTGTCTGAGCCCGCCGCCGGGGGGCTGAACACCGCCTGGCGGCTGTCTTTAGAGGCGGCGCGCAAGCATCTCGGCAGTCGCTACGATGACCTGAGCTTTGCCGAAACGTGGCACGCGCCCGGTAACCACAAGGCCCGTCCCGAGATCAGTGGCGACGTCGTTCTCGGCCGCAAGGACATCGGGATTGCCTACCACCTGGCGGTCGTGGTCGATGATGCGCGGCAGGGCATAAGCCATATCATCCGCGGTCACGACCTGTTCGACGCCACCCATACCCAGGTCCTGCTGCAAGCCTTGCTGGACCTGCCGACGCCCACTTATCACCACCACGCCCTGCTGCTCGACGAAGAAGGCCGCCGCCTGGCTAAGCGCAAGGGCTCGAAATCCCTGCGCGATTACCGCAACGACGGCCTTAGCCCTCAGGACATAAAGACCCTCCTCGACCGCACGCCCAAAGCATAAAAGCCGTCCGCGCAGGACGGACGGCTTTCAAATCAGTATTTGCGGCGGCTCAGAGTGCCTTGATGTCGACGGCAGCCGTCTTACCGCGCTCGGTCTGCAGCTCGTAAGAGACCTTCTGACCGTCACTTAACCCTTGCAATCCAGCGCGCTGGACGGCGGAGATATGGACGAAAACGTCACTGCCGCCCGCGGCAGGCTGGATGAAGCCGTAGCCCTTGGTGGTGTTGAACCATTTGACCGTACCTTCGGCCATGTGCGCTCTCCTATGCAACGAGCTGTTATCGAGGCGCGGAAGTCGCCTTCCGCAAAACAATCGCGGTCTCGGTAGCAGCAGTCGGAGCCTTTGAGCGGCGTTTCCGCCATCCCCTTGTCCCCTTTGTCTCAGGCAGCCGGAGTAACGAATTGTGGCATCATTAAGCCAGTGCTTTTGAAAACGGTCAACGCATTCCCTGATCGCCACCGTCAGGATGCGCAAATTTTCAGCGAAAATGGCGAAAATGTCCCACATACCCTGACCTCGTGGGAAATAATTGCGTACATCCTGTGTTTGTCAGACGGCGGAAGGTGCTATCCTGCCGCCAATATTCAGACTTTACGAGCCCGACATGCGTCCTTCCCTGCTGCGCCAGCGTTTGTTGAAAACGGTTCTGACACTGCCGCCGGCCATGCTGCGCTTCCTTGCTGGCGGAGGAGTCGTCTACCAGGACGGCCGGACGCTCGATCCGCAAATCCAGTTCCTGTGGCGCGGCTATTTCGCCAAAGGGGACGTGGCGCTGCTCACCATGCGCGGCAAGACGCTGGAACAGGCGCGCCAGGAATGGGCCGAAACCGTCGCGCTGCTGGGCCAGCCATCGCAGGTCCGGGTGAAGGTCGAGGAGATCACCAGCGAAACCGTGCGCGGCCTGCATATCCGCCCCGCAGCCGTCTCTGCGGATGCGCCCCTGCTCGTCTTTTTCCCCCAGGGCAGCGGCGTCCTGGGCGGCCCCGGCCTGTCGCGCGCCTTCTGCTCTGCGCTGGCCCATGAGGCACGCTGCCCGGTCTTCATCCCGAACCTACGCATGGCGCCGATTCATCGCTTCCCGACGGCATTCGAAGACGCCCGTGATGCGCTTGTGTGGGCCCAGGCCAACGCCGGGCGGCTGGGGGCCCGCGAAGGCAGGACTGCTATCGGCGGCATTCTGACAGGCGCCAATTTGGCTGTCCGGCTGTGCATCGACCTGAAGCGCGAATTCAAGTCCCTGCCCGTCGCGCAATTGCTGATCACACCGCTTGTTGACCTAAGCGACCCACGCCTGAAGGGCGGGAATATGGCCGGATGGCCCATTACCGGCGGCGATATCGAGACGCTGATCGGACACTACGCCGGTGCCGATACCGACCTGACGGATCCGCGTGTTTCGCCGGCACTCGAAAAGCTCATTGTCGGCCAGCCGCGCACCCTGGCTGTGTCGGCAGGGCTCGATCCGCTGGCCGCGCAGACTGAAGCCTTCGTCAAACGCCTGCTCGCCGCCCGCGTAAATGTCGTCTATCGCCGTTATGACACGCTGCCGCTCGGTTTCGACCTGCTGACAGGCATCGTCGATGCGTCTTACTCCGCCGTTCAGGACATTGCCCACCTTTGGGCGGAGCTTCTGCGAACGGGCCAGCCAGACGGCGCCGAGGTGCCTGATTCCATGCAGGACATAGCGTGAAAGGCCTGCTCGACTTTTACAGCGCCCACGGCGATGCCCCGGCCAACGCCCTGCCTGTCGACCAGTGGCATCCGGCCTTCTGCGGCGATATCGACATGCGCATCGCGTCGAACGGCGTCTGGTTCTACAATGGCACGCCGATCGAACGGCCGGCCATGGTGCGGCTGTTTTCTCGTATCCTACGGCGCGAGGGCGGCAGCTACTACCTGGTGACACCGGCCGAAAAGGTCCGGATAACGGTCGATGATGTGCCTTTCGTGGCCATCAGCATGACGGTCGAGGCAGAGGCGCTCACTTTTCATACCCATGTCGGCGATATGGTTACGGCAGACGCAGACCACCCCTTACGCTTCGAGACCGACGCGGATGGCGCGGTCCGCCCCTATATCATGGTGCGTGGCGCTCTCGAAGCCCGCCTGACACCCGCCGTGGCGCGTGAGCTTCTGGCGCTTGCCATCCCCCGTGACGGATGGTTCGGTGTCTCATCGAAAGGCGTATCTTTCGCCATTGCGCCAACACCTTAACAGATGACTAACCCGTTCAGGCTGGGTTCAGGTTCAATTGTGTAATATCTGAAACATGGGCCTGTTCAGTCATCTCGTTTTAGGGTGTCGCCATGAAGAAGATTTTTAGCGCCGCTGCCCTTGGCCTGGTTGTCGCCATCAGTTCACTGAGCGCACCGGCCTCGGCCCTGGCTTTTGACCGCTACGACCGTCACGATCGCTATGATCGCCACGACCGTGGAGACCGTTGGGACCGGCATGATCGCCGCGATCGTGGAGATCGCTGGGACCGCCGTGATCGCCACGACCGTTGGGATCGCCGCGACCGCCGCAGCTATGACCGTGGATATCACAGGGGCTGGCGCGATCGGTCCGATTGGCGCCGGGGTGGCTATGTGTCCTATTCCGACTGGAACCGTGGCTATTACGTTGACTATCGCCGCCATCGTCACCTCTACGCCCCGCCGCGTGGCTATGAGTGGCGCCGCGTCGACAATAACTACGTCCTCGCCGCGGTCGCGACCGGCCTGATTGCTGGCCTGATCATCGGTAATTATTAAGCGAGCGATATACCGAAAAGTGCAAAGCGGTTTTCGGCGAGATATCGCGGCCAACAAAAATATATGGCGCCTTCCTTCGGGGAGGCGCTTTTTTACCGCTTGATCGCCTTGACGGCTTCGGCTTCCAGGCCCAGCGCCTGCAACGCGGTGAGCGTTATACCGGCGGCGTCGAGCCCAGCCTGGGCATACATGGCCGGCATACTGTCCTGGTCCTGGAAGACATCCGGGAGGGTCAGGGTGCGGATCTTGAGGCCCGCGTCGAACGCACCTTCGCGGGCGAGCAGATGCAGCACAAAGGCGCCGAAGCCGCCTTCGGCCCCCTCCTCGACCGTAATCAGACATTCGTGTTCACGCGCCAGGCGCAGCACCAGGTCGCGATCCACCGGCTTGGCGAAGCGGGCATCGGCAACCGTCGTAGATAGCCCGCGCGCCGCCAGCATGTCCGCCGCCTTAAGCGCATCCGTCAGGCGCGTGCCCAGCGATAGAATAGCGACCTTGGAGCCTTCGCGAACAATTCGGCCCTTGCCGATCTGAAGCGCTTCCGCCATTGCCGGGATTTCCACGCCGACGCCTTCGCCGCGTGGATAACGGAAGGCGCAGGGGCCCGCGTCATAGTCGCGCGCCGTGGCGATCATCGCCGCCAGTTCGGCTTCGTCCGCCGCCGCCATGATCATCATGTTCGGCAGGGCGCCCAGATAGCCGATATCAAAGGTACCGGCATGCGTTGCGCCATCGGCCCCGACAAGGCCGGCCCGGTCGATGGCGAAACGCACCGGCAGGTTCTGCAAGGCGACGTCGTGCGCCACCTGGTCGTAACCGCGTTGCAGAAAGGTCGAATAAAGCGCGCAGAACGGCTTCATGCCATCGGCGGCCAGGCCGGCGGCAAAGGTGACGGCGTGTTGTTCGGCGATGCCGACATCGTAGGTCCGGTCGGGAAAAACCTCGGCGAAGCGGTCGAGCCCAGTGCCCGAAGGCATGGCGGCGGTGATCGCCACGACTTTGGGGTCGACCCGCGCCTGCTTGATCAGCTCGGCAGCGAAGACCTCTGTATAGCTGGGTGCGTTCGACTTCGGCTTGGACTGCTCGCCGGTAATGACGTCGAACTTGGCGACGCCATGATACTTGTCCGACGCACTTTCTGCGTGGATATAGCCCTTGCCCTTTTGGGTGACGACGTGAACCAGCACTGGACGATCATTGATACCGCGCACGCGCTTCAGGACCGCCAGAACGTGCTCCATATTGTGGCCATCGATCGGTCCGACATAATAGAAGCCCAGCTCTTCGAAAAAGGTGCCGCCCGTGACATAGGTGCGCGAAAACTCCTCGCCCTTGCGCACCATTTCGTACAGCGGGCGCGGCAGGTGCTCGGCGACCTGGCGACCGAAACGGCGGATCGACTGATAGGTGCCGCCCGAGACCAGGTTGGCCAGGTAGGCACTCATACCGCCGACCGGCGGCGCGATCGACATGTCGTTGTCGTTGAGAATAACCGTCAGGTTTTTGGTCGTTTCGGCGGCATTGTTCATCGCTTCATAGGCCATGCCTGCCGACATCGAGCCGTCGCCGATGACCGCCACCACCTTGTTGGTCCCGCCCTTCAGGTCGCGCGCGGCGCAGAAGCCAAGCGCCGCCGAGATCGACGTCGCGGCATGGGCGGCGCCGAATGGGTCATAGGCGCTCTCCGAACGCTTGGTGAAACCCGACAACCCTCCGCCCTGGCGCAAGGTGCGGATACGGTCACGGCGGCCGGTCAGTATCTTGTGCGGATAGGTCTGGTGGCCTACGTCCCAGATGAGTATATCGTTCGGTGTATCGAATACGTGGTGCAGCGCGACTGTCAGTTCGACCACTCCCAGCGCCGAGCCCAGATGTCCGCCGATCTTGGAGACGACGTCGATGGTTTCGGCGCGCACTTCCTCAGCCAGCGCCTTCAGCTCCGTGCCGTTCAACTCATGGATTTTGGCTGGATTGAACCCTTCGCTGCCGTGCAGCGTGTCGAGGATCGGGGTTTCAGGCATACTGTGCGCAAACCGGTTTCTGGCGGAACCTAATCAGGAAAAAGAGAGCGGGTTCAGTTGCGCCGATTGAGTACGAAGTCAACACTGTCGCGTAAGTATCGCGCCTTTCCGCCGAAAATATCAAGCCTGGATTTGGCCTGTTCACTGAGCATTTTGACGCGAGCCTTGGCCTCGTCCAGCCCCAGCAGAGTCACGAAGTTGGTCTTGCCCTTCTCGGCGTCCTTGCCGCCCGACGCCTTGCCCATCTCCTCCGGGTCGCCTTCGACATCGAGCACATCGTCGGCGATCTGGTAGGCCAGGCCGAGGTCCTGGGCGAAATGCATCAGGGCCATGCCGTCGCGTTCGGGCGCGTCGGCAATGACCAGCGGGATTTCAAAGGCGTAGACGATCAGCGCGCCGGTCTTCAGACGCTGCATCCGCGCCACCCCGCCCAGATCGTCGTGTACGCCGATCAGATCGATCATCTGGCCGCCGGCCATACCCAAAGCACCGGAAGCCTGGGCCAGCAGGCGCACCAGTTCGCAGCGCACCGCCGGGTCCTCGTGCGTGTCTTCGCTAGCCAGGATTTCAAAGGCAATGCTTTGCAGGGCGTCGCCGGCCAGGACGGCAGTGGCTTCGTCATAGGCGCGGTGAACGGTCAGTTGGCCGCGGCGGATATCATCGTCGTCCATGCACGGCAGGTCGTCGTGGACCAGACTATAGGCGTGAATGCATTCGAGCGCGCAGGCCGCACGCAGCACCGAGTTCTCGTCGGCATCGAACAGACGCGCGGTTTCCAGCGCGAAGAAGGGCCGGATGCGCTTGCCGGGCCCGAGCGCCGCATAGCGCATGGCTTCGGTCAGGCGGCTCTCGGCCCCCTCGCCGCGCGGCAAGAGCTGATCAAGCGCCAGGGTCACCAGGTCGGCCGTTTCGGCTAGCCGCTGCTGTAACGGGGGCATGTCGGAATTGGCGGCGACCGGTGTGAACATTACTCGAAGCTCGCCGGCGCAGTGCCTTCGACCACACCCGACTTCGACAGCGAGATTTTTTCGACCTGCAGGCGGGCGGCCTCGAGACGCATTTCGCACAAGGCCTTGAGCTCAGCGCCGCGCTTATAGAGGTCCAGGGACTTTTCCAGCGGCGCCTGCCCTGATTCGAGCTCGGAGACGATCTTTTCGAGTTCCTTCAGGGCTTCTTCGAAGGACAGCCCGTTTACTTCACTCATCTATCGCTCCTTCAACTCGTAGCGGCGGCACCCCCAGTACTGAAACCCCTGCTCTACCGTCTTTATATAGCCCATTTTCTTCAGTTCAAGGCTGATCATTAGGTTGAAATAGCCGTGGGCGAGAACCAGCACGTCGCCGCCTTCGCGCGCCTTTTCGACCAGGAAATCAGCGGCCTTTTTTGCCCGTTGCACGGCCTGGTGACGCGTTTCCGGTGCATTATGATTGTCGGTGTACCACCACCACAGACGCGACACCGTCCCCCACCCCCACGACTTCGGCGACAGCTTGATCCAGGTTGGCAGGTGCGGCGGCGGCAGCGGCGCCTCGACCAGCATGTCAAGCTGTTCAAACGGCCGTTTGCCGCAGACAGCATGGGCGGTCTCGATCGAGCGCCTGATGGTGGAGGAATAGATGTAGCGCGCTTCGCGCGCGAACTTGTCCAGGCAGTGCGGCGGGGTCTGGCCGGCCAGCAACCCGGCGGCCTCGTATTTTGCCCACCATTCCTCATAGCCGCGCCAGTCGAGCATCACGCGCCGCGACAGGTCCGGCTCGCCGTGGCGGACAAGAGTGATGGCGCCCGGTGACGCCGTGACGACAGGCCTTGCGTTCGTTCTTACGCCCTCGCCCTCATCCACTCGTGTTATGTCCTGCACCGCGCCCCCAAATCGCCGAGCCCGGGTTCACCAGATTCGGAATTGGTTGTTAATCGAGCGACCGTCGTAACGTCAGTGCCTTATCGAGACAAGTGTTTTATGGCGCGGCCGGCTCAGTCTGCCCGCTGCAACTGAAGGTGGACGACATTGGTCCGCTCCGTGCGGAAACCGGCTTCACAATAGGCCAGGTAGAATAGCCACAACTTGCGGAACGGGTCGTCAAACCCGTGGATACGTCCCTCGTGCCAGGCCTTCTCAAACCGTAACGCCCACTGCTTCAGGGTTTCGGCATAGTCCTTGCCAAAGGTGAAGTCGGACACGAGCTTAAGGCCCGCGGCGCGCGAATGCTCGGCCAGCTTGGTCAGAGACGGTAGCATGCCACCTGGAAAAATATACTTCTGGATGAAATCGGCGCGCTGGCGATAATCTTCGAACATATCGTCGGCGATAGTGATGATCTGGAGGCCGGCCTTGCCGCCTGTCTTGAGCACCTCATGCACCTTATCGAAATAGGCGCCCCAATAGCTTTCGCCGACCGCTTCGAACATTTCGATCGACACCACGGCGTCGTATTCACCTTCGATATCGCGGTAATCCATCAGCTTGATCTCGACCTTGTCACTCAAACCCAGACGCTCCATGCGCTCGACAGCATAGTCAAGTTGGGCCTGGCTGATGGTTATGCCGGTGACGTGCGCGCCAATGGTTTCAGCGGCGTACTGGGCAAAGCCACCCCAACCGCAACCGATTTCCAGCACGTGCTGGCCGGGCTTGAGGTCGACCAGTTTCGCCAGCCGCTCATATTTGGCAATCTGGGCGGCAGTCAGATCATCCTTGGCCCCGCCGTCGAACAGGGCCGACGAATAGGTCATGCTCTTATCGAGCCACTTGTCGTAGAAGCTGTTGCCGAGATCATAGTGCGCAAAGATGTTCCGCCGCGAACCCGCCTTGGTGTTCTTGCGCAGGGCGTGGACAAGTCGGTTGATCATCCGTGTGACGATATTGCCGGTGAACAGTTGGCCCAGCTTTTTCGAATTGAGCGTCAGGACTTCCAGCAGGGTCGCGAGGTCAGGCGTATCCCACTCGTTGTCCTTGTAGCCGTCGCAAAAGCCGATATCTCCCGACGCCAGGACCCGCTTGATGAAGTTGAAGTCCTTGACCTGCAGGACGGCTGACGGGCCGGGCTTCTGCCCATGTAGCAGCAGGTGCTTGCCGTTGGGAAAGACAATGTCGAGACGGCCTACATCCCACGCCCTCTGCAGCATGGCCACGCCTTTGCGCGCCATCAGCGGAACATCGTTAAGAGCGGCCTTTGGAAGGCTATCGGAAAGCGTTGCGGCGGAAGCGGACGACATGCGGAAACAGCCTTTCGTTTAAGTGATTCAACACCTTGTACGACACGCTGCTGGAGCCGGATCGGTCACCAACTCCGTTAAATATGAGGGACAAAAATCAGAAAACAATATGGCTCAACCGGCCCATGTTTTCCACCGAAGGGCAAGACCTTTGGCAAAGTCCGCGCACGGGGCGCGCGATACCCTTCTTCCCTGGCGGACCGCCTTGTTTCCCTCGGCTTCGAGACGGTGATGGATCAGCTTGCGGATGGATTGCAGGCGCTGCGGGGCAAGGGGCATATGGCTGGCCAGAAGCTGCGCTTCCAGTACGGCCAGATCATGATGATGACCGAGTGTCTTGGCCAGGCCCTTCAGCCGCGCATCCAGCCGCCCTACCCTTTTGGGCCAGACGTCGCGCACCAGTTGAAGCTGATAGTGCAGCGCCTTCACCTGCTTGCGCCATTCGTGAAGTGTGTCCGGCGTCGGTTCCCGCCGCGCCGCGCGCCGGGCGGTCTTTTCGCGCCGGCAGGACGCGCGATAGGCCTGTTTCAGCGGCTTGGCGCGGCCAACGCGTTTCAGCGGCAGTTCGGCGATGCGCCGGCGAGCCTCAGTAACGGTCGCCTTCACGGCATCCAGGACCGTGGCAAGGTCTTCGCTTTCCTTCTGTGGGCCCGGCAGGGCATTCCGCGCCGCGGATATATCGTCGGCGTGCGCGTCGTCCGGAAAGGCGGCGCGCAAGGACTCGACGCTTTCGCGCAGGACATCGGCATCGCGCTGCGCACTCAGGCGGCGCGCCAGGTCGCGAAATATCCGGTTCTCAAATTTAAAGGCGTCATCACCAACGGCGTCACGCAACAGGCGCATCCAGGCGCGGATCTTTTTACACGCCACACGCAAGTCATGGACCAGATCGGCGTCGTTCGCCGATGCACTGCCCATCATATCAAGCTGTTCGAGGATGACGCGCCGGACGCCATCCTCGAAGTCATCCCATCTTTCCAATACTGTCATGGTACGGACATTACCGCACCATTACGTAAAAGATAAATGTCAGAGAGTTTCCGATTGCTTCGCATCGGGACTCTCTGACCTTTTTTAAGTGCGCTTCAAATCCGAAAACCGCGCTACACTTTTCGGGAAGCGCTAAGGCTTCGTCACCGTCACGGCGCTGCCGTCATAGGCCACTTCCTTGCTGAACTCGTCGAACTTCGTCGTCGCCGTGCCCGGCGTGATGAAGCGGACGCGGAAGGTTCGGTTGGCGACCATGCCCTTGAAGCTGCCCGAGCGCTCGCCGATGGTCAAAGCCCCGATCTTATCATCATAGCGCATCGGGATACGGCTTGCTTCGCCCTTCACATAGCCGTTCGAGACGCCGTCATCCTCATAGAGGCTGAACTCACCATTGGCGCCGGTATAGACGGTAAGCGTCAGCGGCGCATCCGGCTTTTCGTTGACGTACTGGACGACCGGGCCCATCGGCACGATGGCGCCAGCCTTGACGAACAGCGGCATCTGCGACAGCGGCGCTTCAGCCGTGATGGTGGCGCCGCCCTTATGTGTCTTTCCGGTGTAGAAGTCGTACCAGTCGGCGCCCTTGGGCAGATAGACAGAGCGCGAAAGAGCTCCGAACTTGGTCACCGGCGCGACCAGGATCGATTTGCCAAACATGTACTGGTCGTTGATGTTCTTGACCTTGGGATCATTGCCGAAATCCATGACCAGACCGCGCATGATGGTGCCGGAGTTGTAATAGATGTCGGAGGCCGCAGTGTAGGTATACGGCATCAGGCGGTAGCGCAGTTCCAGGAACCACACCATGTTGGCGCGCATGTCGGAGTTCGGCGGCGAAATCTCGTGGATCTCGCGCTTGACGCCTTCGCCGTGGCTGCGCATCAGCGGCGAGAAGGTGCCGAACTGCCACCAGCGCTGGTTCAGCTCACGCCATTCCCGCAGGTCCTCGGCCGTGCCGGTGCCGCCGCCGCCGCGGTTTTCCTGCAAGCCACCCACATCCGAACCCTGGAAGCGCGTTTCCTGGGCATAGCCGCCGATGTCGTGCGTCCAGTTCGGAATGCCCGACAGGCCCGATTGCACGCCGGCCGAAATCTGGTCGTGCAGGTTCGCCCAGGTGCCGACCGTGTCGCCCGACCAGATGGCCGCGGCATTGCGCTGGACCCCGGCGAATCCCGAACGCGTCAGGATGAACTGGCGCTTTTCAGGTTGGTCCTTCTGCAGGCCCTCATACATGGCCTTGGTGTTCATCAGCGCATAGGCATTATGCACCACCGCACCCGGCCCCATCTGGGTGGGGGTGATCAGGCGGGCGAATTCTTCCGGGCTGGTGTTCGAGCGTACGTCCGGCTCGGTATTGTCCATCCACCAGGCGTCGATGCCCAGGCCGACCAGCTTTTCCTTGAGCTGGCGGTAATAGATGTCGCGCGCTTCCTGATTATAGGGCGAGTAGTGCGAGTTCAGATAGCCCGGCCCAACCCAGTCGCGCGCACCTTCCTCGACGTTTTTCGTCCACATATAGCCCTTGCGCTCGAACTCCTTGTAATTGTCGGTGTTGGCGTAGAACTTGCCCCAGATCGAGAACATGATGTTGGCGTTGCTCTTGTGAACCTCGTCGATCATGCCTTGCGGGTTCGGGAAGCGCTTGGCGTCAAAGGTATGTGCACCCCACTGGTCTTCCGGCCAGTAGAACCAGTCCTGGACGATGTTGTCGATGGGCCACTTGTTCTGACGATAGGTCTTGAGCACGCCCAGCAGTTGGTCCTGCGTCTCGTAGCGCTGGCGCGACTGCCAGAAACCGTAAGCCCATTTCGGCATCATCGGCGCCTGGCCAGTCAGGTGGCGATAGCCGCCGATCACCCCGTCCATGCTGTCGGCCGAAATGAAGTAATAGTTCAGGCCCGTACCGACTTCCGAGGTGAAGCGCAGCGAGTGCTTGTCGGCATCGGCCTCAGGATTGGAGTGGTGCATGGAAATCATGCCGCCAGCCGGTTCCCATTCGATGTAGAGCTTGACCGGTTTGCCCGCTTCAAACTTCTGTTCGAGGTTGTGGTACCAGGGGTTCCAGTTCTGCCGCCAGATGCGGTCATAGATCGTCTTGCCGTCAAGCTTCAGCGTCGCGTAATCCGACGAATACATGCGCATCTTATGTACACCGGCGGCATCCGAGGTCAGGCTGCCTTCCCAGACGACCTTGACCTTCTTGCCTTGCGTCGCCGCCTTGCTTAAGGCCGGGTCTGTCGGCCAGTACTTGTCGACATCGCTCAGGAACTGATAGCGGATGTCGGGCTCGACGCGGGTCACGATCAGTTGGCCATCGACATAGTATTTCGCCGTCAGACCGGCTGAACCATCCTCAGCTGTCAGCTTGAGGTCACGGCTCAAAAGACCGAAACGGATCGGGTTGCCCCAGCGTGTCGGCGAATTGTTGTCCCACAACACGCCGTAATTCTTGTCGGAGACGACAAACGGCACGCCGATATCCATATTGTGTTGGCGCAGTTCGACGTCTTCGCCGTTCAGGTCCATCTGGGCATTCTGATGCTGGCCCAGGCCGTAGAAACTATCCTTCGTGCCGCGGTTAAACTGGGCCGAGGTGGCGACGTAAGGCTTACCCTCGACCGTAACCGGCGTGATCTCGGCCTTGACGCCGGTCATCACCGCCTGGTCCTTGTCGTTATAGAAGGTGACCAGACCATCCTTCAGCGAGACGCGCGCCGACGCCTTGCCCGCGTCGATCAGGACCGAGTCCTTGCCGTCCTTGACGGTGAAGCTGCCGCCGGGCTTTGCCACCGTCATCAGCGATTCGATCTGCTGCCGCGAAGGATCATCCACCGCCAGGACGTGGATGATCGAGTCGGTCATGACGTCGAGGCGCACTTCCTTGGCACTGCCGGTGTCCGGCTTGACCACGATGCCCGTGGCCGTCTTTTCGTATGTCCCGGCCATGGCAGCGCCTGCCGACAGGCACAGCGCGAGCGCTGAAACCGAAACCCATTTGATCGCAGATGTCATTATAGTCTCCCTGAAAGACATAACTTCGTTACATTGGAGGCCCGCAGCGGAAGCGGACATTGATTACTTTTCATACGTGCCCAGCCGGACCTTCAACAGGCGCGGCTGATCCCTGAAGTTCAAACCATAGTCGGTCTGGTCGCCATTCCACACACGCTGCATGACCCACTTGCCGTCGGCATCGTAATGGCCTTCTTCGACGCGGTCGAGCAGCATACCCTTGTCTTTGTTGGCCGGACCGGCGCCAAAAGAAATGCGTGCATTGTGGCCGGCGACCAGGAACTCATTGTCTGAAAGTTTCGCCACCGCGATGCCGCCCGAAGGCACGTCCGAACCTTCGGGGAAACCGTTTTTGTTTTGCGGGTCCCACTCCGGCATGCCGAACTCCCACTGACGGTAGGTCACCTTGGCGTTCCACTTGGGCCCGAAATCAAGCGACTGCGCCGAATGGTCGTCAGGTTCGGAGACACCCCAGACCTGGCCTTCGAAGCTGAGCTTGGCCCAGACGCGGTTCATGTCACCGAACAGGTTATACAGCGGCGCGAACGGTTCTACGATCTTGCGATCCTTCGCCGTCGTGCCGAGCGGATAGTTGGCGTAGCCGGTATAGTCGAAACCGAACGGATCGAAACCGATGCCCTGCTGCCCCATGACCGAGAAGATGAAGCGCGCGTAGGTCGGCTTGTTGCCGCTTTCGGCCACATAGAGCGCGTTGTCGGGTCGCTTGTACCACTTCAGCGTCGCCTCGTAGGACTGCGAGCCCGGCGAATAGAGGTCCGGCGCGACGAAATCGATCTGGGGCGCCGCGACCTTATAAATGTCGATGACATTATAGGTCGGTCCGCCCGAAGCGTAGGAACCGGCCGGCTGCGCCGGATTGAGCGGGTCCTTCAGCGCTGCGTTCATATAGGCCGGAAGCGGATAAGCCGACTTGCCGGCGGCGGCGACCTCATTGCAGAAGGCCGCCATATGCCAGGCGTGGAAATATTCGTCGGCGTCCTTGCCGAAAACCTCGGCCCACGTCCCCGACTTTTTCAATGCGCGGCTGCCCATCTGCTTGATCAATGCGGCCGGGACCTGTTGCGCGAACAGCTTGTTGGCGACGGGCGAATAGTCGCGTTCGGTGCCGTAGACGCCGACCTCGTTTTCGACCTGCATCATGATGACGGTGCGATCGGCGGTATCAATGGCCTTGATGTGATTCATCAGGGCCGTGTAAGCCTTTTTATCGGCGTCCAGCGTTGTCCTGTAGTGCGGCGACAGGGCGTAGGACAGCGAGCCATCCTTGTTGGTCAGGCGCGGGAAGCGCTTGTTGTCGAGCTTGACCCACGACGGCGTATAGCTGGGGCCCGTATTCTTCCAGGTACCGAACCACAGAAGGCTCAAGCGCACATTGTTGGCGCGCGCCTCCCTGACGAGGGTGTCCACGAAACTGAAGTCGAACTTGCCTTCAGTGGGCTCGATCTGCTCCCACGCCACCGGAATGACCAGGGTATTGGCATTGACGTCCTTGATCGCGGGCCAGACCTTGGCCAGCGCATCAGGATAGTTGCTCGAATTATTAGCCTGCCCGCCCAGGATCACAAACGGCGCACCGTCAACCAGAAGGGTGTGCTTACCGTTTTTTTGGACGAACTGCGGTATGGGCTTATCGGCTGACCAAGCATAGGCCGGAATCACTGACAGCGCTGTCGCTGCCAGGCCGAATGCGATCATCCGGCACGACTTGCCAATTCCCATAAACAACCTCCCGTTCGCCCGTCCCGATATTCATCAGTGACGCATTTCTTTATCTGTAAAATTTGTACTATAATCTGATAGCGCTATCAGGCAAGTCTCAAATCACGTTTGTGTTTTTTAAGCGCTTGTCGTTTATAAGCTCGTTACACAGGCCTGAGCGATTCGGCTGCAATATAGATAAGGCGTTCAAATGCGTTCGGAACTTGGCGTCAGCCTCGCCTATGGCTTGCTGGCGTCGCTTGGCCAGTCCATCGTCAGGGGAGAATTCCAAACCACCGGGTTCCCTACTGAAGCCGAGCTGTGTGTCCGCTACGGCGCCAGCCGCACCGTTATGCGCGAAGCCGTCAAAATGCTGTCCGCAAAAGGCTTGCTGTCGTCGCGCCAGCGCCAGGGCACGCGTGTTGAACCGGTTGAGAACTGGAACCTGCTCGATCCGGATGTACTGCGCTGGCTGATGGAACGGCCGTTCTCGAACAAAATATTCCTTGAGTTCACCCAGATGCGCCTGGCCATCGAACCGACGGCCGCGGCCCTGGCTGCCGAGGTCCAGGATAAGGTGGCGATCGCGGCAATTCGCGAAGGGCTGGAGGCTATGATCGCCACTGTCGGCGACCAGGACGCGGCACTTCAGGCCGATATCGACTTCCACGTCTCGATCCTCAAGGCGTCGGGCAATCCGTTCTTCATGCGGCTGAAGCCGTTGATCAACAACGCGCTGCGCCTGTCGATCCAGTTGACCAACAAGATTTCAGGGCACACAGCCAGCATTGCCGCCCATGAAGCCATCCTGGTCGCGATCGAAAAAGGCGATGCGCTTGCAGCTGAAAAAGCATCTGAAGCCATCCTGCACGAATCGCTCAACCTGATCGAAGCGGCCGAAGCGGCAACGGCGGACGCATAAAAGCAGGCGAACGGGAGCCAAACCCAAGATTTGGCGCCCTCCTCCTCAATATATCGCTCAGGCCTTTGGTGTCAGACGGATCATCACCGCGCCATGCGACGGGACAGTTGCGGTGAACTTGCCCTTCACGCCCTTTTTGACCGCCTTGGTCCACAGGTCCTTGACGTCGGCCTTCATCCCCGCCGGCAGTTGCAGCGCCTCCCAGTCAACGGACATTTCCTTGGCCGCCTCCGAGCGATTGAACAGCACCACCGCCCGGTCTCCGCCCTTAAGCGGACGCGCCCAAACTTCATAGTCGCCGTCGTCGGCGATCTTGCGCCCCTGGATGCCCAGCGGGTCCTGGTCGACGGCAATGACGTCCTTATTGGTCAGGATATCGTGCGTCTCCTGCGTCATCGTCGCCAGATCGTTACCCGCGATCAGCGGCGCCGCCAGGATGGCCCATAGTGAAAAATGCGCCTTGTATTCCGTCGCCGTCATGCCGCCATTGCCGACTTCGAGCATGTCCGGATCGTTCCACTGATTCGGCCCGGAATCCTTCCAGAGGTCGGCCTGCTTGTCGAGGATGGCCAGGAAGGACAGGCTGTAGCCCTTGCTTTCGCTCCAGGAGTCGCGGATGTCGCCGGTCGTGCGCCACATGTGGCCGGCCTTGGCGGCCCATTCGCGCGGCTTGTTGTCACCCCACTCGCAGATGCTGAGGAGGATATCGCGACCCGACGCCCTGAGTGCTTTCGCCATGAGCGTATAGGCGGCCTCGGCGTTACGCGTGCCGGTGTAGCACCAGTCGTATTTCAGATAATCGACGCCCCAGGAGGCGTAGGTGCGCGCATCCTGGAACTCGTAACCGGCGCTGCCAGGACGGCCGCCGCACGTCTTGACGCCGGCGTCGGAATAGAGGCCGAACTTCAGCCCCTTGGAGTGGACGTAATCAACCAGAGATTTGATTCCCGAGGGGAATTTTTCGGGATCGGCCTGGATGGTGCCGTCGGCCGCGCGGTCCTTCTGCCAGCAGTCGTCAATGACGATATACTGATAGCCGGCGTCCTTCATGCCGCTCGAGGCCATGGCGTCGGCCACGGCGCGGACCTTGGCCTCGTCGATATCGCACGCGAACTTGTTCCACGAATTCCAGCCCATAGGGGGTGTCGGCGCCAGGTTGGGCTTCGGCGCGGTCAGTTCCAGCGATTCGTGCGCTGACGCGGTTATGGGCGCCAAACAGGCGCCGGCGAGAAGCGCACTCATTAGTGCCGATCGGATGAAGGCCATTGTTCTCTCTCCCTTGCGACGCCTCGTCATGCGCCCTGCCGCGAAATAAATATTACAATTATATTTATTACAAGTCCCAATGGCTGAAAACCGTCAAAGCATCCATTGCTGGGGAAAATGCCTGACAATTTTCGCTTTGGTAACGCTTCGCCCTTATGAGCTCCTTATTGAATCTTTATTTCACATATTGCTGTTTGCAGTGCAGCATTCTATCCTACAGCGGGCCGCGCATAAGGTCCCATCAAGCAGTACCCGTCACAAAACTTTCGCTTTTTTAAGAGGTTGTCTTGTCCAATAAGCGCGTGCGAAAAGCCGTTGTCCCCGTCGCAGGACTGGGGACCCGCGTCCTCCCCGGCACCAAGGTCGTCCCTAAGGAACTGCTTAATGTCGTCGACCGGCCCATCCTCTCCTACGTGGTCGCCGAAGCGCGCGCCGCAGGCATAGAGCACTTCGTTTTCGTGACGGGCCGCGCCAAGGGCGCCATCGAAGATTACTTCGATCACCAGCTCGAACTCGAATCGCAGCTCAAGGCCAAGAACAAGACGGCCATCCTTGACGAACTGATGGCCGAACTGCCCAAGCCCGGGGAGATGAGCTTCGTCCGCCAGATGCAGCCAAACGGCCTGGGCCATGCCGTCTGGTGCGCTCGCGACATTATCGGTGATGAGCCCTTTGCCGTCATCCTGCCTGACATGGTCATGGATGCCGAGGTTTCGGCGCTCAAGCAGGCGATTGACGCCTATGACCAAGTGGGCGGCAATATCATCGTCGTCGAACCGGTTCCGCACGACCAGACGCACCAGTACGGCGTCGTCGCGCTCGAGAAGCAGGACGGCCGTCTCAACAAGATGACCGGCATGGTCGAAAAGCCAGCCAAGGGCACGGCGCCGTCGAACCTGATCGTTTCGGGCCGCTATATTCTTCAGCCCGAAATCTTTGAACTTTTGGCCAACCAGGAACGCGGCGCCGGGAACGAAATCCAGTTGACGGATTCGATGTTCCGTCTCATGGAAACCCAGAGCTTCCATGCCCTCGAATACGATGGTGTTACCTATGACTGCGGCGACAAGATCGGCCTTTTGCGCGCCAATGTCGCCCTGGCCCTGAAACATCCCCAACTGGGCGCGGCTGCCCGCGAAGCCCTGCTGCCCTTCTTCCAAGCCTAAGGAAACCCGATGTCCCTGTTACCCAAGGTCGGCGTAAAGCCGAACTCATACGACTACGAAACCAACGCCGTCGTCGCCCCCACCGGTTTCCGCGAATATGACGCGCGCTGGCTATTCGGTGACGACCTCAACTATCTCGGCGTCCAGGCGCTGGGCCTGGGGTTAGGCACGTACATCCACGAAGTCGGCGTCAAGCCGCGCATCGTCGTCGGCCATGATTTCCGCTCCTATTCGATCAACATCAAGAACGCCCTGATGCTGGGCCTGCAACAGGCCGGCTGCGAAGTGCTCGACATCGGCCTGGCCCTGTCACCGATCGCCTATTTCGGCCAGTTCGACCTCGACGCGCCATGCGTCGCCATGGTCACCGCCTCCCACAACGAAAACGGCTGGACCGGCGTCAAGATGGGCACGCATGCGCCTCTGACCTTCGGCCCTGAGGAAATCGGCCGCCTGAAGGAGATCGTCCTGGGTGGCCAGGGCGTCGAACGTCCCGGCGGCACGATCAAGATGGTCGAAGGCGTCCAGAAGCGTTACGCCGACGAGATCGTCTCCAAGGTCAAGATCAAGCGTCCGCTCAAGGTCATTTGCGCCTGCGGCAACGGCACGGCCGGCGCCTTTGCGCCGCAGGTCCTGCGCGACATGGGCGTCGAAGTCATCGAGATGGATTGCGAGCTCGACAACACCTTCCCGAAGTACAATCCGAACCCGGAAGATCACCACATGCTGTCCGAGATGGCCAAGGTGGTCAAGGAAACCGGCGCCGACCTGGCGCTCGGCTTCGACGGCGACGGCGACCGCTGCGGCGTCGTCGACGACACCGGCCAGGAAATCTTCGCCGACAAGATCGGCCTGATGCTGGCGCGCGACCTGTCGGAACAGTACAAGGACGCGACCTTCGTCGTGGACGTCAAGTCGACCGGCCTCTACGCCACCGACGAAATCCTGAAAAAGAACGGCGCCAATACCGTCTACTGGAAGACCGGCCACTCCTATATCAAGCGCAAGACCTCTGAATTGAAGGCCTTGGCCGGCTTCGAAAAGTCGGGCCACTTCTTCTTCAATTCACCGCTCGGCCGCGGCTATGACGACGGCCTGGTCGCCGCCTCGTGGATTCTGGCCATGCTGGACCGCAACCCGGGCAAGAAGCTATCGGAACTGAAGGATGCCCTCCCCGTCGCCTATACCTCGCTGACCATGTCGCCGCACTGCGGTGACCTGGTGAAGTATGACGTACTTGAGCGCATCGTGAAGGAATATGTCGATCTGGCGGCAGCTGGCGGCGAAATCCTCGGCCGCAAGATCAAGGAAGTCATCACCGTTAACGGTGCCCGCGTGCACCTTGAAGACGGCTCATGGGTCCTGGTTCGCGCTTCGTCGAACAAGCCGGAACTGGTGGTCGTGGTCGAGAGCCTGACCTCCGAAGACGATATGCGCGACCTGTTCCGCAAGGAAGTGAAGCCGCGTCTTGCCAAGTACAGCGAAATCGGTTCGTACAACCAGGAAATCTAGGCCGTTTGGCAAAGATGGACATGCGAAAGGCCGGAGGAAACTCCGGCCTTTCTGCGTTTAGATCGTTATGGGATTTGGCTGAATCGGGATTCCCAAATCAGTGATAATTTG
>CAMLPZ010000024.1 GCA_946482045.1 uncultured Asticcacaulis sp.
AGGCAAGGTCATAGAGTATGACTTCGATCAGTTGCATATGCGGTCTCGTATTGTCGGCGTCATTCCAGATATGCGATTTGCACCTGTATACGAGCCTGTTCAGCCCATGATTTTCGACAATGATGGCAAATATTTTTCACAGATCAGCATACGTATAAGTCCTGACGACCCGGCTAAGACTATAGGCCGGATCGATCAACTGTGGGACAGGTTGACGGATGGCGAAGCGCCGATCATACGAAATACGTTTCACGAACATCTCATGGACCAATACGCCGATCTGAACCATCAAATTCTCGTCGCAAGGATTGTGTCCTTTGTCTCGGCTGTCTTGTCGATCCTTGGATTTGTAGGACTATCCATATTTCAAACTCGCCATCAAGCCCGGGAAACGGCCATTCGGCGTGCCTTGGGCGCATCTTTTCTCGACATTATCCACGACAGGCTGAGTGTTTTTTACGGCCCGATCCTGATCGCGAACCTGATTGCCTGGCCAATAGCCTGGATTGTCATGAGCAGCTGGCTCGATTCTTTCGCGGACCACATTCCGCTATCCATTGGCGACTTTTTCGCAGCGGGCGCGATCTCATCCGGATTCGCGCTCATTGTGTCTGCCATGTATTCCACTATTTCAACGATGGACACGTCTATCTCGGTCCTCGGTAGCGAATAAAAGCCTTCCAGGCAACCGTGACACAGTTGACCGATTCGGCCGTGTTCGTATCCGAACAATGCGAACGGTCAGCGCAGTGCATTGCTCATCAAATCGGTTAAAATATTAATATATTCAATCATTTAAAATTGTCCGACTAATCTGCTAGCCTGTGCAGGCGCGGTCAGGGGTCCAACCACTTAAATTGCGGCCTGCACCTAACCCATCTCCGCCGAGGTGGGTTTCTCGCGTCACAAACAAATAGTCGGAGCGGTGATCCCACACCAGCCCAGGCACGAATGAAACGCGGTCCTTGAGGAAACAGAGATGAATTATTTTACACGCAAATTTTTGCTGGGCGCAGGCGCGTCGGCTCTTGCCCTGATGGCGATGAGCCACGCGGCATTGGCCCAGGATGCAGAACCGCGCGCCAGCGAAGATGCCAGCGCGACAAGTGACGATAGCGGGGCGGTGATCGTTACAGTGCGCCGTAAGGCGTTGCAGTCTGCTATCCAGATCAAGAAGAATTCCGATACCATCGTCGACTCAATCGTTGCCGATGAGGCCGGCCAGTTGCCCGACACCTCGATTACCGAGGTCCTGTCGCGGGTTTCTGGTGTCACCCTGTCGCGCTTTTCGTCGGTCGGCAGCAGCGGAACGCCGTCCTTCCAGATCGAAGGCTCGGGTATCAGCGTGCGCGGCCTGCCTTATAACGCAAGTACGCTGAATGGCCGCCAGGCGTTCAGCGCCAACGGCGCGAATGCCCTGAGTTGGAGCGATGTCACGCCGGAGCTTGCGGCCGGGGTTGATGTCTACAAGGCGGCGCGCGCAGATCTCATCGAGGGCGGGACGTCCTCCGTCGATCTGAGGACGCGTATGCCGTTCGACTACAAGAAACCTGAGTTCGACGTATCTGTGGGCGCCAGCTACGGCGACCAGATCAAGAAGATCTCGCCGGATTTGTCCATGCTCTATACCCGCCGCTTCGATACGAAGTACGGCGAAATGGGCTTCCTGATCGATGTCGCGCACAGCCAGTATTATTCGCAGGACAGTAACGCCGCAATCGGCGCCTATAAGATGCAGAACAATCCGGAGGTACCGTCGGGGCGATCGCTTGTGCCGACGGGTTATAAGTGGAGTCAGCGCACGAACAAGCGTGATCGTGATGGTTTCTACGGAGCTTTCCAATGGAGGCCGAGCGACAATCTGACGCTGGGCACGATCCTTTTCTATTCGCAATATAAGACCCAGTCTGAAGGGCACGAAGGCGGGTTTGACAACAGGCCAAACTCCACCAACCAGAATATTCCGACAGACGCGACCTTTAACGAGGCGGGCGCCATGACGAAAGGCTCCTTGCGCCTGGGCGGGACCGGAGCCGGGACTCCTATCTTCGGTTGGGGCGGCAATAACTGGCTTGACGAATACTGGGACCCGACGGATCCTGCTTACAGCTTCATCAATTTCATGGGCTCGCCGAAGCCGGACCTGCTGAACGTTGACTGTCGCACCCAATATGGCAGCCTGGAATCGTCGAATCCTGATATCAATTGGGGCAATTGGGACAATCCGGGCACGAGGGACGCCTCAGGTAACATCATTCCGAACACCGGTATGTTCTACTGCAAGAATTCCAATAACACCGCCGGTACCATCACGCTCAACCTGGGCGGATCGACATCTACAAGCCACAACACGTCGTCGACCCTGGACATCAGCCAAAGCTTCATATGGACTCCGAGCGACACGCTTCGCCTGAGGGGCGCCCTGCAGATCGTATCGTCCCGTACGAACGGGCTTGGCATGTTTGCCGGGATCACTCAGTCCGATCCGGCCTTGTCATCGGCCAGCTTCGACGCGACGCAAGACATTCCGGTACTGGGTGGCTTCGATGCGACGGCCCTGGTCAATACCAATACGGCCTTTTTTAACTCCTTCGCTTATAACGGCGCCCGCAACAAAGGCACCTCGGTGGCCGCCAATATAGACGCCGACTACGCTCTCGATGGGGATCATTTCTTCAAATCGGTATCGTTTGGCGCCCGGATGGCGGTGCGCAGCGAGCGCGATAATTTCGTCGGCACCTATTGGGCGCCCATATCGGAACCGTGGAATGCTATGCCATACCCCGATCAAACGTCTACGCCCGGCTTCGCGCCCTTCCTGACCGGACCCAAGGCGATAACTGGCCCATACACCGTGACGGCTGATAGATTCCAAGCTTATGTTCTTGATGGCAGCGGTCAACGCGTAAGAAACAGCGACGGCACGTACCAGACGGAAGAAGTGACAAGAAGTGTTACCATTAATCCAAATGGTACAGTTAAGCCTGCGGATTATGAGGTCTGGGATGTCCCGGGCTATTTTGGCGGAAGCGTTGCGTCCCCAGGGGCCATTCTGGTGCCTAGCGCAGCCTTGATGCAAGGTTACAACTGGCAGCAATTGGCCTCAATAGGCGCCAATGCGCATGGGGGTGCGCTCAATGCGGCGAGATGCGCTGCCGAATCAAGAGCTGTCGCTTGTGACGCAACGCCATGGACAGCGCAAGGTTTTTACGACACGAACATCGACCAGAATTTGGGGATCACCAACACCTCGCTCAGGAACGCGGCCTTCTATATCCAGGGCAAGTTCGGCGGCGACGGGTTCGGGTTTATTCCGTCTTTCAGCGGCAATATCGGCGTCCGGGTCGTTCGGCAGATTTTGAGCGGTAGCGGCAATCTCAGGGTCCACGGGGGAAATAGCTTCTATCTCGATCAAGCAAGTGCCATGGCGGCCATGGCGAATGGTGGTAAACCCACGCAACAGGGTGATTTCTACCAGGCTGTTACGAGCGCCGAGACGCGCAGCAAGGAAATCTCCTTTACCCGTGCCTTGCCGTCCTTCAACGTCAAGTTCGACATCTCGCCCGAGCTCATCCTGAGAATGGCCGCATCGCAGGGTATGAGCCCGCCGAATCTTGAACACATCAGAGCCGGGGGACACGTCAGTGCAGCGACTGACAGCCGTACCGGGGTTGCTCCTGGTTCGACAACCCCAATTACCGTCAATTTCCTGAAGAACATGGTCAGTCAATCAGGGTCGGATATGAAACCGGTCATGATCGCCAGCGGCGATATTGCACTGGAATGGTATCCCAAGGACGGCGTATTTGCTTACGTCGACTTTTTTGGCAAGGAGCTGAAGAACCAGGATCTGTACACCTATTACTATCAGATCCAGCCCACGCCTCTTCTGAAGGGAGTGGATAAGGTTCCGGTGATCGTGGATCTGCCTTGGTTCTATCAGCAAAACAAGTCGATTAATAAGCCGGCTATCATCAAGGGCTTTGAGATCGGCGGCCGCAAGTTTTTCGACGAATTGCCCGCGCCTTTCAAGGGCTTCGGTGTCAGCGGCAGCCTGACCTATGTTGACAGTAGAAACCCGTCGCAATTGGCCAACTCCGTTGTCGGCCCATACGTACCTGACTTTGTATTCCAGGGCCCCAATACCGGTGGCGCGGGAGGCGTTGGTGCCGGTAATCCGGAAACCGATATCAAAGACCTGCCCTATTACGGCCTGTCGAAAATTTCCTACAATGTCGAGTTGTATTATAGCCGTGGTCCGTTAAATGCGCGCATAGCCTACAACTGGCACTCAAAGCAACTTCTGAGCACGAATGCCAACCCGCTCTCGTTTAACGCCACTGGCGGTAATCCCTACACCTGCACGGCCTGCCTGGATAAAAATGGCGGAAAAATCTATGAGATGGTGCCATTGTGGAGTGCCGATGCCGGTTATCTCGACTTTGGCTTGGACTACAGGATCACGGACCGCATGACTTTTGGCATCCAGGCCAACAACCTGACGAATACGGTGTCCAAGACTCTGCAAGAACCGCTTCCGGGTGTGTTCGAGCCGTATGACACTTACCAGAGCGACCGTCGAATCAGTGCCTATCTGCGCGCACGCTACTAATAGCTGAGCCTGGACGGGAGCCCTATGACAATAAGGCTCCCGTTTTGCTTATGACTATGATGCCAGTAACCAGAGAGACAACCTGCGGAGTGCGTCTTGCAAAAGAAGGTCGTTATTGTTGGAGGAGGGACCGCGGGATGGATAACGGCTGCCTATCTGGCCAAGATACTTTCTCACGGCCTCGTGGCGGGGCTGGATATTACCCTCATCGAGGCGCCCGATATCGGCATTATCGGTGTCGGCGAAGGGACGTTTCCCAGCATCAGGAAGACGTTTAACCGGATAGAACTTGATGAAGACAGCCTGGTCCGTGACGCCGGCGCGACCTTCAAGCAGGGTATACGCTTTGTAAACTGGCGTGGCGTCTCCGACAAACAGGGTGAAGACTCGTATTTTCACCCCTTTCAGATTTCCGGCCAGCATACGCAATTCGATCTGTTGCCGTATTGGCTGCTGGGCGTCGCCGGTGATGCCAGTTGGGCTAGCGTCAGCACCATCCAGCAACGCGTTGCCGACGAACGGCGGGCGCCGAAACTGATCAGCCAGCCAGGGCACGGCGGGCCATTGAACTACGCCTACCATTTTGACGCGGTCGAACTGGCGAAACTGCTGCGCCGAAAGGCGATCTCCTTCGGCGTGAAGCATATTGCGGGCAAGGTCGACCAGGTCATTGTCGGCGGCAACGGTTATATCGAGCGCCTGATAACGCGGGAGCATGGTGAGCTCACGGCGGACCTGTATGTCGACTGCACCGGGTTCAAGGCGCAGTTGATCGGCCAGGCCATGGGTGTGCCATTCAAATCCCTGCGTTCCCAGGTCTTCGCCAACCGTGCCGTGGCCTTGCAGGTGCCCTACGATCAGCCGGGCAGTCCTATCGAGTCGCAAACCATCTCTACCGCTCAGGAATGTGGCTGGACGTGGGATATTGGGCTGACCGGACGCCGGGGCGTCGGCTATGTCTATTCGACGGATCACACCACGGATGAGCGTGCCGAGCAGGTTTTGCGCGCGTATGTCGGGCCGGCGGCGCGGTCCTGCGAGGTCCGCTTTTTGGATTTTGAAGCCGGATGCCGGCAGACCCAATGGAAGAATAACTGTGTCGCCATCGGCCTGTCTGCCGGGTTTATTGAACCCCTGGAAGCGACAGGCATTGGCTACGCCGAGATCGCATCCCTGATCTTGTCCAATCTGTTCCCGTGGAACAACAATTACGAGGTCAGCGCCAGCCAGTTTAACGGCATGATGACGCGCCGGTTTGACCATGTCGTAGACTTCATCAAATTGCACTACTGCCTGACCCAGCGTGTCGATACGGATTTCTGGCGCGATAATGTGCGGCCGGAAACCCTTTCGGACGATTTGCAGGCGCGGCTGGAACGGTGGCGTTATCGTCCGCCGTCCTTCCTCGATATGGACCCCAACCACGACATATTCACCGAGGCCAACTGGCAGTATGTCCTCTACGGCATGGGCTTCAAGACCGACATCAGTGCGCAACGAGGTGTCTACAGGTACTTTGACGACGCCAGGGCTCAGTTCGCCGAGATCAGAAGGCAAGGCGACTACGCCCTGTCGGTGCTGCCCAAACACAGGGACCTGATTGAGCAGGTTCGCACGCACGGGTTTAAGGCGGACAGGAAGAGCGCCTAGTCAATGCAGTCCCAAGTAAATGTCCGACCCAGGGCGACGACATACGCCGCAGCCCCTTCCAAGTGATGGCATAAGATGGAAATGTTGAATCCTGTACAATTTCGTCAATCGAGTAGCTTCTGGCGGGAGGTGTCGGGGAACGCGGCGATCCCGCGTGGCGCCAACATCTCGTCGGCCGGCCGGCACAATAAAAAGATCATCCTCGATGCAATTCGCGCCCGGGGGGAAATGACGTGTGGCAACCTGGCGGAACTGACGGGCCTGACGCCGCCGGCGGTGTTCAATATTGCCAAGGGTTTGGTTAGTGAAGGATGGATAATCCGGTCGCGCAATTTCGAAAAGGCAAGGGGGCAGCCGAGTCACGCCCTGAAACTCAATCCCAATGCCGCCTTCGCACTGGGCCTAAACATCGACCGTGACCATCTTACGCTTATCGTCGTCGATTTCGCGGGACGGGTTCAAAACCGATTTCATCTCGACATACATTTTGCCGGACCGCATGATGTCCGGGCCTTTGTTATCGATAGTTTCAATCGCTTGGAACACAGTAATACCGCACAAGTAGCGCGGATCGTCGGTCTGGGCGTTGCCATTCCCGATGATCTGGGGCGTACGGCCTTGCCGGGGCAGCCTCAGCGATATCAGGATTGGAACGGGATTTGTATCCCGGATTTACTGGGTGATATCGTCCATGCTCCGGTCGTGCAGGAAAATGACGCTGGTGCGGCGGTCATCGGTGAACTGCAGTTCGGCGCAGGATTAGAACTCACGTCTTTCTTCTATGTTTTCATCAGCGCCGGCCTTGGCGGCGGCTTGGTCATTAATAAGCAGTATGTTCGCGGAGCGCATGGGCGTAGTGGGGAGATCGGCTTTCTGCCACAGGTAAGTCCGCTCCGGCCGGGCAAGACAAAATTGCAGAATAGCCTCGGCGACGCGGTCCTTGTGTCGGATCTGCTTAAATCCCTCCGCAGCCATGGCTGTGAGGCGTCGTCTGTTGACGACCTGGAGCGTTTGACAGAGGAGGGCGAGGCCATCGTCGACCGCTGGATTGAGGCGGTTGCGGATTTTCTCTATCTTCCGTTGCTGACGGTTATCTGCGCCGTCGATCCAGAAGCTGTTCTGATCGGAGGGCGTCTTCCACGGAGTATCAACGAGCGCCTGTGCCACCAAATAAACAGACGCCTTTCGATGCACGTAGGTTGCCACTGGCCCGGTAGCGCCGTTCGACCGGCTTCGGTTGTCACGGATACGGCCGCTGTCGGCGCGGCAGTTCTGGCGTTCCAGTGTATTTGGGACCCGGAGGTACGCCACCCTCCCGACGAAATCATGACCCGTCAGGTCGTTGGATAAAATGGCAAGGTTACTGGACGCATCGCTTTGATCGAGATCGATGGCCTCAAGACCCGGCGTTCGCGGATCAATGCGACATCTCAGGAATAATTGAGGCCTGGAAAGCCGCGAACTCGTCCGGAATGAAGGTCCGGGTGTGGACCGCTTGGACGGGACGGCGGACATAAACATGTTATTATACAGGTGAGAAATGCCGGAAAATAAGGCACAGATCCAGCCAATAAAAAACGTCATCGTTGTTGGAGGCGGAACCGCCGGTTGGATAGCGGCCGCCGTCATGTCGGCAAGTCTCGAGCGCCATAGTGTTTCCATCACCGTGGTGGACTCGTCGGAAATCGGCACGGTCGGCGTCGGCGAGGCCACGATCCCGCCAATCCGTCAGCTTAATTTCATGCTGGGATTGGATGAAGACGACGTGATGCGCAGGACGCACGCCACCTTCAAGCTGGGCATCGAGTTTGTAAATTGGGGTGGACTGGGTGATCGCTATTTCCATCCTTTCGGCAGTCATGGCCTTGACCTGTCCGGTATTCAATTCCACCACCACTGGCTGAGAACGCGTGAGGGAGCGCTTTCGGACTACTCGATAGCCACTGCAGCGGCCTATGCCGGGCGGTTCGCCCGGCCGACGGACGATCCACGTGATCCCCTGTCGAAATTGTCCTACGCGATGCATTTTGACGCGGCGCTGTATGCCGATGTTCTTCGCGAGGTGGCGCTCAAAAACGGAGTGAAGCACGTCGATGCCCGTATTGCCGGCGTGACGCTTGACGGTGAGACGGGTTTTGTCGACACGTTACAATTGTCGGATGGCGGCACGCTGCAGGCGGATCTTTACATTGATTGTTCCGGCTTCAGGGGCCTGCTGATAGAAGACGCCCTGAAGACCGGTTATGTCGATTGGTCCCACTGGCTGCCGATGGACCGCGCCATAGCCGTGCCAAGTGCCTTGTCGGGCCCCACTCAGCCCTATACACGCGCCACAGCCGGTCTTGCCGGCTGGCAGTGGCGTATCCCGTTGCAGCATCGTGTTGGCAATGGCCACGTCTACTGCAGCCAGTTTATGAGCGACGATGACGCTGAGGCGCATTTGCTGGCCAACCTGGACGGGGCGGCCATCGCAACCCCTAAACGCCTTCGCTTCACCACGGGCCGCCGCCGGTTGACGTGGAACAAGAACGTCATTGCGCTCGGACTGGCATCGGGTTTCGTCGAGCCTCTGGAATCCACGAGCATTCACCTGATCCAGCGTGGTGTCGCGATCCTGATGGCGCTTTTTCCCGCCCGCGGGATCGTTCAGGCCGAAGTCGATCTCTACAACAAACTGATGACCGCCGAATATGAGGATGTCAGGGACTTTGTGATCCTTCATTACAAGCAAACCCAACGGGACGACACGCCCTTTTGGCGTCAGGTCCGCGAAATGGATGTTCCGGAAAGTCTTGCCGAACGGATGGCGGTCTTTGCCAATTCGGGGCGCTTGATCCTGGCTCCCGGCGAACTCTTCAGGGAAAAAAGCTGGAGCACTGTCATGCTTGGTCAGGGCCTGCGGCCCCAAGGCTATGATCCGCAAGCCAATCTCATACCCGAGGCCGATGTTCGAAATGCCCTTCGGGGCATGAAAAGCATCATTAAAGGCCGGGCGAACACCTTGCCTGGTCATGACGAATTCCTACGTGGGCGACGTGCGGCGTCTTGACCCGTGCGTCCATGCTACTCTTGCCCGTAGCGCCGCCTATCGAACGACCTGCCGTCGACTCATTACGCCGGCCGGGCAGCTATTATGACCGGATTCACCTCAGTTGAAGACTGCACGGACGTCGGCAGTGACGAAGTCGTCGCGGCCGTCGCGGGAAGAGGCACACCGGTGATTTTCCGGGGGGCAGTGGCCGATTGGATGTTGGTTCGCCAACCTTCCGTCGACGCCTTGACAGACTGTCTCAAAGGCTTCGACGCGGGAAGGCCAGCAGAAGTCTTTCGTCAGCCGCCGGGCGGCGATGGGCGTTATTTTTATGACGAAAGCGGTCATAGCTTCAATTTCCGGCGCGGTTTGGTCCCAATGGGCAACGCCTTGGAGCGTATTCGGCAGCTGGCACGAGGAGAGGGCGAAGAAAGGGTCTATATACAGTCGGCACCCCTGAACCTGCATTTTCCAGGGCTGGCTAGCGGCAACAGCTTGCCGGGCATTGACGCAGCCCCGCGCGCCTGGATAGGCAACCAGTCGATTACTCCGACGCATTTTGATCTTGACGACAATCTCGTCTGCATGGTTGCTGGACACAAACGTTTCATCCTGTTTCCGCCTGAGCAGACCAAGAATCTCTATATCGGGCCCCTGGAACACACGATATCGGGCGTGCCGGCGTCCATGGCCGATATTGACCGGCCGGATTTCGTACGCTTCCCGAGGTTGCACGAGGCCTTGGCGGCAGGCCAAATCGCGGAATTGACGCCCGGCGATGTTCTGTTCGTGCCCTATATGTGGTGGCATCAGGTCACGTCGGACGCGCCTTTTAACATGCAGGTCAATTACTGGTGGAACTCGGCGGCCGCGGAAAACCTGGGCAATCCACCACCCATGCTGGCGTTGATGAGCGCTATTCTGACCGTGCGCGACCTGCCACCGGCGCAGAACCGTGCCTGGAAGGCGATGTTTGACCATTTTATCTTCCATCAGTCCGATCCGGTGGCCGATCACCTGCCGGAAATCCTGCGCGGACTGCTGGGGGATTTGAAGCCCGCACACCGTGCTGCAATCTTAAAAGGGCTGCGAAACGGGTTGAAGGAATAAGGAGTTCGGGCTTACGGAAAAGAACGGAAAAAGCAGAACAGCGATTTATTGGCCGGATGCAAAATTCCTTGGAAATTTGGTAGCCGAAGCTCGCACCGGGACAGCATGCGCAGGGCGGACGGGCACTGTCTGGGCATAACCTGTTCAATAGGCTAGGTGATCAGAAGCAGCGAAGGCCGATCGCGCGAGAATTCGCACGTCGGCCTATTTTTATTTGAGACCGGAAATTCTAGTTGCCGCCCTTATTGGTAACAGAAACGGGCCCGAGATGGATCGTTTGCTTCCCCGAATTTAAGAGAAGTGCGACTTGCGTGGTGCCTGCCGGATAATTGTCCGTAGCCACGAAATCGAGCGTTTGCTGTGACCAGCCGGTCCCGATATCAATGTTACGTTCGCCGACACGCGCCGCGCCTGCCCGCATTTCGATGCGGAAGACGGCCTGAGCGGGCACGTCAGATTTTATCCAGACGCTCGCTACGACATGATCGCCTTTCGCAATTCCGCCATCGACCGGGCGAATTCCGGCAACCTCCCAAATGCCGCCCACCCCGGTGGCCTGTACCTCTACCGCTTTGCCGCCCTCGACCTTGGTATCATTGATGGTCTGGTGCGGCCCCGCACTGTAGATGGTCCAGTCCGTCGTCGCGGCAAGGATAGGCGTGCCGGTTTGTGCAGAGGCGGCCGATGCGAGAATGAGGGCGCTGGCGGCCAGAAGTGCTGCGTGAATCTTCATGTGTCTCTCCGTGTTTAGCCGAAATTTCGGTCTTGGTTGATTAAGACGAAGCGTATCGCCCGCGGGCTGGGCCCGCCGGTTTTGCCCGGACTATTCCAGGCCGAGCACCGTCACCGAAGCCGGTGCGACGGTAATGGTCAGCTTACCGCCCGCGACCTTGGCCGATAAGGCCTTGGGGGCGACGGTATTGGGTGCGTCGAAGGTATTGACGCTGTCGACCTTCGGCGCCGAAAGGGTTTGGCCCGAAGCCTTCGTGGCTTTCACACCGGCAAGCGAAACGCTGAGCGACGCGGGCGACTTCGCGTCGATATTGGTGACGGCGATCCATACCTTGCCGGCCTTGTCGCGGGCGGCTATGGCATCGACGCGCGGCAGGGTGGTGGCGCCCGCCGTATAGGTGCCGGCGTCGAAGGTCAGCGGCACGACGGTCGCGTCCTGGAACGGCACGTACATATGAAAGACGTGGTAGGTCGGCGTCAGCACCATCTTGTCCTTGTGGGTCAGGATCATGGCCTGCAGGACGTTGACCATCTGGGCGATATTGGCCATGCGGACCCGGTCGGCGTGGCGCGCGAAGATGTTGATGCCGAGCGCTGCGACCACGGCGTCGCGCTGGGTGTTCTGCTGCACCAGGAAGCCCGGGTCAGTCCCCGGCGTCGGCGACAGCCACGTACCCCACTCGTCAACAGCCAGGGCGACCTTCTTTTCGGGATCGTACCTGTCCATGATCGCCGAATGTGTCTTGATAATCTCATCCATACGAAGCGAGTCTTTCACCAGGACGGCATAGTCCTTTTCGTCAAAGCCGGTGTCCGCCATATGCGGTGGCCAGCCGCCCGTCGCATAGAAGTGGAGGGACAGACCCTCGATATCCCAAGACCAGGAACGTTTGCTCCACGCTTTCATGACTTCTTCGGTATAGCTGGTATCGCCGCCACTCGGGCCGACCGCCACACGCTTCATCGGCTGGTTCGGGGTGGGGTTATAGTTGCGAACAAAGTGCGAAAAGCGCTTCATTTCGTTGACGTAAAACTCGGCCGACATCGACCCGCCGCAGTCCCAGGATTCGTTGCCTAGCCCGAGGATGGCGACCTTGTACGGCGCCGGATGACCGTTCTTGGCGCGCTGGGCCCCCAGGCCGTCGGTCGCAGTCATATATTCGAACCAGTCGGCGGCTTCCATTGCGGTGCCTGAGCCTAGATTGACCGAGATATAGGCCTCGGTTCCGATCTGGTCGGCGAAGTCCATGAATTCGTCGGTACCGAAAGTATTGGGCTCGCCGACGGCCGGGGTGCGCTCAGGACCTATTCCGCGGCGCCAGTTGTATTGGTCGGCGAAGCAGCCGCCCGGCCAGCGGACGTTGGGGATCTTGAGCGCCTTCAGGGCCACGACGACATCGTTGCGGATGCCGCGCGTGTTCGGGATGGTGGAGTCCTTGCCGACCCAGATGCCGCCATAGATACCGGTGCCCAGGTGCTCGGCGAACTGGCCGAAGACATGGCGGTCGATGACGGGGCCGGGCTTGGACGCATCGAGTGTTACCTGAACAGAGGCATCGGCGGCATGGGCCGCGCAAGGCAGGATCAGGGCGGCAGCGATCGCGGCCGCGGAGGTCAGAAGGCGCATTGATTGTATTCCCACATTGAATCACCGCGCCATCTTGTCTGGCGCATTTATTATGTCTGAGTATCGCAGATCGGTCGTCGGCCTACTTCTTGCCGGCGCCCTCGAGCACGGCATCCATGGAGGCCTGGTCAGCGATCGTCAGTGTATCCCGCTTGATGTAGCCCCCGGCGTCCCACAAGAAGGGCATGATGCCGTTAGCGACCGCCTGTTGCGTGACGTACTTCATCCAGTACGTCACCGCCGCGTTGTGCGTGGCCAGGTCTTTCGGATTTGTGCGGCGCATGCATGCATATTCGCCTAGAATGACCGGAATGCCTTTGCTGATGAACTGTTGCTTCATCGCCAGCATCTGCTGGTCGACAAACGCCTCGTCGCTATGTGTCGCATTGCGGTCGGGCTCAATCGAGGAGTGATGATCCTTGCCCCAATAGTAGAACATCTTGCCCCACGACTGGTCGGAATCGAGGAGCGCGAATTGGAACGGCGAGTAAAAATGCACTTCGAACATGAGGCGGTTTGTCACAGTATCGACCGGCATCGTCTTCCAGAATGAAACCGTCTTTTCCGTATCGGTGCTCGGCCCCTGGATGATTAGCACGCGATTGGCATTCTTGCCGCCGGTCGAGCGAACAGCGTCAACGAAGGTCTGGTGATAGGCAAGCAGGACGTCCATCTGAGCGGCCGTATCGACCGATGGCTCGTTGGCGCTTGCGAACATGAGGCGTTCGTCAAAGTCGCGCAATTTCGTGGCGATCTGCTCCCAGAACGCTTTTTGCTTGGGGATGACGGCGTCCTTGCTCGCCGCATCGATGTGGCGTTCCAGCCAGCCGCCGTCCCAATGGATGTTGAGCATGACGTAGAGATTGGCGTTCATGCAGTATTGCACGACGTCCTTTACACGATTGAGCCAGGCGTCGGAAATCTTGGCGGTCACCGGGTCTGAATTTTGATCCCAGGAGCAGGGCAGGCGAACCGCGTCGAAGCCGAGGGCCTTGACCTTGTCCATCAAGGCCTGGGTGATGAGGGGATTTCCCCAGGCGGTCTCGCCGCCAATGGCTTCCAACGTGTTGCCGGCATTCCAGCCCAGCTTGATGTGCGAGGAAAGGTCTACCGCAGTGCTTGTCATGCCGGTGGAGTCCGCCGGGATCGGGCTCAGATTATAGCTTGGGTACAGGCTCGATGACGAAGATGAGGAAGAGGATGAAGAGGACGAAGAGGAGGAAGAGGATGATGAAGAGGACGCCCCCCCACCCGATGAACCCCCGCTTCCGCCTCCGCCACAAGCTGTGCAGACCGCTGCCGTTGCTACCGACGACAGCATAAAATGGCGCCTATCAACTTTCATACCCATCCCTAACTGTATCGTGTTCTTATGTGCGCCGTACTCTCTGGCAAAGGTCTGAGAATTCTGGCGTTTCGCTTATCGATATTTGCCTTATTTTGGCTTTACAAGAGAAATTCAAAATAATGTTTCACAGGTAAAATTTATAATCACTTTTCCCTTGTGACCGCCTATTGAGGTGATATCAACGCCCAAAAGGTAAAGGGAAACGTCATGCAGCTTGGGTCAACATTGCCTGGAATGGTCATGTCCGGGCTGCTGTCATGCGCGGCCTTGACGCTGATTACAGGTGTGACGCCGGCATTTGCGCTGAATCCGGCCGATCCGCGCGCGACCAAAGGCCTGTCGACAGCGACCTGGACGCCGGATAACGGCGATGGCACCTTCACCAATCCTTTGTTTTATGACGAATTCTCAGACCCGGACATCGTCCGCGTAGGCGACTGGTTCTATCTGACCGGCACCACCATGCACACCATGCCTGGCCTGCCGGTCCTGCGCTCGAAGGACCTGGTCAACTGGGAATTCGTCTCCTATGCCGTCGACAAGCTGGACCTCGGTCCGCAGTTTCGACTGGAGAACGGCCAGGCCATCTACGGCCAGGGTATATGGGCGCCGTCCTTCCGCTATCATAACGGCAAATTCTACATCTTCTCGAACGTCAACGGCCAGAATACACAAGTATTCACGGCCACGGATCCGAAAGGGCCGTGGACGCATACGTCGATGAAGCGCGGCTTTCACGACCTGTCCGTCCTGTTCGATGACGACGGCAAAGCCTATGTCGTCTGGGGTCACCAAGCGTTGCATCTGGCCCAGCTTACCGACGACCTGACCGACATCGTACCGGGCACTGAGCGGGTCCTGTTCAGCGATGACGCCGGGATGGGCGAGGGCGCGCATTTCTACAAGATCGACGGCAAGTATTACATCATAAGCGCCAATTGGATGGGTGGCTTTCGCATGCCGGCGGCGCGGGCGGATCATGTGCTTGGGCCCTACGAAGTCAATCGATCGATCAGTTCGCACGAAGACTTCGGTATGGCATCGAGCATTCGCCTGGGTTCGCCCAAGCCGCCGTTTTCGACCTGGGGGCCTGACCCCGCCGCCAAACATAGCTTGGCGCTGCACCAGGGGGGCATCGTCCATACGCCTGGGGGTGAATGGTGGGGCTTTTCGATGATGGATTTCAATTCCGTCGGTCGCCTGCTCAGCCTGTCTCCAATCACCTGGAAGGACGGCTGGCCCTACTTCGGCCTGCCGGGTAACGAGATGCGCTCGCCGCGGACCTGGGTGAAGCCGAAGAGCGCCGCGCCGCAGCCGATAAGCGTCCCCTACCGGCGTAGCGATGATTTTTCGGCGCCTAAGCTCCAGCCCCTGTGGCAGTGGAACCATGTGCCGGCCGATGGCAAGTGGTCATTGTCGGAACGGCCGGGTTTCCTGCGGCTTCACGCCTTGCCGGCGACATCGTTCTACGATGCGCGCAACACCCTGACGCAGCGGGGTATAGGGCCGATGTCGACGCCAACCGTCCAGCTCGATGTATCGAACCTGAAGCCAGGCGACAGGGCCGGACTGGGGCTGCTCAATCTTCCCTATGCGACCCTGGGCGTCGAGAAACGCAGCGACGGGCAAGACGTCGTCTTTTATGACCAGTTCCGGGACAAGACAGTACGGGTGAAGATGACCGGGACGCGCATCTGGCTTCGGGCCGACTGCGATTTTCTCACTGAACGGGCGCGCTTCAGCTACTCGCTCGACGGCGTCGCCTTTACCCCTATCGGCGACGAAGTTGCGCTGCTCTACCAGACCTTTACCTTCCAGGGCGTCCGCTACGGACTGTTCAACTACAATGCGACCGGCGCCGAGGGCGGTTTTGCCGATTTCGACAGTATCGACGTCCATCAGCCGCATACCCGCGGCCTGATGCGGCCCATTCCCTACAAACGATCGATCCAGCTGACGTCGTTTCGCGCGACGACCGGACTGGCGGTCGGCGAAGGGGGGCTGGCGTCGGGAGTCCCGACGCGGTTCGAGGTCATCGATCGCAAATTGGGCCGGGTCGCCCTGCGATCGGGCCAGCGCTTTGTTACGGTCGGTGCGGATGGCAGCGTAACGCTTGTACCCGGCAAGGCCGGTACTGCGCAAACTTTTCAATGGATTGAAACCCCTACGGGGGAACTGGTGCTGATGTCCTTGGCCACCAACCGCTTCCTGCGCATCGATCCAAAGACCCGGGATGTCCGGGCCGACAGCCCCGGCCCCATGCCGGACGACAGCGACGGCGCGCGCTTTATCTGGTCGGAGTAACAGAACGTCAGATTATCAGTCAGTACGGGAGTTTTAGAATGAAATTTGACAAACAAGTGCGCGATCGCGTCATTCTGTCGGCCTTCCTGGCCTTGGCTGTCGCTGCGTGCGGCGGCGGGTCGTCCGGTTCGGTATCAACGCCTCCGCCACCACCGCCTCCGCCTCCGCCCCCCCAACTGGCGGCCGTCACCACGGCCCAGCT
The DNA here is from genome assembly GCA_946482045.1 of uncultured Asticcacaulis sp. Next base: position 16,617 of record CAMLPZ010000024.1, read on the forward strand.
TGGCAGGGGCTGGAACATCGGCAATACGCTTGAGTCGCTGAATGATTACGGCAAGCCCCACACGACCTCGCAGGAGACCGTTTTCGGCAATCCGGCGGTAAACCAGCAATTGCTGAACGCTGTCGCGGCCGCTGGCTTCAAGAGCGTGCGTATTCCGGTCGAGTGGGCGCAATATATCGACAGCTCCGGGAACGTCACTCCGTCCTGGATCGCCCGGGTCAAGCAAGTGGTCGATATGGCCCGTAACGCCGGGCTCTACGTCATCATCAATCAGCATAAGAGCGACTGGTACAACCCGACAGCTGCGAACCAGGTTGCCGGCAACGCCGCATACAAAAAATTGTGGACCCAGATCGCGACCGAATTCAAGGATTATGACAACCACTTGCTGTTCGCAGGCACCAACGAAATCCACGTCGACTATGGCGTGCCGTCGGCGGAAAACTGCACGGTCCAGGCGGGCTTCAATCAGGCGTTCGTCGATGCGGTGCGCGCGACCGGCGGCAACAATGCGTCGCGAACTTTGGTATTCCAGGGTTATAATACCAATATCGACCATACGATTAGTGTGTGCGGCGCACCTGTGCCAGCCGACACGATCAGCGGCAGGCTGATGATGGAGTTTCATTATTACGATGGCTACAACTTCACCCTGAACGACAAGAGCGCGATCTGGCAATGGGGTTCGATCGCGACCGATCCCACAGCAAGGGAAGCGTGGGACAACGAGGCACATGTCGACGACCAGTTCGACAAGGCGAAGGCCGCCTACGCCGACAAGGGCATCCCCGTCATCATTGGCGAATACTGCGCGATGTCGAAGACCGAGTATGATCCATCGCTGAAGTATAGGGACTATTGGGCGAAGTACGTCACCGCATCCGCGATCCGGCACGGCTTCGCGCCCTTCTACTGGGACGCCGGCGCCTATCCAAATCACTCGTGCGGCCTCTTCGACCGCACCACCGGTGCCGACTATACACCATCGACCATTGCCGCGGTCTTCGCCGCGCCCTAGGGCGCATCGCTTTCTGGTCAGACCAGCGGTGTCAATGGACCCTTCCAGATCGTGGAGGACCGCTACCATCCACATGTTAAAGGGATTGATATGAACAAACGTATGGCGCAGGTCGTGTTAGGCATCCTGTTGGGGGCCGCCGCCTGCGGCAATAGCTGGGCTCAAAAGGCTGAAGGCCTGGCCATGACCCCGCAAATGGGCTGGAACAGCTGGAACAAATTTGCCTGCGATATCGACGAGCGCCTGATCCGCGAGACCGCCGATGCCATGGTCGCGTCGGGGTTGCGCGACGCCGGCTACGCGTACGTGAACATTGACGATTGCTGGCAGGGCCAGCGCGACGCCGATGGCAACATCCACCCCGACCCCACGCGCTTCCCCTCCGGCATAAAGGCGCTGGCGGACTATGTTCATAGCAAGGGACTCAAGCTGGGCATCTACTCGGACGCCGGCGCGACTACCTGCGGCGGCCGTCCCGGCAGCCGCGGCTACGAGTATCAGGATGCGCGGACCTATGCGAGCTGGGGCATCGATTACGTCAAGTACGACTGGTGCAACACCCCGGGCATGAGCCCCGAACCGGCCTACACGACGATGCGCGACGCGATCGCCAAGGCGGGCCGTCCGATGGTGTTCAGCATATGCGAATGGGGCATCGGCAAGCCGTGGGAATGGGGCGGCAAGGTTGGCCATTCGTGGCGCACCACGCCCGATATCTATAATTGCTTCGACTGCGAGTACAATCCCGGCTTCTCGACGGGTCTGGGCGTGTTGCGCATCCTCGACAAGCAGGTAGGCCTGCGCAACTTCGCAGGGCCAGGCCATTGGAACGATATGGACATGCTCGAAGTGGGCAACGGCATGAGCGAGGATGAAGACCGCGCCCATCTGTCGATCTGGGCAATGATGGCCTCGCCCCTCATCCTGGGCAACGACTTGCGTTCTATGTCCGATTCGACCCGCCGCATCCTGACTAACCCGGACGTGATCGCGGTGAGCCAAGACAAGCTGGGTGTGCAGGCGCTGCGCGTCATTGCCGACGGTCCGCTGGAAATCTATGCCAAGCCGCTCGACGGCGGCGAATGGGCGCTGATGTTCCTGAACCGCTCCAACCAGCCTCTCGATGTTCGCCATGACTGGAAGAAGCAAGTCCTGACCGATGACCTGAGCAGGCGGTCGGTCGATTTCAAGAAGAGTGTCTACCGCTGGTCCGACCTGTGGAGCAAGAAGACCGGCGACACCAGCGTCACACTCCAAGCGCGGCTGGCACCGCATAGCGTGCTGATGCTGCGCCTGACTGGCCCTGCGAAACCATAGGGCGCGCCGCGCCGATTTGCGTCCGCCGCCCATCGTGGCGGCCTTCAATGCTATTGCCTAAGAAAGACCTCGAATGATTTCGCGCCTGCCTCAACCCACGACCTATAACTCGCCTTCAGGGCGCCGGACGGTCCAACGCGCTTCGAGGCGCCTGGCCTGCGCCCTGCTGTTGGGCATCGCCCTGCCGGCCAGCTTGCTGGCTGCCGAACCCGCGCCGGGCAGCAATCCGCTGCTTCGCGACGTATTCACCGCCGACCCTGCGCCGATGGTGGTGGGCGACACCGCATACATCTATGTCGGTCGCGACGAGGCGAAGGGCGACGAGTTTTTCCGCATGAACGAATGGCGCGTCTATTCATCGCGAGACCTCAAGCAGTGGACGTCCCACGGCGCCATCATGAAGCCGACCGACTTCAGCTGGGCGGTGGGCGAAGCCTGGGCGTCACAGGCGGTGGAGCGCGACGGGCGCTTCTACTTTTACGCCACCATGACGCATGACGATACCCATCCGGGCAGGGCCATCGGCGTGGCGGTTGCCGACAATCCGCTCGGTCCCTTCAAGGACGCGCGCGGCTCGGCGCTGGTCAACGAACAGATGACGCCCGGCCCCTACGGATGGGACGACATCGATCCCACCGTCTTCGTCGACGACGACGGCACGGCCTGGCTGGCCTGGGGCAACCCGGTGCTGCACCTGGCAAAGCTCAAGCCCAACATGACGGAGCTGGACGGGCCCATCGAGAATATCGCCCTGCCCAACTATACCGAGGGGCCGTGGCTGTCCAAGCGCCAGGGCCTTTACTACATGACCTATGCGGCGATGGCTCACCAAGGCGTGTGGGAGCACCTCGCCTACGCCACGGCGCCCAGCCCGCGCGGGCCATGGACCTATGGCGGCCTCATCACCGGTCCGGTCAAGAACAGCTATACCATCCATCCCGGCCTACTCGACTTTAAAGGCCAGTCCTATCTGCTGTATCACAACGGTACGTTGACCCTGCCCGACGGCCAGACCGGCGCCGGCGCGCGCCGCAGCGTCACCATCGAATACCTGCACTACGGCGCCGACGGCAGCATCCTGCCCATCACGCAGACGGAGGCTGGTATCAGCGTGCCGCCCCCGCCCGCCGCGCCTGCGCCGGCCATCGACCATGGCCGCTCGGACCCTACCGTGCGCGTGCAGCAATTCGCGCAAGGCTATCCGACCGCGTGGCCGGGCATGCCAGCGTTGGCATCGGTGACCGACCCCTTCAACCAGGCGCCGGAGCCCGTGGGCTTCAACCGTGACGGCGGCGTCAGCCGCATCGCGCAGACCTTCGTGCCAACCGCCGATATTGCCCTTGCACGCATCAGCCTCTACGCGGGCGACGGCCTCGGCACCGGTGACGGGCGATCGCTGCGGCTGTCGCTGCGAGAACTGGGCGCAGCGGAAGGCATCGGCGGCGGTAGCGAAAAGCTCGGCGCCCCAGGCGGTCTGGCCATCGCCTATCAACCCCAGGGCGCGGGCCTGCTGAGCTTCGATCTGACCACCGCCAAGCCTGTCGTGCTGAAGGCAGGGCGCCGCTACGTGCTGGAACTGAGTGGCGAACGCCAGGCGCTCACGGCCTATCTGCGTGCCAGCCGCAGCGACGTCTATGCTGCCGGCGCCGCGCACGGGGACGGCCAGCCGCTCAAGGACAAGTCTGGTGCCTCCATCGACTTCGCCTTTGCCACCTACGCCAGGCCATGATCAAGACGCGGATTGCCGCCATGGTGGATAATACAGCCGAACCACGGCCAAAATTTGTACGACAAAGGATAAGGGCCGCCCTATTAGCGTTACCAAAAGGTCACGTCATTGTTAAGGGGCACAACAGGAGCGGAAACGTGTTGAAAAAGATTTTGATGGCGACGGCAGCGGCCGTCATGGTTATCGCTGCAGCACCGCATGGAATGGCGGCAGTGACAAAATCAGACAAGGCGCGGCTGATTGTCTTGACCGATATCGAAGCCGATCCGGACGACTCGCAATCGCTGGTGCGCTTGCTGCTCTATTCGAGTGAAATCGACATAGAGGCGATCATCGCCACGACGTCCGTGCATCAGAAGACTATGGTGGCGCCAGGCACGATTCGGCGCACGATCGAAGCCTATGGCAAGGTGCAGCCGAACCTGTTGAAGCACGAGGCGGGCTTTCCTGATGCCGCGAACCTGTTGGCGCGGGTAAGCGAAGGTCCGGCAGTCTATGGCATGGCCGCCGTTGGCGATGGCAAGGAATCGCCGGGTTCGCAGCGCATCGTGCAGATCTTGGATAAGGCCGACGATCGGCCGGTGTGGGTGGCGGTGTGGGGCGGCCCCAATACGCTGGCACAGGCGCTGTATACGATCCGCAAGAGCCGGTCGACGGCGGAGGCAGCGCGGCTGATCGCCAAGCTCAGGGTCTATACGATCTCCGATCAAGACGACAGTGGCGCGTGGATGCGCAAGACGTTTCCGGAGCTGTACTATGTGGTGAGCCCAGGCGGCTATGGCGCGGCGACCTGGACCGGGATCATGCATGTAGAGCCGGGGCTCGATAATAGCGAGATCAGCAATGGTTGGCTTCGGGACAATATCCAGCAGGGGCACGGGCCGCTGGGGTTGATGTACCCGGATGTCGGCTACGGCATGGAAGGCGATACGCCGACGTTTCTGTGGCTGATCCCCAATGGACTGAATGCGCCCGATCATCCCGACTGGGGGGGATGGGGCGGCCGGTATAAGAGCTACATACCGCAGATGGCGGACACGGACCCGAAAGGCTTCACCGGCGGGGTGCCTATAGAAGCCGAGACGCGGCCGATCTGGACCAATGCGATCGACACTTACACACCCCACGTGGCGGCGGACTATGGGCGGGCTGTCGCGCCGGCGAGTGTGACATCGACGGGCTACAGGACGACGCTGTGGCGGTGGCGGAAGGATTTCCAGAACGACTTCGCCGCGCGGATGGACTGGACGATCAAGCCCTATTGGGAGGCCAATCATCCGCCGGTGGTCAGGCTGGGGCATGCCGATCATTTCACGGTCAAGTCGGGTGAAACGTTCTGGCTGAGTGCGGCCGGGTCGAGCGATCCGGACGGGGATAATCTCAGCTATCTGTGGTTCAACTATGTCGAGGCGGGCAGCCTGGCCAAGCCGATTGCCCCTAACTGGGCGGAAAACCTGTACCGGGTGCCCGTCACGGCGCCGGCAGTGAGCAAGCCCGAGACGGCGCATTTTATTTTGAAGGTCACCGACAAGGGGCCTCCACCGCTGACGCGGTACGCGCGCGTCATCGTTACGATCGTGCCGTGAAGATTTCGATCTTCGCACAATCGAGGAAACGCCGGAAAGATCGTTCAACGTTATTGTCTCTGACCCTTTTAACTCTGACCCTTTACCTTCGGAGACAGAATATGGACAAACACCCTAAGAGCCTGAGCCGCGCCTCCGCCCGTCGCATAAGCCGCCCGATTTTGTTCATGATGGCCCTCGTCCTTGCCTCCGTCGCGTCTCACGCCGTTCCGTCGGAACAGCCGGCAAAGGCGGCGCCTGCCCACAATCCCCTTATCTGGGCCGACGTCCCGGACATAGCCATTATCCGTGTCGGAAAAACCTATTATATGAGCAGCACGACGATGCACATGAGCCCGGGCCTCCCGATCATGACGTCGACGGACCTGGTCAACTGGCGGATGGCCTCCTACGCCTATGAAACCCTGGCCGACAACGACGCCCTCAACCTCAAAAACGGCAAGAATGCCTATGGTGAAGGCTCCTGGGCCAGCAGCCTGCGTTACCACGACGGTGTGTTCCACGCCTCGACCTTCTCCGCTAGCACGGGACGCACCCACATCTACACCACGCGGGACCCGCAGCGAGGCCCGTGGAAAGAGACGAGTTTCGAGCCCTCGCTAGGTGACCACAGCCTGTTCTTCGACGACGACGGTCGCGTCTACATGGTTCACGGGGGCGGCCGCATTACGCTCACCGAGATGCAACCCGATCTCTCCGGCATCAAGCCCGGCGGCGTGAACAAGGTCATCGTCGAAAACGTGAACGCCCAGTTCGGCGCCGACCAGGGCGGGCTCAAAGGCGAGGGCTCGCAGCTTTTCAAAGCCAACGGCCGCTACTATCTCTTCAACATCGCCTCGCCGGGGAGCCGCTGGGCGCGCAGCGTCATCATCCACCGCGCCGACGCAATCGACGGTCCTTACGAGGGGCGCCTCGCGCTCGATGATCGCGGTATCGCCCAGGGCGGCCTCATCGATACCCCGGAAGGCAAATGGTATGCCTATCTTTTCAAAGACAACGGCGCTGTCGGTCGCATCCCCTACCTGGTGCCCGTGACCTGGAATGACGGCTGGCCCGTGCTCGGCCAGGACGGCAAGGTGCCGATGACGCTCGACATCCCAGCCGGCGGACAGGGTGCCTCCGGCGTATCCGGCATCGTCGCTTCCGACGAATTCGACCGCCGACCCGGCGCCCCCAAGCTGCCGCTCGCCTGGCAGTGGAATCACAATCCCGAGCCGCGTTACTGGTCGCTCACCAAGCGCCCCGGCTACCTGAGCTTCGTCACCAACCGGGTGGTTTCCGCTCTGCTTGAGGCTCCGAATACCCTCTCTCAGCGCACCTTTGGACCCGGCAGTTCCGCCACCACTCGCATCGACGTGAGCGGCATGAAGGACGGCGACTATGCAGGCCTCGCCGTGTTTCAGAAACTATATGGGTTTGTGGGCGTAAAGATGAGCGGCGGCGTCAGTTCTCTCGTCATGGTGAGCGCCGATTCCGACAAGCCCGAGGAGATCGCCTCCATTCCCCTCTCTGGCAAAACCGTTCATCTGAGGGTCGAATGCGACTTTGACCCCGCGCCTGAGGTCGCCCGTTTTTCCTACAGCCTCGACGGCAAAACCTGGACCCCCATTGGTCGCCCCTCGCGCCTGACCTACACCTTCCCGCACTTCATGGGTTATCGCTTCGCGCTCTTTTACTATTCGACCAAGACCACCGGCGGCCGCGTCGATTTTGACTACTACCGGATCGGGCCAAGCAGCAGCTCCCGCTGATTAGGGAAGGACAACCCTCGGCGACTTCAGTTGGCCTTTGTTGATCACGCTAATCTAAGGGCGGCTAGGAAAAGAAGGTGTCCTTCGGGTTCGACAGAATGCAATAACTGCCTGAGGCTGTGCTGATGTGTCGATAAATGTAATTGGAGTTGCAAAGAGCGCGTTGGCATATTGCCGGTCGGAATATCCAAGCGTGCAATTAAATTGCATCCATCCGGTTTGCTCGAGTGTAGTGCTGCATTCGAGCAGCATTTGGCGCGGCCGCGAAGCTGCTCAGCCACCAGGTCTCGCGCACCGCGCTTCCCGAAACCGAAAATCATCGCTCGCCCTCGGGAGCATAATTTGCTCTCAACAGTCGATCTGTGGTCAATCAATTCCTGGTGGAACTTTCGGGCCTTTCAGGCTAAATTGATCCCGGAGCCGTACGCGCGGCTCTGGGGCGTGGAAACCCCTAACAGAGTTGGTTGATGCCGGCCATTTCGGCACACCTCCTTGACCAATGCGGTCGGGGAGCCTGTGGCGTATGCAACAGGCCCCGGCTAAAGGTCACAGGGACCGTAACTCTGTTCGGTTTTCCAACTCCCCGATCACCAGGATCACAGGAGGCTCAAGCGGGGGCGCACCGCATTCGA
>CAMLPZ010000025.1 GCA_946482045.1 uncultured Asticcacaulis sp.
AACAAACTGAAATCCATGCTGGGCGGAACCATCGGCAATCTGGTCGAATGGTACGACTGGTACGCCTATGCGGCCTTTGCCCTTTATTTCTCCAAATCCTTCTTCCCCAAGGACGATCCGACGGCGCAACTGCTCAATACCGCCGCCATCTTCGCCATGGGCTTTCTGGTCCGGCCCATCGGCGGCTGGCTTTTGGGCATGTATGCCGACCGTTATGGCCGCAAGACAGCACTGACCGGCTCGATCCTTTTGATGTGCGCGGGCTCGCTGATCATCGCCGTGACACCGGCCTATGACACGATCGGCATATTTTCGCCGATCCTGCTTCTGATCGCGCGGCTGCTGCAGGGCCTGAGCGTGGGTGGGGAATACGGCGCCAGCGCGACCTACCTGTCGGAGATGGCCGGCCACCACAATCGCGGCTTCTGGTCCAGCTTCCAGTATGTGACGCTCATCATGGGCCAACTGATCGCGCTTGGCGTGCTGATCGTCTTGCAAAAGATTCTGCTGACGCCCGAGCAGCTGGAAGACTGGGGCTGGCGCATTCCCTTCGTCATCGGCGCCGGGCTGGCGGTCGTCGCCATGTTCATCCGCACCCACATGGAGGAGACCGAGTCCTTTCAGAAGACCGTCAACGCGCAAAAGGGAAGCGTCTGGGCGCTGGTTCGCGACCACCCGTGGCAGTCGCTTCAGGTCGTCGGCCTGACGCTCGGCGGAACGGTTGCGTTTTACACCTATACAACCTACATGCAAAAATTCCTGGTTAATACCGCGGGCTGGACCAAGGAGGCGGCGACCGCCGTATCGGCACTCTGCCTGTTCGTCTACATGTGCCTCCAGCCGCTGTTTGGCGCTCTGTCGGACCGGGTCGGGCGCCGGCCCTTGCTGATCGGTTTCGGCATATTGGGGACATTGCTGACCGTGCCGCTGATGACCCTTCTGGCGGGTACAAAGGACTTCTGGACGGGCTTTATGCTGATCATGGTCGCCTTGGTCATCGTCAGCGGTTACACCTCGATCAACGCAGTCGTAAAAGCGGAACTCTTCCCGTCGCACGTCCGGGCCTTGGGTGTAGCACTACCTTATGCCATCGCGGTGTCCCTGTTCGGCGGATCGGCCGAATATGTCGCGCTTGGCCTGAAGGCACAGGGCGTGGAGACCGCCTTCTACTGGTACGTGACGGCCTGCATCTTCGTCTCGCTGCTGGTGTATATTTTTACCGCCGACACTAAGGTTACTTCAGCGTTTCGCGCGGAAGGCGAGCAGTAAGCTTACCCTGCGATTTACCGACACGCCCGCATCGCCTTTTTACAGCCCCTCCTTTAGTCATACCGCACCGCAGCAAAACAGGAGGTGTATATGCTGGATCAGACCATCGATCTCGTTTTTAGGCGTCTCCACCTGAGGCTGACCGACCCCGAGATCGCCTGCGAGGCCGTCAAGCAACTGGTGCGTACCCACTTCGCCCCCAGGCCTTCTGACGTTGAAATGTTTGAACGCTTTGCCGACACGCTTTTCCGCCGTCATAACGGTCACAATACGATATTGATCGCCAACGAATTGAAGGGCCGCATTCAACGGATGCATATCGAAAACGACGCAGTCGAATGGCTTAACGCCTGATGTTTAAACCGATTCGCGGAAATTCAGTTCAAGCAGGACATTGTTCGGATCGGTTACGAATATCTGGCGCAGGCCGATCGACGGGATATCTGCGCGCTCAAATGCAAGGCCACGCGCTTTCAGGCGATCAATCATCTCATCGAAGCCGTCGCATTCAAAGGCGACGTGATGGATGGCGCCCGTCGGCGCACCCGGCTGAACGTCGCGCGGCACCGTATTGTCGCTGCCGAACAGGTTGAGGTGAATGACCGCCATGTCCCGGCTATCATAGAGCCACTGCCGCAGTGCGGGATCGCGCTGCGGCGCCACGCGCGCCTCAAGCCCTAAAAGATCGTTGTAAAAAGCAACCGTTCCAGCCATGTCACGGGTCTGGATGTTCACGTGGTTGAGGTTCTTGACGATCATCAGGCAGGCTTTTTCAAAGAGGCTAACATTTCACGGCGCAAAATGGCATTTATGCGGGACTGATAGCCTTTGCCTTGCGACTTGAGCCAGGCGACCACATCGGCATCGAGTCGAGTCGTCAGTTGCTGTTTCACAGGGCGGTAGAGGCCTCCGCGAATCTTTACCGCTGCCTCGAACTGCGGGTCGGTCATTTCCGGAATATCGCTGAAGTCAATCTCGCTGTCCGGACGCTTGGCCAGAGCCGCCAGTTCCGCCTTTTGTGTCTCCGTCAGCGGTGGCAGATTGTTCAGGTCCACTGCCTGACGAACCCTATTCGTCTTGGCGTTCATAACGTTGCCTTTCTGCTCGCGTTACATTTCGCGCGGAAATGATGCGTATAACCTCGACCTCCTCGCCGAATTCATCCTCTTCCCAAAGGGTATGCGCAACCAAAAGCAATAGTGATCCATTAACTCTTCCGATGGTTTGCCAGCGCATCTCACCGCCTTCAATGCGATCCTGAACCATCAGGGCATTCGGATCGGCAAAGACGCGCTGCGCCATCTCGAAGCTAACGCCGTGCTTACTGAGATTGATCTCAGCCTTGAGCGCATCCCATTCGAAATAGGTTTTCATAATGTAACTACAAATTTGTAATTACACAAGATCAGTGCGCCTCGTCCCAGTTCAGTGCAGCATTAGCCTCGACGACCAGCGGAACGCTGAAATCGACGGCCGGGATGGCAGCCTGCGACATCACGTCCTTGATCAGCGGCATAACCGCTTCCACCTCGGCGTCAGGCGCTTCGAAGATCAGTTCGTCGTGGACCTGCAGCAGCATCTTCGTGGTGAAACCCGCGTTTGTCAGGGCGTCCGGCATACGCATCATGGCGCGGCGGATAATGTCGGCGGCCGTACCCTGGATCGGCGCATTGATCGCGGCGCGTTCGGCAAATGAGCGCAGCGCGCCCTTGCCGTTGATTTCCGGAATGTGGATCTTGCGGCCAAACAGGGTCATGACGAAGCCATTGGCGCGGACATAGTCGCGGGCGCCGTCCATATAGGCTTTGATGCCCGGGAAACGGTCAAAATAGGTTTCGATATAACGCCCCGCCTCGCCGCGTTCGATGCCAAGCTGGTTCGACAGGCCAAAGGCGGAGATGCCGTAGATGATGCCGAAATTGATCGCCTTGGCGCGCCGGCGTATTTCCGAGGTCATTTCCGCCATAGGCACATTGAACATTTCCGACGCCGTCATGGCGTGGATGTCGTCGCCGCGCGTAAAGGCCTCCTTCAACTGCGGGATATCGCCGATGTGCGCCAGGATGCGCAGCTCGATCTGCGAATAGTCGGCGCTGATCAGCTTGTGGCCCGGCTTGGCCACGAAAGCCGCGCGGATCTTGCGGCCTTCCGAGGTGCGGATCGGGATGTTCTGCAGGTTCGGTTCGTTGGACGACAGGCGCCCGGTCGGCGTCGCCGCCAGGTGGAAGCTGGTGTGGATGCGGCGCGTTTCCGGATCGGCATATTCGACCAGGTTATCAGTATAGGTCCCCTTCAGCTTCGACATCTGGCGATAGTCGAGGACCAGCTTGGCTAAAGGCACGTCCTGTTCGGCCAGGTCCTCCAGCACCTTGACGTCGGTCGCCCATTGGCCCGACGCCGTCTTCTTGCCGCCCGGCAGCTTCATCTCGTCGAAGAATATCTGGCCCAGTTGCTGCGGGCTGCCGATGTTGAACGGCCGGCCGAGCAGGGCATGCGCCTCCTGCTCGATGGCGTTCATGCGCGTACCGAAATCCTGGCTGAGGCTGCGCAGGATATCCGGATCGATGCGGATGCCGTTGAGCTCCATCTCCGACAGAACGGCCGGCATATTGCGCTCCAGCGTCTCATAGACCGTCGTCATGCGTTCGCGTTGCAGGCGCGGCTTGAGCAGGTTCCACAGGCGCAACGTCACATCGGCGTCTTCGGCGGCGTAACGCGTCGCCTCCTTCAAATCGACGTGCTTGAAGCTCTTGGCCTTCTTGCCGGAGCCGGCGACGTCCTTGAAAGCGATCGGCTTGTGGCCCAGGTGCATTTCCGACAGCTCGTCCATGCCGTGGCCATGCAGGCCGCCTTCCAGCACATAAGACAGCAGCATGGTGTCGTCGATCGGCGCCACATCGATGCCGTAACGATGCAGGACGCTGAGGTCGTACTTGATGTTCTGGCCGACCTTGAGGATGTTGCGGTCTTCCAGCAGCGGCTTGAGCACGCGCAGGGCGTCATCGAGCGGAATCTGCTTCAACTCATCGCCGAAATCGAGCCCTTCGGGCGCGTGGCCAAGCGGAATGTAGCAGGCGCAATTCGGGGCCGTCGACAGCGACACGCCGACCAGTTTTGCGTGTGAAGCCGACAGGTCGTCGGTTTCGGTATCGACGGCGACGATTTGCGCCTGCACGGCGCGCGCCACCCAGATTTCCAGCGCCTCGATCGTCTGAACGCATTCATAGGCGTCGAGATCGAAGGGCTGCCTGGCCGCTTCTTCCGCCGTGTGCTTGACGCCATAGAGCGGACGCAGGATCGGCGCGGTCGGGATCTGGGCGATAGCGGTTGAGGTTTCCAGCGCGCTCAGGGTGCCGCCGACGCGCTTGGCCAGGCTGGCGAACTCCATGACGGTCAGGAAGGCCGCCAGCACATCGGGTTCCGGCTGCTTTAGGATAAAATCGTCCAGGTCGTGCGGATCGGGCGTGTCGCAGCGCAGGCGCACCAGTTCGCGCGACATCAGGATCTGGTCCTTGAAGTCGATCAGGGTCTGGCGGCGCTTCTCCTGCTTGATCTCGTGGGCGCGCTCCAGCAGCGTGTCGAGATTGCCGTATTCGATCAGCAACTGCGCCGCCGTCTTGACGCCAATCCCCGGCGCTCCCGGCACATTGTCGACTGAGTCGCCGATCAGGGCCTGGGCATCGACAACCAGCTCCGGCGGTACACCGAACTTTTCGATGACCTTCTCGCGATCGACCGGCGTGCCTTTAACGGGGTCAAGCATCTGGACGTCGTCATTGACCAGTTGCATCAGGTCCTTGTCCGACGAGACGATAGTGACCTTGAAGCCTTGCGCCTTGCCGAGATGCGCATAGGTACAGATCAGGTCATCGGCTTCGAAGCCTTCCAATTCGATCGCCGGCAGGCCAAAGGCACGCGTCGCTTCGCGGATCAGCGGAAACTGAGGAATCAGGTCTTCGGGCGGGGGCGGACGGTGCGCCTTATAGCCGTCGTAGAGTTCGTTACGGAAAGTCTTGGGACCCGCGTCGAAGATCACCGCCAGGTGCGATGGGGCGTCATCGCCGCGGTTCTCCTTGATCAGCTTATACAGCATGTTGCAAAAGCCGGAGATGGCGCCAACGGGAAGCCCGTCCGACTTACGCGTCAGAGGCGGCAGGCCATGATAGGCGCGGAAGATATAGCCCGATCCGTCGATAAGAACGAGGCGCTTTTGTTTGCCATCGGTGGGAGCTGTCGAGGTGTCGGGCATGTCAGGAATCGTGTGCTTCTCAAAGGAACGGCTTTTTACATAGAGCCATATCTCCTTGAGCGCCAGAACCTGTCACGAGCCGGGACTGAAATAGCCAGACCTGAAAACAGGAAGACCAGGACAAGGTTGCGATTTCAGCATCTAAGCCCTTGAGAGCCGTAATACCTACGCAGCCTTTCCTGGCCTCTTCAGTCCTATCGGGTGTCCCAAGGGGTCTTCGATAGTTATAACAGCATAGCGCAATGCCGATAAGGATTCAGCATGCATGGCCCCGCTGTCGATAAAGTCCGTATAAGGAAGAATAGTTTACACGATGTCGAACTTGGTCTTATCAAGCACCGTCAACACCGGCGCCAGTTCGCGGCCGCGTTTCAGCACCATGCCCGACTGATTGTAGACAGCAAAGGCGCCCTGTTTGCGCGCTAGGGCCGGGCGCTTTTCGATACGATAGAGCGGCGCTTCGGAAGTTCGGCGGAAAATGCTGAAAGCCACCGCCTCATTGCCGCTGTCTATGGAATAGTCGCGCCAGTCACCGGAAGCGACTTTTCGTCCATATAATCTAAGGATCAGTTCCAGTTCCTTGCGCTCAAAAAAGACCGGCCCCTTGACCGGCTGCGAATTCTGGTATGCGCCACTGAAATCCTGAACGCTCATAGAGTTGGGCATCCCCAATCAAACATGGAACTGATGCGAATTAGGCCTCAATTACCACCATCGCGCAAGTCACTTTCCTTTATGAATATGAACAGTGCCTTTATCGGACAGTTATGAAAGCACCGCAATATGACCTTATTTCCGCCCTTTCGCCGCCGTTTCGCACCGCCATTATCCTAGGTGTCGGCCAAGGCGCTCTGCTTGGTTCCTCCCCTGAACAGCCCCCCCAGCCCCCGGGGATCAGGTAAGGTGTTTTGGCCGGCGATGTTTCCTCCCTATTATTTACCCTGACCGCCCTTGTGTTTTCACAAGGGCTTCTTTTTTGAGTCAGGCGCTCGCGGCCCAAAGCCCCACGGGAGAGCGGCGCATCGGCACGAAATAGGACAGGGCTTCGACGCGCGCGATCCAGGCATTGACGTGGCTGTACGCCGACAGATCGATGCCGCCTTCGGGCGCGTGGGCGATGTAGGTATAGCAGGCGAAGTCGGCGATGGTCTCAGAGGCGCCCACCAGCCAGTCCTGATCGGCCAGGTGTGAGTCCATGACTTTCAGCAGGTCGTGCGCGAGGGTCTGGGCGATCGTGATGTCGCCCGGCGCCTTGAAGACATTCATACGGCGCGCCGTCGCCGCGCCATAGTTGATGGGCCCGGCGGCCTTGCCCAGCCAAGCGGTGATCTGTGCGGCCGCGGCCGGATCGCGTGGCAGGAAGAGGCCTTCGTCGTCGTATTTCAGGCAGAGATAGACCAGGATGGCACCGGAATCCCAGATGACTGTGCCGTCGTCGTCGATGACCGGCACCTGGCCAAAGGGATTGAGGGTCAAGAATTCGCTAGTCTTTTGCGCCTTGTTGGCCAGATCGACATCGATCCGTTCAAACGGCAGGTCGAGCGCACGCAGCAGCAGTTCGACGCGGTGGGCATGGCCCGACACCGGGAAGCTGTAGAAGACGATCGGCATTTCAGGTCTGGTCATGAGGGCTTCCCCAATAATCGAAATGTCATAAAGTAAGAAACCCCACCACCGCATCTCACTCGCCATCTGACGATGGCTCACTCGTGCGGTCCCCCTCCCCGGCAAGCCAGGGAGGTATAGGGGTCAACGCGTCAGAAACAGGAAGGTACGCACGCCGGCATCGACAAGGACAAACAGGCCCGGCCCGAGCAGAGCCATGCTTATATAACGCCATGCCGTGCCTTTGCGCACCAGATACGCCCCGCAGCCTATCGCGATGATCGCCGCGATAGTGGCAGCATAGGACAGGGTGCGGTTCGCCGACAGGTCTGCGCCAGTGGCGAGATTACACACCACGGCGAAGAAGGTGGCGACACCGCCGGCAATGGCTACGATCTGCGGACGTGTCATCTTGGCTCCATGTATCGGGGTGCAGGGGCCAAAGAAGCTTCTTGGGACCCCTGCGACTTATAAAGAAAAGGCCCCCTGTCACAAGACAGGGGGCCTTTTCTTTATTCAATTGGCTCGGACTACTCCGCGGCCTCGGCGACATCGCTGCCGCGTGCCAGGTTGCGCAGGACGTATGGCATGACGCCGCCGTTCTTGTAGTATTCCAGCTCGGTTGGCGTATCGATGCGGCAACGGACCGGGAAACGGGCCACCTTACCGTCCGAGGCGCGGAACAGCTCGACGATCAGGTCCTGACGCGGGCTGACGTTTTCCAGGCCGCGGATGGTGACGATTTCCTCACCGGTCAGGCCCAGCTTGGCCCAGCCTTCGACCTTGAACTGGAGCGGCAGGACGCCCATGCCGACCAGGTTCGAGCGGTGGATGCGTTCGAAAGACTCGGCGATGACGGCGCGGACACCCAGGAGCTTGGTGCCCTTGGCGGCCCAGTCGCGCGACGACCCCGTGCCGTATTCCTTGCCCGCGAAGATGACCATGTTACGGCCTTCCTTCTGGTAGCGCATGGAGGCGTCGTAGATCGACATCACTTCGCCCGACGGGAAGTGCTTGGTCACGCCGCCTTCGATTTCCGGCGTGATCTTGTTGCGGATGCGGATGTTGGCGAAGGTGCCGCGCATCATGACTTCGTGGTGGCCGCGGCGGGCGCCGTAGGAGTTGAACTCCGACACCGGCACATTGTGGTCCGACAGGTAGATGCCGGCCGGCGCCGTCTTCTTGATGTTGCCGGCCGGCGAGATGTGGTCGGTGGTGATCGAGTCGCCAAAGATGCCGAGGACGCGGGCTTCGACGATGTCGGTCACCTTGTCCGGCGTCATCGTCATGCCTTCGAAGTACGGCGGGTTGGCGACGTAGGTCGAGGTTTCGTCCCAGCCATAGGTCTGGCCGCCCGAAACCGCGATCGCCTGCCAGTGCTCGTCGCCCTTGAAGACGTCGGAGTAGCGGCCGGTAAACATTTCGTTGGTGACGTGCTTGGCCTGCAGCTCGGCGATCTCGGCTTTCGATGGCCAGATGTCCTTCAGGAAGACCGGCTGGCCGTCGTTGTCGAGGCCGAGGGCCTGTTCGCGCAGGTTGATCTTGGTGGAGCCAGCCAGGGCGTAGGCAACGACCAGAGGCGGCGAGGCTAGGTAGTTGGCGCGGACGTCCGGCGAGACGCGGCCTTCGAAGTTACGGTTGCCCGACAGGACGGCCGAGGCGACCAGGTCGCCCGAATTGATGGCGGCCGAAATGGCGTCCGGCAGCGGGCCGGAGTTGCCGATGCAGGTGGTGCAGCCGTAGCCAACCAGGTTGAAGCCCAGGGCGTCGAGGTCCTTGGTCAGGCCGGCCGAGTTCAGGTAGTCGGTGACGACCTGCGAACCGGGCGCCAGCGAGGTCTTGACCCACGGCTTGACCTTCAGCCCCTTGGCGACGGCGTTGCGGGCCAGCAGGCCGGCGGCGATCAGGACCGAGGGGTTGGAGGTATTGGTGCACGAGGTGATGGCGGCGATGACGACATCGCCATGACCGACCGAGAAGGCTTCGCCTTCGACGGCGACGCGCTCGTCTTCCTTGCCGGCCT
The DNA here is from genome assembly GCA_946482045.1 of uncultured Asticcacaulis sp. Next base: position 9,147 of record CAMLPZ010000025.1, read on the forward strand.
TGCCAAAATCATTGGTCAGGGCGGCCGCGAACTCTTCGGCGACCTTGGACAGGGCCACGCGGTCCTGCGGACGCTTGGGGCCAGCCAGCGACGGCTCAACGGTCGAGAGGTCCAGTTCCAGCGTGTCGGTGAAGACCGGCTCATGGGCGGGATCGAACCACAGGCCTTGCGCCTTGGCATAGGCTTCGACCAGGGCGACGCGCTCAGGGGCGCGGCCGGACTTGGCCAGGAAGTCGATCGTGGCCTGGCTGACCGGGAAGAAGCCGCAGGTGGCGCCATATTCCGGGGCCATGTTGGCGATGGTCGCCTGGTCTTCCAGGGTCAGGTGGGTCAGGCCTTCGCCGAAATATTCGACGAACTTGCCGACGACGCCCTTCTTGCGCAGCATCTGCGTGATGGTCAGGACCAGGTCGGTGGCGGTGACATCTTCGGCCAGGGTGCCGGTCAGCTTGAAGCCGATGACTTCCGGGATCAGCATCGGGATCGGTTGACCCAGCATGGCGGCTTCGGCTTCGATGCCGCCGACGCCCCAGCCCAGGACAGCCAGGCCGTTGATCATGGTGGTGTGCGAGTCGGTGCCGACGACGGTGTCGGGATAGGCCACTTCGCCGCCGTCCGCGACATTGGTCCACACGGTTTGCGCCAGGTATTCGAGGTTCACCTGGTGGCAGATGCCGGTGCCGGGAGGCACGACGCGGAAGTTGTTGAAGGCCGACGAACCCCAGCGCAGGAAGTTGTAGCGCTCCATGTTGCGCTCGTATTCGCGGTCAACGTTCTTGCCGAAGCTGTCGCCCTTGCCGAAATAGTCGACCATGACGGAGTGGTCGATGACCAGGTCGACGGGGTTCAGCGGATTGATCTTTGCCGGGTCGGCACCCAGCTTGACCATGGCGTCGCGCATGGCCGCCAGGTCGACGACCGCCGGCACGCCGGTGAAGTCCTGCATCAGCACTCGCGCCGGGCGGAAGCTGATTTCGTGCTCGACCGAGCCCTTGTTCTTGGTCCAGGCCGCCAGGGCGGCGATGTCGTCCTTGCCGACGGACACGCCGTCTTCGTTACGCAACAGATTTTCAAGCAGGACCTTCAGGCTGGCCGGCAGTTGTCCGGCATTAGTGAGGCCATTGGCTTCGGCCGCCTTGAGATCGTAGTAGGTGTAGGTTTTATCGCCGACTTTCAGCTCGGCCTTTGACTTGAAGCTGTCAACTGAAGACATGAACGCGTGTCCTTTCCGCTGTCGCCGCCGACCGCCCCGATGGCGGCTGATATGTCCGGAGGGGGCGCGCTTGTAACGAAGGACGCACAGGGTCTCGACGTTGCGCTGCAACCTTTCCGTTGGCGGCAAAATGCCTTCTAAACTTCTTATTCCTTTTCGTCTATGAAGCCTTACGTTCGGCGAGGTTATTTTTATGGTCATGGAACTGCAGGTAGAAGGGCTCAGCTTACGCAAAGGCTATAACCTGCTGATTTCAAATCTCGATTTTGCGCTGAAGCCGGGCGAAGGCATGAGCCTGACCGGCGAAAATGGTGTCGGAAAGACCACGCTTTTGCGGACCCTGGCGGGGTTTTCGCAACCGTTTTCCGGACGTATCGCCTTTGTTGAGAATGGGACGCAGCTTGAGTCGGAGGATGTGCGGGCGCGAAACATCCACGTGCTGGGGCATCATGATGCCTTGTCGCCGTCGCGGACGGTAAAGCAGGAGCTGGAATTTCAGGCGAAGTTTTCGGGCGGGGAGCCTTCCGCCGCCATCGCCGCCTTACGGTTGGAGACATTACTCGATCTGGAAACGCGCTATCTGTCGGCCGGGCAAAAGCGCCGCTTGTCCTGCGCGCGGTTGTTGATGGCGCGGCGCGAACTGTGGCTGCTGGATGAGCCGATGGCGCCGCTGGATGCCGATCACCGCGCCTTGCTGGCGGGTTTGATGCAGGCGCATCTGGCCGAGGGCGGCATGTTGATCGCTGCTGTGCATGACCCGTTGCCATTCAAAACGCGCGATCTGCGCTTGACCCGCCCCACCCGCGAACAGCAGGAGGCCGCAATTGGTGTGTGAGTATGAGGCTCTGCTCTTTTCTCCTCCCCACAAGGTGGGGAGGTGGCGAGCTTGTCTCGCCGGAGGGGTATGCGCAGAAGGTTCGGCAGGCAACGACGTGTGGGATTTTCACCAGCGTTGCACCCCTCCGTCATTTGCTAGCGCAAATGCCACCTCCCCACACAAGCGTAGGGAGGAGAAAAAGGCATGACCCCTTCCCTCACCCAAGCCGCCTTCGCCCTTCTGAAACGCGATCTCGGCCTGTCGCTGACGCGCGGCGGAGGGCCGCTGCTGGCGATCGGCTTCTATCTAACGCTCATGGCGATGATCCCGTTGAGCCTCGGCCCCGACCAGGCTGTGCTCAGCCGCATCGCTGCCGGACTGACCTGGCTGTGCCTGGCGCTGTCGAGCCTCCTGTCCCTGGAACGCCTGTTCGAGCGCGACTATGAAGACGCCATGTTCGATGTCCTGCGGCTGGGCCCCTTGCCGCTGGAACTCATCGCGCTGTTGAAATGCCTCAGCCAGTGGCTTGGCACAGGCGTGATCCTGTCACTGCTGACGCCCGTGGTAATGATCATTCTCGGCGCACCGGTGAATATGTCTTTGATGGCGCTGGTTTCCGCACTCCTCGGCTCACTCAGTTTCGCCCTGATCGGCGGTATGGGCGCATCGCTATCGCTCGGCACGCGCAAGGGCGGCGTCCTCATGGCGCTGCTGGTCCTGCCCTTCTATGTCCCGCCGGTGATCTTCGGCGCGGGTCTTATGCAGGCGGTCCAGACGCAAAGCTCTCCGTGGCAGGCGCTGGCCTTCCTCGCCGCCTATGCTCTCTTCGCCCTCGCCCTCACGCCTGTCGCTATGGGCGCCGCACTCAAGAGTGCGCTGAACTAAAGTAACCCCACCACCACGATGCTAAAGCATCGCGGTTCCCCTCCCCATCGCTGTGCGACAGGGAGGAGTGAACGTGCTCGTTTCTCCTCCCTGTGCCGAAGGCATGGGGAGGGGGACCGCACGAGGCGGTGCTTGCACCGACGAGATGTGGTGGTGGGGTGTCTTGCCGCACGCAAACGACCTTGCTCGTTGCCACCAAAACCCTTATCTCGGCAACATGATCAACTGGCTGGCCAATCCCGAGCGTTTCTCGTCCGTCGCACGACCTGTCCGGCCGTGGCTGGGCGCGGTAGCCGCTGCCTTGCTCGTCTGGGGCCTGGCGCTCAGCTTCCTGTCGCCCGAGGACTACCAGCAAGGCGACACTGTCCGCATCATGTATATCCATGTGCCGGCCGCCTGGATGGCGCTGGTTGCCTACAGCATCATGGGCGTGGCCAGCTTCTTCGGCCTGATCTTCCGTCACGCGCTGGCCGATGCCGCCGCCAAGGCGATCGCGCCAATCGGAGCTGTGTTCACTGCGCTGGCCCTGCTGACCGGTTCGCTATGGGGCAAGCCAATGTGGGGCACGTGGTGGCAGTGGGACGGCCGCATGACCTCGGTGCTGGTCCTGTTCCTTTTCTATATCGGTTATATCGCGCTCCATGCCTCGATCGAGGATGAACAGCGCGCCGCCAAGTCGACCGCCATCCTGGCCCTGGTCGGCCTGATCAACCTGCCGGTCATCAAGTTTTCCGTCGAATGGTGGAACAGCCTGCACCAGGGCGCGTCAATCTTCGTCAAGGGCGGGCCGACCATCGAAGCCTCGATGCGCTGGCCGCTTTATGTCATGGGGCTGGCCTACCTGTTCCTGATGCTGTGGCTATTCCTGATCCGGCTCGATACCGAAATCCTCAACCGCAAATACCGTGCGCTCCGCGCCCGCCTGAGTTTGAACTGATGCATCTCGATCTCGACATGGGCAAATACGTCTTTTTCGTCTGGGGCTCTTATGGCGCCACGGCGCTGGGGCTGATCGGACTGGTCGTGCTGACCTTGCGCGCTCACGCCGAGCGCAAAAAGCAACTGGCGGCGCTTCAGGCCGCGGTGGCGGAGAGCAAAAAGTGAAACGCGTCCTGGCGCTGCTGCCGCTGATCGTCCTGGCCGGCCTCCTGGCCGTGCTCGGCTGGTTCAACTTTCATAAAAAACCCAACTACGAACCGCGCGAAATGATCGGCAAGTCGGTGCCGACGCAAGTCCTGGCCGATCTCGACGACGGCAGCCTGCAGGACTTGAAGACACTGGCAGCCACCTATGACCGGCCCATCGTTGTCAATATCTTCGCGTCGTGGTGCGTGCCCTGTATCGCCGAAAACCCGCAGTTGCTGGCGCTGAAGGCCAAGGGCGTGCCGATTATAGGCATCGCCTGGAAGGACCAGCCGCAGGACACACGCAACTTCCTGAACCAGCACGAAAACCCATATGTACGGACGCTGAGCGATCCGGACGCGCGCATCGGCGTGCAGATGGGCATTACCGGCGTGCCCGAGACCTTCATCGTCATGCCGGACGGCACGATCACCGACAAGCTGGCCGGCCCCATCGTTCCGCAGGCGGTCGACAGCGTCTATAACGCAGCGACCAAGGGCGGCAAGATTCAGTAGTTAGAGCAGACCCAAAGCCTGCTGCGCCAGGAAGACGATGGCAGCGACGCTGGCCGCAACCACGCCCGACACCAGCACGCACGACACGATCGCCAATACAAAGCCGCTAATGATCCAGGCGCCGTCCTTTTCGAGCAGGCCCAGCGCAAACACGCAGATGGTGAAGGCCGGCAGCATGTTGCCGAGCGGGATCGGCAGGAACAGGATCACGGCCATTAGCAGACAGACCCAGCCAGCCACACGCTCAAAGGTAGCCGTCGCCAGAAACGACAGGCGTGGCTTCAACAGGCGCTCGGCACGCATCTGCCACGGCACGATCTTGTCGACCATGACCTTGAAGCTGGTCTTGGGCATGGATTGTTTGGTGATGAACTTCGGCAGCCACGGCTGCTTACCCAGGGCCAGTTGCAGCGCCAGGAAGATCAGCGGCAGGCCCAGGATGGCCGAAGCGCCCGGCGGCATGGGCAGGGCGATCGGCAGAGCAAACACAAAGAGAAGCGCCGCGATGGCGCGGTCGCGCATGGCGTAGAGCAGGTCCGAAATGGCAATAGCGCCCTCACCCGGACGGTTGGCCAGGCGCTTCAGGACATCCGACAGCTTCTCATTCTCAGGTTCAGGCGCGGCGCGCCGAAGAGATGCCAGACGGGCAGTGGTTTGGACGTTCTCGGACATTTTACAAACAGGCTGGATACGCACAATCGGGAATTTGTGCGATTGCGAAGGATATGACCGCCGAATGTGGCTACGACAAGGCCAGCCTGTGCAAAAGTGTCTTATGTGTCCTTACGGAAACAGAACGTGATCGTTTGTGCCAGTGCGAAACGTTTGCACCGCACATAACGCCGTTAACCCATCAATAGTGAGGTGGCTTGGTGACCGGTGCCGCTTCGGTTGACCGGTCTTCCAGACCGACCAACCGCTCACTCAGGATTTCCAACGAACGCTTAAGACGGTCGACCACCTTCCACTGCTCGGCCAGTTGGTCCGACAGTTCATCGATGGTCTTGGCCTGATGCGCCACCATTTCCTCTAACGCAATGATGCGGTCTTCCGGGCTCATGATCGCTGCGCTTCGCTGCGGCGGAAGGGATCGAGCGGATAGGTGCCGAGGATCTCAAGCTTCGTCGCAAAAAATTGAAGCTCCTCCAGCGCCCGCGCCAGGCCCGGGTCGCTGGGACGGCCTTCGACGTCGCAATAGAAGAAGGTCGAGGCGAAGACACCGTTTTCGATATAGCTTTCCAGCTTGGTCATGTTGACACCGTTGGTGGCGAAGCCGCCCAGCGCCTTATAGAGCGACGCCGCGACATTGCGGACCCGGAATACAAAACTGGTCATGCACTCAGTTTCAACGGGCGGCGGCGTCACGCGGTCTTCGGTTGTCAGCACCAGGAAGCGCGTCGTGTTGTGGCGGGCGTCTTCCATATTGCGCTTCAAAATCTCAAGGCCATAGAGCTCGGCGGCGACTTCCGGGGCGATGGCGGCCCGGCCCGGCTCACGCGACTGCGACAGGGCACGCGCCGCTCCCGCCGTATCGTGGAAGACTTCAGCGGTGATGCCCAGTTCGCGTAAAGAGTTACGGCACTGAAGCAGGGCCATGGCGTGGGAGGCAGCGACCTTGACGTCCTCGAGCTTCGTGCCCGGAGGCGCCATCAGGTTCATCTCGATCGGCAGGAAACGTTCGCCGATGATTTTGAGGCCCGAATGCGGCAGCAGGTGATGAACATCGGACACGCGGCCGGCGACGGAATTTTCGATGGGAATCATGCCCATTTCGCATTCGCCCGAAGTCACGGCGGCAAAGGCTGCTTCAAAAGTCGGATAGGGCGCGGCGGTAAAGTCGCCAAACCAACGCTTGATGGCCTGATGGCTGAAAGCCCCCGGCTCGCCCTGATAGGCGATCTTGCGTGGTGTCGGCGAAGTCATGGACGCTGTATCCTTTAGCAAAAATGAAACTCCAAATGCGGAAGCATTTGGCAAGCGCGACCGCGCGTCGCGCACGTTTGCGCGAAAAGCCTGCGTGGCGCCTGAACGCAAAACAAAAAGAGCATGCGGCGAAATGACACGTAGGCGCCAATTTTGGCACCGTCGGAGCATTTCGCCGCTTGCGAATTTGGCGGTAGCGTGTCAGAGAGCCAAACGCAAGCAGATGCGTGCCGGACCCTGTTCGGGCGCTGCGATTTCAATTTTATAGGGTATCCCAGGCGATATGAGCGGCGACCTTACAGTAAACAAGATTATGGGCGCGGTCCTGGCGACCGGTCTGGTCATCATGGGCGTGAAAATCGGCTCGGAAATGATTTACGACACGCATGCGCCGGCAAAGCCTGGCTATCTGATCGAGGTCGCTGAAGTCGAAGAAGCCGGTGGCGGCGCGGCCGTTGACAGCCCGCCCGACTGGGGCACGGTCCTTCCGGCTGCCGACGTTGCCGCCGGTGAAGCCGTCTTCAAGAAGTGCTCGAGCTGTCACACCGATACCCAAGGCGGCCCGGACATGACTGGCCCGAACCTGTTCGCCATCGTCGGCCGTCCGACGGCCGGCCACGCAGGCTTCGCCTATTCGGACGCCATGGTGGCGCACAAGGCGGAAGCGCCGACCTGGACCTATGATCAGCTCTACGGTTTCCTCGGCGCGCCGCCTAAGTGGGTCAAGGGCACCAAGATGACCTTCGCCGGCGTCAAGAAGCCGGAAGACCGCATCAACCTGATCGCCTATCTGCGCACCATGGGTTCGACCGGCTACGCCATTCCAGCGCCGGATCCTTCGCGCGCTCCGGGTGCGGCGGCTGGCGCTGCTGCACCGACCGCTGTCGAAGGGACCGCCCCGACGGCCACGCCTCAGCCCGAGGCGCCGACCGCAGCGGCCCCTGCTCCGGCAGCGCCCGCGCACTAAGAACCGTAGATACCAAACAAAAACCCCGCCGGCACAACCGGCGGGGTTTTTGTTTGGTATCTACGGCAATTACAGCCGGCGGAATGCGGTCGGCATGCCAGACCCGCAGGCATCGATGCGGTTGACGGCGGCCGCCAGCGGTTCGACAGCGACCTTCATATGATGGGCGTTGGCGTGGATGATGTTCCGCTCGTCGACCATGATGGCGACATGGCCCTTCCAGAAAACAAGGTCGCCACGCGTCAGGCCGTCCAGGTCGGCGTGGATGTCGAGGCCGATGCCCAGCTTGGCCTGCATGTCCGAATCGCGCGGACAGCCATAGCCTGAGGCATAGAGCGCCTGTTGCAGCAGGCCCGAGCAGTCGAGCCCGATGCTTTCCCGGCCGCCCCATTGATAGGGCGCATTGATATAGCTTTCGGCGACGCCGACGAAATCGTCGGCAAAGGTTTCGAAGGTCGACAGGTGGCTGGCGAACACCCAGCCCATGTCATTGATATAAGCGAAGCCGTTCTCAAAACGCGTCACACTGACCAGGGCATTCAGACTGATCGCCGTCAGGATCGACGCCTTGACGTTCGGCGCGACGAACACGTAGGTGCGGAGCGTCGAGACATAGTGGGTCGGCAGGTACCAGTCGTTGCGGAAAGCCGATACCGGCACATAACCGACATAGCCGTCACGCAGGGCCTGGCCCCAATAGAAGTCGTGCTTGCGCTCGATAACCTTGAAACGCTCACCCAGCAGCAACTGGTCCCATTGCTCCGAACCGTGTTCTGGCTGGGCCAGGATCGGCGCCTTGGCGTCGTAGCAGCTTAAGACTTCACCAACGACATAGGATCGGGCGCGGATCAGGCCTTCATGCGCCTGATCGGTTACGCCGTCCTTGTACGGCGTGATACGCTTATCGAAGGGTTCGCCACTCATCTCGGTCATTACAAACGCTGCCTTTTGCATCGGTTATGCGGGCGCTCATCCGGTTACGAGTCATCAGGTCTAACAGACCGGATGCGCCTAGTATGTGGTGAACCTAACAGACGGATGCAAAGGTGACGTTAACAGCGAGGCTGAACGGAAGGTTTTATCGTCGCAAACCCTTTAATTCATTAGTAATGGACCTTACCGAAGCGTGACTGGTCGGCTTTGCGGACGAGTCAAAAAAAGCCCCGGAATCCGAAGATACCGGGGCTGAACCCTGCCTGTTTTGGTGAGGAGTTACAGGCAACGGCGCCAGCCAGGAAACGACAACGGCGGCGTCAAGTTGATTTGGGAGACATCACGGTTGGCCAGATCCAACAGCCTCGCGAAAATGTCGATATTGTCGTACAATAAAAACGCTCTCAATGCAATTAAATAAATTGTTTTTGTTTAATCGTGCAAACCTTACCGTTACAGCCCGGCAATCAGGTGATAGGCAGCGCGCAGTGCTTGCACTTCGGCGCCTACCGGCCATCCGGCCCGACCGCGCGGATTCCAGGCGTAGATATCGAAATGCACCCAAGCACCGGACTTCGGTGCAAAACGCTGCAGGAACATGGCCGCGGTCACCGATCCCGCCTGCGCCCACGCAGCGGGATCGTTACGGATATCGGCGACGTCGCTCTCAAGTGCGTCCTTGTAGCCCGGCCACAATGGCATGCGCCAGATCGGATCGTTATGCGCGAGGGCGCAGACCTCCAGCCGACGGACGATATCTTCGTCATCGCAATAGAAGGGAATGACCTCAGGCCCCAGTGCGACGCGCGCTGCGCCGGTCAGGGTGGCGAAGTCAATCGTCAGATTGGGCTCCAGTTCGCCGGCGCGCGTCAGGGCATCAGCCAGGATCAGCCGGCCTTCGGCATCGCTATTGCCCATTTCGATGCTGAGACCCGCGCGTGATGACAGGACGTCGCCCGGACGCATGGCCGAGCCCGAGATGGAATTTTCGACGGCCGCGATCAGGATATGCAGGCGCACCGGCAGGCGGCAGCTCATGATCCAGTCGCCCAAAGCCAGGGCGTGAGCCGCCCCGCCCATGTCCTTCTTCATTAGCCCCATGCCGGTTGTCTTGATGTTGAGGCCGCCTGTGTCGAAGGCCACGCCCTTGCCGACCAGAACGATGGTCGGCGTCGCCGGTCCCGGCCCCTGCCAGCTCAGTTCGATGAAACGCGGCGCGCGGTCTTCGGCGGCGGCACGGCCGACGGCATGGATAGCCGGATAGTTTTCCGCCAGCAGCTCTTCGCCCAATGTGACGTGAAACTCGGCGCCATGCCTCAGCGACAGCGCAAAGGCCGCATCGGCGATGTCAGCCGGTCCCATGTCGTTGGCCGGCGTGTTGACCAGATCACGAACGAAATTATGGGCACGCACCTCGGCCTCCAGCGCACCGGGATCGGCGACGTCGCTGTCGTCGAGCGTCGGCACCTCTTTCGGATCGCCGGACTTGTAGCGATCAAAACGGTAGGCGCCCTGATGCCAGGCGGCGTGAATGGCGTGGCGATCGAGGCCATCATCGGCCCGGAGCGTCCAGCGTGTGGCCGGTAATTGCGAGGCCAGGGCTCGGAAGGTCAAAGGCGTATAGTCGCCGCGGGCCCCCAGGCCGAAGAAGGCCTGCATCACGCTGCCCTCCCCCTTGCCGCCATCGCCCGGCAGCACCACCAGGCTGGCGGCCTTGCCGGTGAACTTGCGCGCCGCGAGAAAGGCCGACTGGGCCGGCTTCAGCGCCGCCAATACGCCTTCGACCTCGTCCTCGAACAGGGCATGGATGGTCGGCTCTACCTTGACGGCCTTACCGGGCAGGGGTTTGGGCATATGGATCTCCGCAACAGCGATATTTCGAAAAGTGTGAAGCGGTTTTCGGCCAAATATCGCGTCAAACAAACACTAGAATACGCAACTGTGGCATGGCCTGCGTTAACAATTGATTGGGGCCTTAACCTTAAATTCACGCCTGTCTCTGAATCCTTAACGCAGCTTTACTCGAAGAGGCATCCATGCGTAACCGCCTTTCCTTCTGCCTGATTGCCGTTGCGCTTGCCGCCGCCTCGCCAGCTTCGGCAGGCCTGTTCGGCAAGAAGGACAAGCCGGGCGGCCCGGCAAACAACTTAACGCCGACCGTCGAACCCGACACCTTCCGCAAGGCGACCAAGGCCGATATCGAAAAAGCGCTGCGCGCCGATCCGCTGGCCCAGGCGGCCTTTTTCGCAGCCCAGTTCAGCCGCGACCCGACCAATGCCGAGATCGGCCTGCATCTGTCCAATGCTCAGCGCGCCATCGGTCACAATGCCGAAGCCGCCGATACGGCGCAGAAGGTCCTGCTGTTCGCGCCCGACAACATCCAGGTCCTGATGGCCGCCGGCAAGTCGCATATCGCCGCCGGCAATGCCTTCTACGCCATAGAGCCGCTCAAGCACGTCATCGAGCTGAAGCCCAATACCTGGCAGGCCTACTCGCTGCTGGGCGTCGCCTATGACCAGACACGGCGCCCGGAAGATGCGCAAGGCGCGTGGGCCATGGCGCTCAAGCTGTCGCCCGACAACCCGTCGGTCCTGACCAATATCGCCATGTCCAAGGCCGAGGCCGGCGACCTGGCGGGCGCCGAAACCCTGCTGCGCACCGCAGTGGCGCAACGCGACGCGACCATGCAGGTCCGCCAGAACCTGGCCCTGGTGCTGGGCCTGTCCGGCAATCTGGCCGAGGCAGAAAAGCTGCTGCGCCAGGACCTGCCGCCCGCCCAGGCCGAAGCCAACCTCGCCTGGCTGCAAAGCCAGCAAGCCAAGCCGGGCGCGGCGCCTTTAACCCGGTCGTGGGATTCGCTGAAGGCGACAGGATCTTAGGTCCCCTTTCTCTGTTTACGGGGTATAGCGCAGCGAAAGTACAGCTTTCGCTGCGCTATACCCCCAAGCAGGGAGAAGGGATTTACCCTCGACTCTCCCTTGCGATCCCGTTAACCTTTTGTTTCGTCACGCCCTGATTCCCACGCGGAAAAGGCCGGTGAAAAATATCCCCAAAAACGACACACTAGATTTAGATGTTTACTGGTCATTAACCACTAGCTGTGGTGAATATGCTCCGGCCAAGTGGCGCGTAACCTCGATTCGGGAATGGTAAAATGAGCTCACTGATTTTGTCGCAGTCCAAGGCCGGTCTCCTGACCCCCAGCCATTCCTACAAGCCCTTCCGTTACCCGTGGGCCTTCGAATACTGGCGCAAGCAGCAGCAGGTCCACTGGATCCCGGAAGAGGTGCCGCTGGGTGAGGACTGCAAGGACTGGGCGACCAAGCTCAACGACAACGAGCGCAACCTGCTGACACAGATCTTCCGCTTTTTCACGCAGTCGGACATCGAGGTTCAGGACAACTACCTGGAACGCTATTCGCGCGTCTTCAAGCCGACCGAAATCAAGATGATGATGTCGGCCTTCGCGAACATGGAAACCGTCCATATCGCCGCCTACGCCCTGCTGCTGGAAACGATCGGCATGCCAGAGTCGGAATTCGGCGCGTTCATGGACTATCAGGCCATGCGCGACAAGCACGACTATATGGGCACGTTCGGCGTCGACACCGAAGCCGATGTGTGCCGCACGCTCGCCATGTTCGGCGGCTTCACCGAAGGCCTGCAACTGTTCGCCTCGTTCGCCATGCTGATGAACTTCCCGCGCTTCAACAAGATGAAGGGCATGGGCCAGATCGTGTCGTGGTCGGTGCGCGACGAAAGCCTGCACTGCGAAGGCATTATCAAGCTCTATCACGCCTTCAACAAGGAAACGAAAGCCGTCACCAAGTCGGTGGCCGACGACATCGTCGACTGCTGCAAAACGGTCGTATCGATGGAAGACAAGTTCATCGACCTGGCGTTTGAAATGGGTCCGGTCCAGGGCATGACGCCCGAGGACATCAAGGCCTATATCCGCTACATCGCCGACTGGCGCCTGCGCCAGCTCGACCTGCCGGAAGTCTATGGCGGCGTGAAGGAAAACCCGCTGCCGTGGCTGCAGGTCCTGCTGTCGGGCGTCGAGCACGCCAACTTCTTCGAAGCCCGCGCCACGGAATATTCCAAGGCCGCCACCAAGGGCCAGTGGACCGGCGACCAGGGCGTCTGGGGGGCGTTTGACGAACTGCTCAAGAAGCGCGCCGAAGCGACCAAGCAGGGCATGGGCGTCTAGGTTTGTCAGCAAACAACGTACAACAAGAAACCCCGGAAGTCGCCTTCCGGGGTTTCTTGCATTCAGACAGTGCTGGCCGCTTAGTCGCGGCGGATGCCGATAAAGGCCAGCAGGAACTGGAACAGGTTGATGAAGCTGATGTAGAGGCTCAGCGCGCCGAAGTTGGTCGCCATGGCCATGCCGGCTTCGCTGCCGCCCAGCTGATAGTAGGTGCTCTTCAGGTTCTGGGTTTCGAAGGCGATGAGCGCCGAGAAGATCAGCACGCCGGCCGCCGAAATGATCAGGTAGAAGATGCCGCTCTGCATGAACATGTTCACCACCGAGGCGATGATCAGGCCGATGACGGCCATGAACAGGAACTTGCCCCACGCCGACAGGTCCTTCTTGGTCGTATACCCATAGAGGCTGAGGCCACCGAAGGCCGCCGCCGTCACGAAGAAGGTCGTGGCCAGGCTACCGCCCGTGTAGAGCAGGAAGTTGGCGCCCGTCGACAGGCCGATCAGGGCGACCACTGCCCAATAGAGCAGCGAGGTTGTCGCTACGCTGGGGTTACGCAGGAAGAAGCTGGAGCCCAGCAGCAGGACGACCGGGGCAAAGCTGATGACATAGCCAAGGATGGTGTAGCCGGCAAAATTACCCGCCGCATTGGTGCGGAACATCAGGGCAGAAATGGCAGGCACGGTGGCCGCGGCATAGGCCAGGGCACCGGTCAGCAACAGACCCAGCGCCATCTTGTTATAGACGCCAAGCATGAATTTGCGCAGGCCCGCGTCGATTTCGACGTCCTGCGCGGAGGCCTTGCGGCCTTGAATTGAGCGACTGTCATAGTCGGCCATAGGGTTTAGCTCCCATTAAAATCTTGTCCGGACAGGTCGCAGGCGATAAAGCCTGACGGTCCGACTGAGATCAATATGAGGTCGGCTGGCTGTCCTTACAAGAGGTTTCCCTGAGGCGGCACTACTTAGTTTCAATAAGGCCAAGGGGTTAGCTCATGACGACCGCCCGATATCGGTCCACCCTGTTCGTACCCTGCGGCAATGCGAAGGCGTTGAACAAGGCGGCGGGACTGAATTGCGACGCGCTGATCTTCGATCTCGAAGACGCCGTGGGACCCCAGGGATGGGCAGGCGCCCTGGCCGGACTGGTCGTCACGCTGGAAGCCGGCGGGTTTCAAGCCCGGCATATTCTGGTGCGGATCGATCCCCGCCATACGGCTGCGACCGTCGATGCGCTGGGCCATTTGCTGCGCAACCACGCCATCGAGGCCATTGTTGTCCCCAAGGTGGAAACAGCCAAAGCGCTTCATGCGGTGCGCGCTTCATTACCTAACGGGGCGGGCGTATGGGCGATGATCGAAACGCCGCGCGGCGTTGTCAATCTGGCGGAGATCGCTGCCGTTGTCGGGCTGAAAGGCCTGATTGCCGGGCCGAATGACCTGCGCAAGGGCCTGCGCACCCGGCCGATGGATGGCCGCCAGGATATCGCCACGGCGCTTTCACAGATCGTGCTGCATGCCCGCACCCACGACCTGATCGTGCTCGACGGTGTCTATAATCAGCACGCGGATGAAGCCGGTTTTGCGGCGGAATGCGAACAGGGGCGCAGTCTGGGCTTTGACGGCAAGACGCTGATACATCCCAACCAGATCGAAGGCGCCAACCGGGCGTTTTCGCCTTCGGAGGCTGAGATTACCTGGGCCAAGGCTGTGGTCGCGGCATTTAAGGGCTCAGATGACGGCGTGATCTCGGTCAATGGCGAGATGGTCGAGCGCCTGCATCTGGAACAGGCACAGGCGATTCTGTTCATTGCGGAACTAAAGTAAGAAACCCCACCACCCCCGCGATAAATCGCGGCGGTCCCCCTCCCCGGCGAAGCCAGGGAGGTATAGAAAATTTCAGCGCTCGCAATAACCTATACCTCCCCAGCTTGCTGGGGAGGGGGACCGCGACCGTTTACGGTCGTGGTGGTGGGGTATCTTGCTTAATATCAGCGCCGGTTGAGGTAGTCCTCGGAGCGCATTTCTTCCAGGCGCGACACCGTGCGTTCGAATTCAAACGCGCCATCTCCGGCCGGATAAAGCTTCGCCGGCTCTGCCTCGGCCAGGATGACCGTCTTGGCCGAAGCCTCGTACAGCGCATCGATCAGGGTCACAAAGCGGCGGGCTTCGTTGCGGTTATGCGGTCCCAGTACCGGCACATTCTCGATAAATACCGTCGTAAAGCGCTCGGCGATTTCGAGATAGTCGGCCGGTCCGTTATAGACGCCGCACAGCTCCGAGAAGGTGGCGCGCAACAAGGGGCCGGCGGCGCGCTTGAAGGTCAACTTGCGCTCATTGACCGTCAAGACCGCTTCCATTTCGGTATTAAGCCGGGTCATGTCGGTCCACAGGCCGTTGAAGGCAGCGACCTGTTCCGGTGCGGTAGACGGGAAGAAGTAGGTCTGATGGCCGCGAAGGCGATCCATGCGGAAATCGCGCGGGCCTGCGACCTCGACCAGGGTGCAACGCGCCTTGATCATGTCGATGAACGGCACGAACAGGTCGCGGTTCAGACCGTTCTTATAGAGATCGTCCGGCGCGCGGTTCGATGTCGCGACCAGCACGACGCGGCGTTCGAACAGGGCCTGGAACAGCCGGCCAATGATCATGGCATCGGCGATGTCGGTGACCTGCAACTCATCGAAGCACAGCAGACGCGAGCGTTCGGCGATGACCTTGGCGACGGGTGCGA
>CAMLPZ010000026.1 GCA_946482045.1 uncultured Asticcacaulis sp.
ATGACACGGTCTCCCCACATGTCGAGCCTGATGAACTCGACCGCACCTTTAAGCGAACTCGACGCTCGGGCGCGCGATATCTTCCGCCATGTGGTCGAAACCTATCTCGAGACCGGCGAACCCGTAGGCTCGCGCACCCTGTCCAAGGGCGGCGTGCATCTGTCACCTGCGTCGATCCGCAACACCATGCAGGACCTGTCGGCGCTTGGCCTTCTGTCCGCGCCGCACACCTCCGCTGGACGCCTGCCGACCCACCAGGGGCTGCGCCTGTTTGTCGATGGTCTGCTGGAGATTGGCGACCTTAGCGAAGAGGCCAAGCGCGACATCGAAACGCGTTTGACCGCGCGCGGCAATACATTCGACGCAGCCCTGCATCAGGCCGGCAACCTGCTGTCTGGCCTGGCTGGCGGCGCGGGGCTCGTCATGACCCCGGTTTTCGAAGCCGGCGTCAAGCACGTCGAATTCATCTCGTTAAGTCCCGAACAGGCCCTGGCCGTGCTGGTATATGACGACGGACGGGTGGAAAACCGCCTGATGCCGCTGCAGGGCGGCATGACGCCGTCGGTGCTGCAGCAGGCGTCGAACTATCTCAATACCCGCCTGAAGGGCCGGACTTTAGCCGAAGCGCGCATGGCGCTGAAGACCGAGCTTGAACAGGAACGCCAGATGCTGGATGAGGCGGCGGCGACCCTGATCGAGGCCGGACTGGCCGTCTGGTCGGGTGGCGACAAGGAGAAGCGCTCGCTGATCGTACGGGGCCGCGCCAATCTGCTCGACGGCGCCGAAACCCAGGAAGACCTGGAGCGCGTCCGATCTTTGTTCGACGATCTGGAGCAGAAGGAAGAGCTGATCGACCTGCTCGACGACGTCCGCGAGGCGCAAGGGGTGAGAATTTTCATCGGCGCCGAGTCGAAACTGTTTTCTTTATCGGGCTCGGCTGTTATTGCAGCGCCCTACATGATGAGCGACGGTCGTGGCAACGGACCCAAGGTGGTCGGCGCTATCGGCATCATCGGCCCGGCCCGGTTGAATTATGCGCGCATCATCCCACTTGTGGACTACACAGCCAAGATTCTGGGCCGCCTGCTCGATTAAGGGCGGCTAACCTTTGAGGACCTATTCGATATGAGTGAACAGACGGAAACTCCTGAAACCGGCGACCTGGAACAGGACGGCACGGAGCTTCTCAACAAGGCGCTCGAAGAGCTGCAGGCGGAGAACGCCGCGCTGAAGGAACAGGCCCTGCGCTACGCCGCCGAGGCCGAGAACACCAAGCGCCGCGCCGAGCGCGAAGCCAATGACGCACGGGCCTTTGGCATCCAGCGTTTCGCCACCAGCCTGCTCAACGTCGCCGACGTGCTGCAGCGCGCCCTGGCCTCCGCGCCGCAGGACATTACCGACCCGGCCTTCAAGAACTTCGTCGCCGGCATCGATATGACCGAAAAGGAACTGGCCGGCGCGTTCGAAAAGAACGGCGTCAAGAAGATCGCGCCGATGAAGGGCGACAAGTTCGACCCGAACCTGCACCAGGCCGTGATGGAACAGCCTTCCGACGACGTCCAGGGTGGCTGTGTGATCATGGTCATGCAGGCCGGCTATGAGCTGTTCGGCCGCGTCATCCGTCCGGCCATGGTCGCGGTTGCTGCCAAGTCCGCAGGCGGCCAGCCTGCCAAGAACGGCTATGACGGCGATGCCGGGGAAGCCGCGGGCGAGACGGTGAATACGCAGGCTTAACCTATGAGGTGTGGGGGTCCGGGACCCCCACACCTTCTGATATCAAAGATAAAGTCTTGGGGCCGCAGGCCCCAACAACCCCGTAACTTAGGCCTGCATGCCCTGCTTGAACGCCTCGGACCGCAGCCGTTTGTGCATGCCGGTAAAGGCCGCGGCGCCCGTGCAGTCGCAGTTGTACAGGATGGCCACACTCAGCTTCTCGCCCGTCAGGCTGCGCAGGTGGCCGGTGAAGCCGTTGACCCGTCCGCCATGGGCGGCGAACGGCGAATTTTCATAACGGCCGAGGCCGAGGCCGAATCCGTATTCCAGCGGCTCAGGCCCGCCGCGTTCCAGCGCCGGCTTGCCATTCTTCAGCACCGCCGGGGTCAGCATGGCCTGTACGCTCTCGGGCTTCAGCACCTTTCCGCTTAAGAGGGCGTCATGCCACAGCACTAGGTCCTCGGTCGTCGAGCGAATGGCGCCCGCGCCGCCGATAAAGCTTGGCGCCAGAGCCTGCGCACGGTCGAAACCATGGGGGGCGCGGAAATTGTTGCGATAGCCGTGGCAGCCTTCGGACACCTGGCAGCTTGCATCGATCGCCGTTTGCGTCATGCCAGCGCGATCGAACAGATGCTTTTTCGAGAAGGCACCAAGCGACTGCCCCGACAAACGTTCGACCACGATGCCCAACAATGAGAAGCCGCTGTTGGAATAGGCCCAGCGCGCCCCCGGTTGCGCCCTGTAGAGCGGGCGGCTGGTCGTTTCGATGATACGCAGCAGTTCGTCGGACGAGAAGTCGCGCATGCGCGCCTCCATCAACTGCTCCTCGGACTTGCCGTTGATATAGTCGCCGAGACCCGCCGTATGGCTCATCATCTGGCGCAAGGTGATGTCGGCCGCGCGCGGAAAAGCCGGCAGGAAGCGCGACAATGGATCATCGACCGACAGCGCGCCGGCCTCGGCCAGCACCATTATGGCCGCTGCGGTGAACTGCTTGGAAATCGAGGCGATGCGGAAACCGCTGCGCCCGCTTGCCGGGCTACCGGAGTCAAAATCCGTGACGCCGAAACCCTTGGAATAAAGCAGGTCGCCGGCGCGCATCACGGATACGCTGACGGCGGGAGAGACCTTCTGATCGACGATTTTCTGCGCAAGGGCATCGACCGACGGCCACTCATGGCGCGGCGTCAGCACCTTGGGTTTGGACTGCGGTCCGAAGCTGGTGTATTTCCGGCCATTGCTGCCGGTGCTGGTGATCAGGTGGTGGCTGGCGGCGCTGCCGGTCAGGCCGGCCAGAAGCACACCCACGGCGGCACGCCGCGACAGAGATACTGGCTTTTGGGGTTCGAAACTCATACCCTTGGTCCGTCTACGCTCACCTGACCACTATCGCCAGGTTTTAGGCTTTCATGGCCTCGGCAATCTGGTTCACAACCGCCTTGACCTGTTTTTCGTCATCGCCTTCGGCCATGACACGGATGAGAGGCTCGGTACCCGAAGGCCGGACCAGCACACGGCCGGACCCTTTGAGCATCTCTTCGCCCTCCCGTATCGCCTGTTTCACGGCGTCAGTGTCCAGAGGACTTGCGCCGGTGAAACGGACATTTTTGAGTATCTGCGGAACCGTCTCGAACTGACGGCCCAGCTGGCTCATAGTCTTACCGGATTCGACCAGAACCGCCAATACCTGTAAAGCAGCCATAAGGCCATCTCCCGTCGTGGCGTGGTCCATCAATATGACGTGTCCGGACTGTTCGCCACCCAGGTTGAAGCCGCCTTCGCGCATGCGCTCCATGACGTAACGGTCGCCAACCTTGGTGCGCTCCAATTTCAATTTAATACCGTTAAGAAAGCGTTCAAGTCCGAGATTTGACATGACGGTTGCGACAACGCCGCCGCCTTTCAACAGACCCTTCTTAGCCCAGTTGCCGGCGATGATCGCCATGATCTGGTCGCCATCGACGATTTGGCCATTTTCATCACAGATCACGACGCGGTCGGCGTCGCCGTCCAGCGCGATGCCGATATCGGCACGCAGTTCCTTGACCTTTTCGGCCATGGCCTGCGGCTGGGTAGATCCGCACTTTTCATTGATATTCAGCCCGTCCGGCGACACGCCCAGCGAGAAGATTTCCGCGCCCAGTTCATAGAGCGCCAGCGGCGCCACCTTGTAGGCCGCGCCGTTGGCGCAATCGAGCACGATGCGCAGCCCGTTGAGCGTCAGGGTGCGCGGGAAGCTGGCCTTGGCGATTTCGATATAGCGCGCCTGAGCGTCATCCAAACGCTGGACGCGGCCCAGCTTGTGCGCTTCGGCGACGCCTTCCAGGATGTTGCCGTCCATGCGCGCTTCGATGGCCAGCTCAACCTCGTCCGATAGTTTGTAGCCATCGGGGCCGAATAATTTAATCCCATTGTCGGCGAACGGATTGTGCGAGGCCGAGATCATGACGCCGAGGTCGGCGCGCATCGATCGCGTCATCATGGCGACGCCCGGCGTCGGCAGCGGCCCGAACAGGCGCACATCCATGCCAACGCTTGTGAACCCTGCGACCAGAGCCGGTTCGATCATATAGCCCGACAGGCGCGTATCCTTGCCGATGACGACCAGGTGGCGGCGATCCGTCTCGGACATGAACATCTTGCCGGCGGCCATGCCGACGCGATAGGCGACTTCGGCTGTCATTGGGAAGGCGTTGGCGCGGCCTCGGATGCCATCGGTGCCAAAATACTTTCGCTGGCTCATTCGCACTCTGTGTCAAGTAATTGGTATTATCGGTTTCGATGCGAAAACCGTGCCGGAGGTTTATAAACCCGTACCCCGCCCCCGCCACTCACATCTTCGTTCCCAATGTTACGGCGCAAGTCTTAACAACCGATTTTCCATAAGGTTTTAAGCTTTGCCGTGTAATTTTTTGTCACGGCAATTTACGCCTCCCTCACGGCTTCTCTGATATGGAGGACGCGTATTTTCTAAAGACTGCGGGAACAAGACCATATGTGCGGCATTATCGGCATCATCGGCAATTCGGACGTCGCCCCTCGTCTTCTGGAATCGTTACGGCGCCTCGAATACCGTGGCTACGATTCGGCCGGTATCGCGGTCCAGACCGAAAACGGGCCCGAACGCCGCCGCGCCGAAGGCAAGATCCGCAACCTCGAAGCCGTTATCGATAAAGAACCCGTGGCCGGCAATGTCGGCATCGGCCATACGCGCTGGGCGACTCAC
Source organism: uncultured Asticcacaulis sp. (assembly GCA_946482045.1). The sequence continues at coordinate 4,940 of CAMLPZ010000026.1, forward strand.
GGAGCGCCAAGCGTCCGCAATGCCCACCCACATAGCGCCGGCCGCGTCACCGTCGTCCACAACGGCATTATCGAAAATTTCGCGGAGCTGAAAAGCGAACTCAAGGCCAAGGGCCATGAATTTTCGTCCGACACCGATACCGAAGTCATCGCCCACCTCCTCGATCAGGCGCTGAATAGCGGCGCGACCCCAAAGGATGCCTTCAAGAGCGTGCTAGATCGCCTGCACGGCGCCTACGCCCTGGCCATCCTGATCAAAGGTGAAGCCGAGCTGCTGCTCGGTGCGCGGCGTGGCTCGCCGCTGGTCGTTGGCTGGGGCGAAGATGGCGAGATGTTTTTAGGCAGCGACGCCCTGGCGGTCGGACCGTTCACCCAGCGCGTCACCTATCTCGAAGAAGGCGACTGGGCCATCGTCACGCGCGGCGGGGCGCAGGTTTTCGACGCCAAGGGGTCTTTGGTCAACCGCCCGCTGACCCATGTGTCGGCCTCCGCCGCCCTGGTCGAAAAAGGCGCTTATCGCCACTTCATGGAAAAGGAAGTCCACGAACAGCCGGAAAGCTGCCAAAGGACCCTGTCAGCCTATCTCGATCCGGTGGCCGCCCGCGTGCGTGACGACATCAAGGCCGCTGTCGATTTCGGTGACATCGCGCGCATCCAGATCATCGCCTGCGGCACGGCCTACTATGCCGGGTCGATCGCGCGCTACGCCTTCGAAAAGCTGGCCGGACTGCCGGTCGATGTCGAGGTCGCCTCGGAATTCCGCTACCGCAGCCCGGCGGTGACACCTGGCACGCTGGCGATTGCCGTATCGCAGTCGGGCGAAACCGCCGACACACTGGCCGCACTGCGCTGGTGTCAGTCGCAAGGGTTGAAGACGGCGGCTTTGGTCAATGTCCACTCCTCGACCATGGCACGCGAAGCCGACATCCTGTGGCCGACCCACGCCGGCCCGGAAATCGGCGTCGCCTCGACCAAGGCCTTTACCTCGCAGCTGTCGGCGCTCCTTGCACTATGCATTGCCGCCGCCCGTCAACGCGGCAAGATCACGACGCACGACGAGGCGCATCTCGTCCGCACGCTCCTGGAGGCGCCGGGCCTGATCGCCGAGGCGCTGAAGATGGACGCCGAGATCACGCGTATGACCTATGACCTGTCGAAGGCGCGCGACGTCATCTACTTGGGCCGTGGCGCCATGTACCCGCTGGCGCTGGAAGGCGCGCTGAAGCTGAAGGAAATCAGCTATATCCACGCCGAAGGCTATGCCGCTGGCGAACTGAAGCATGGTCCCATCGCCCTGATCGACGAAAACACGCCGGTCGTCGTCATCGCGCCCGACGATGAGTTGTTCGAGAAAACCGCATCGAACGTCCAGGAAGTCGCGGCACGCGGCGGTCGCGTCGTCATGATCACCGATGTACCTGAAAAGGTCCCGGCGCTATCCGGCGATGCTGCCAAGACGTTGAAGGTTATCCGCAATCCGGCCTGCGATCCATTTATCGCGCCCTTGGTCTATTCGGTGCCGATTCAGCTTCTGGCCTACCACACGGCGGTTCATAAAGGCACGGATGTCGACCAACCTCGCAACTTGGCCAAATCGGTGACTGTGGAGTAGCTACTCCTCCATGTCCCGCAACCGATCGGGCCGCTGCAGGATAGGCTTGGTCGGATCAAGGACGATCAGCTCTGCGCCACTTGCCTTGAAAATCTCCGTCAGCCTGTCCGTGTATGTAGCCGGCAGGGCGACGTACACCCTGACCTCTTTCAGTGACCCCTTGGCCGCCTTGCCCATGATCGCCTCAAGGCGCGTAAGCAGGTGTTCGGGCGGGGACAGGGTCGCGATCATGATCACATCGCGAGGATAGTCTTCCTGCAGGAGGGCTTGTCTCAACCAGCCTTCCGAGGGCGCATAATTATCGGCATCCGGCGATCGCAGTACATTCGTAGATGGCGAACGCTCAGGCCAGTCCTTGTCGATGCGGTTAAAGGCTTCCCTGAGATAGCCGTGCCACCCCCGCTCGCTCGCCGGATCTGGCGCCAGCAACGGAGCCTTGAAGGCTTCAAGCCGCCGCTTTTCCGCCTCCGCTTTGGACGCAGCAGCCGCCCGGGCCTTGTCCTGCGCGTCTGTCCATGCAGCAGAGGTATTTTCCACGACCGAACCGTCACTGAGTCGAATGCGCTGATCGACATAGGCGCGGACGCTCGGCCTTGCTTCCTCATCCGGGACATTCAAGTGAATGATGAGGTCTTCACCATCCGAGGAAAAACCCGCCCCTTCCGACCAATCGATTGAGCTTACCGAGCGCGGCAGAGCCTCAACGTAAAAGTCAGGCACCATGTCACGCAGAGCCAGGATCTTTATTAGACGGCCATCGGCGGCGTAGATAACAACGGTATTCTCGCTAGTGCCGACAGCATGCCAGTCGTCGAACGTCACGACATATTTGCCGCCTGGCGAGATCAGGGCTGCAACGGGCGCGACTTCGTTGACAAGCGGCCTTTCCCAGACGACCTCCCACGCCCGCCGGACATTCCGGCGTTCCAGTATGCCGCGCGCCGGAGGCCGGTCCGTGGGCTCGGCACCCTCACCCTTAGCAACCTTCTCTTCGAAATATTCCAGCTGACTTGAAAGCTTGCTCGGAATGACCCGGAACCGCAGGGTCTTGTCAGCGCTTTGGTAGGTCTGCGGTGTCGGCAGCGCCCAACTATCCGCATAGACAGGTTGCGAAACCAGGACAGACGCCAGCAGGGTTGCCGCGCATACTCCCTTCAGAATGTTCATTCTTCCCCCATGGTGCCGTCCAGCTACACCCAGCGCCTGACAGTACGGCAATAGTCGCCATACGCTTCGCCGAACACCCGCTGCATTGCCTGTTCCTCGAAACGGATATACCAGCGGTCGGCGATAACGACAAACACCACCGCCAGGATCAACGGGATCAGTGCGCCCGTACCGATCGCTATGCCGGCCAGAAACAGCGCGAAGCCGAGATACATCGGGTTGCGACTCATCCTGAACATGCCATCGGTGACCAATACGTCCGGGTCTTTGAACGGCTTGAGGTTGGTATGGACATGGCGGAACTGGCTGGCCGCGGACAGGGTGATGTAAAGGCCGCCGAAAATGCCCAGCAGGCCGATATTGACCCAAGGTGGACCGAACAAGACGACGCCCGGAAACCAGACCCGGCTGGCGATCATGGCAACGGCGAGTATGCCAACAAGTACAGGCGGCAGCAGTTTCATATCAGTGAATCTCATTGGCGAACAATCGCTACAGCATATGCTGTCCGCCTACCATTTCATAGATACGCATTTTAGCAACTTTTTAGTTGCCAATAGTGCCGTCGCGGCGCATCATGCAACCCGGAGGTTGCCATGACTGATACACCGGATGCCATCGTCAAAACCATTCAGCTCAACGCGCCGCAGGATCGTGTGTGGCGGGCGATTGCGGATTCTACGGAATTCGGCCAATGGTTCGGCTGTCGCTTCGAAGGCCCTTTCGTCGCCGGCCAGCCCATCGCCGGAAAGATGACACCGACCGTCGTCAATGACGAAATCGCGAAGATGCAAGAGCCCTATGAGGGCCACCCGTTCAATATCGTCATCGATCGGATCGAACCGCAGACCATTTTCGCGTTTCGCTGGCATCCTTATGCCGTTGACGAGGGAAAAGACTATTCGGGTGAGCCCGAGACTCTTGTAACCTTTGCGCTGAAACCGGTCGACGGCGGCACACATCTGACCATCACGGAGTCAGGCTTCAGCAAGCTTCCGCCCGAACGCCGCGAGCAGGCCTTTACGTCAAACGAAGGCGGCTGGGAGGCCCAAATCCACATGGTGGAGGCGTGGCTTGCCCGCTGAACCCGCCGAAGTCTTCGCAGCTCTGGGCGACGAAACACGCCTGGCGCTGCTCGCGCGGCTCATTGCCGAAGGGCCATCCCCCGTCGTGCGCCTGAGCGCCGGCACGGCCATGACGCGCCAGGCCGTTACCAAGCATCTTCAGGTGCTTGAAAAGGCCGGCCTGGCCAGGCGCCAACGCATCGGCCGCACGACGCTCTGGCAACTGGAAGCGTCCGCGATCGATCGTGCCAAACGCAGCCTCGATGTCCTGTCCCGCCACTGGGATGCCCGTTTGGCGCGGCTACGCGATCTGATCGAGGATTAGCAATTTTTACCGGATGGCGCAAAAATTTCCGAAAATTATAAATTTCGTGGGATGACAAACGACGAAACATAGGCAATATGTCGCCCACTCCTGTTTTGTTCATTCCCAGACTGCTTTCCCATGCGCGACTTTTATCGTATCCGCCGCCTGCCTCCCTACGTTTTCGAGGAGGTCAATAAGGTCAAGGCGCGTCTGCGCGGCGAAGGCGTCGACGTCATCGACTTCGGCATGGGCAATCCCGACATGGCGACTGCGCCGCATATTGTCGACAAGCTGATCGAGACGGTCAAAAGGCCCAAGACCCACGGCTATTCGGTCTCAAAAGGCGTGCAGGGCCTGCGCAAGGCTATGGCCAGCTATTATGACCGGCGCTATGGCGTGAAACTCAACCCCGAAACCGAAGTCGTCGCCACGCTGGGTTCCAAGGAGGGCTTTGCCAACCTGGCCATGGCCATCACGGCGCCCGGCGATACGGTCATCTGTCCAAATCCCGCCTATCCGATCCACGCCTTCGGTTTCCTGATGGCGGGTGGCGTCATTCGCCACGTCCCGGCCCTGTCGCCGGAGCAATACCTCTCCGGAATCGACAAGGCCGTGAAGCACTCGGTGCCGACGCCATCGATCATGATCGTCTCCTATCCATCAAACCCGACGGCACAGTGGGTCGACCTCGACTTCTACAGGGAGGTCATCAAGCTGGCGAAGAAGCACGATCTTCTGGTCCTGTCCGACATCGCCTATTCGGAAATCTATTTCGACGACAACCCGCCGCCATCCCTGCTTCAGGTCGAAGGCGCCATGGAACGCTCGGTCGAGATCAATTCGCTGTCCAAGACCTACGCCATGGCCGGCTGGCGCGTCGGCATGGTTGTCGGCAATGCCCAGATCTGCGCCGCTCTGGCGCGGGTGAAATCCTATCTCGACTACGGCGGTTTCGCGCCAATTCAAGTCGCCGCCGCGGCCGCGCTCAACGGCCCGCAGGACAATGTCGATGAGATCCGCGCGACCTATAAGGCGCGCCGTGACGTGCTGATCGAGTCGATGAAACGCGCCGGCTGGGACATTCCGCCGCCGCCGGCGTCCATGTTTGCCTGGGCCAAGATCCCGCCGAAGTTCGAGCACATGGGCTCGATCGAATTCGCCAAGCTGCTGATCGAGGAGGCGCACGTCGCCGTCGCACCAGGTCTTGGCTTCGGCGAGTATGGTGAAGGCTATGTCCGTATTGGCCTGGTTGAAAACGAACACCGCATCCGCCAGGCCGCCCGTAACATCAAAAAGCTGTTACAACCGGATGCCAAAATCGAATCGAACAGCCCTGTAAAGGTCGCCTAAGCCAGATTTGTTTCATTCGACGGTCTCTGGCACAACGGCTTAAACACCTGTTTCATAATGGCAAAAAAGTTCCCGCCGTTACCGGAATGCGGATGATTTTTGTATTTTTGCGACAATCACGTCACACTGGTTAAGACTGGCCCCCTGAAAATCGTTTAATCTTTGACTCGCGCCCGCATTTGCGCTTCACTTCCTATGGTGCAGTGCACACTTTTGTCGAAACTTGACATTATTGCCGCGGGCTTCACATCGACCCTAAGGGCTTCACAGCCATAAGGTCGCTGGGAAATTAAGAGGTGTAGCGTGGTCAGTGTAGAATTCAACGTAAACTCGGCGTCGGAGCAGGAAGCTTTTTTCGGCGCTTTCTTTAAATTCGTTGAAGCCGCTGCCATAGGCGAAGCCGACGCCATTTCCGTCCGCGCCGATACGCGCGGTGCCGACCAGGTTAAGGTTGTGACGTTCGAGAATGACATCCAGGCCGATCGCTTCCAGTCCTATTGGACGCAACGCCGCAAGTGGCTGGGGCTTTAAAGCTGCATCCGTTTTGCTATAGGTTCGGCGCAAACTGATCCGGACCTCGCATGAGCCTCAGGCGCCTTCCCCTTCGCATCCGACTGCCCCTCATCCACGGCGCCATCGAGCGTCTGGCGAGGTGGCGCAGCCGGTCCTGGGTCAAGGCGAAAGACGCGACACTCAAGCCTGGTGATTTCGTCGTCTCAGGCTTCTTGAATGAAAATCTGGGCATTGGACGGGCCGGCCGGCTATCGGCCTCGGCGTTTAAGGCCGCAGGCTATACGTTCACTGAATATGACCTTCGCCCAGCTTTTAAGCGTTTTGTGCAAAGTGGGATGGCGCTGCCGGGCCGGGGTGGCGTCTGGTATATCCACGCCAACCCTGCCGAAGCCCTCGTCGCCTTCCTGGCCCATGACCCGAAAAGCTGGGCAGATCGTTATCGCATCGGCTTCTGGGCGTGGGAAACGCCGAAAGCGCCGAAAAGCTGGGTGTTTGCGGCTGAGTATCTTCACGAAATCTGGGTGCCTAGCGGCTTCGTCCACGACGCCGTGGCCCGGACCTTCGCTGCTGCCGGGCGGGATGATTTAAGCTTGCGCCTGCGCGTCATGCCGCATCCGGTGCCCTTGCCGGCGCCGCACGGCCATGCCGAAATTACTGCCATCCGCCAGACCTTCGGTCTTCAACCCGAACTGTGCGAGGTCTTGAGCCTGTTCGACGTCAAATCGTCAAACGTGCGCAAGAACCCGTGGGGCAGTATCGACGCCTGGACCCGCGCCTTTCCAGTTCCGGCGGAAACCGCCCGTCTGACGCTGAAGGTCAGCGACCTGAGCATGGACCGCGCTACCGAACAGCGGCTGAACGCCATCCTGTCCGAGCGCGCTGACATCCAGCTGATCAGCGAGGCGCTGAACGACGCCGACATGGACACCTTCATCGCTTCGTTCGACGCTGTCCTGTCCCTGCACCGCTCCGAAGGTTTCGGACTGCCGCTGGCCGAAGCCATGGCGGCCGGCGTGCCGGTGATCGCCACCGGATGGTCGGGCAATGTCGATTTCATGACCAGGGACAATGCCTGGCTGATCCCTGCCGAAATGATCCGCATCGATGACCGCGAAGGACCTTATACGGGTCTGGAAAACGACCCTGATCAGGTGTGGGCCGAGCCCGACCTCGACGCTGCGGCGGCTGCTATTCGCGAGTCGACCGATACCCGCGCTGACCTTGGCCGGATGAGCGAGAATGGACGGCGCGCCATCGCGGCCCTGCACCAACCCTGGCAGACCCTAGCCGCGCTTCCCTTCAATCAGTGGCTTTAGAAGCCGGGTCAGGAGGCGATCCAGACTGGTGTGGAATTTCGCCAGATACGGCACAGCCCTGTCGCGGATGAGGTCGACCACCTCTCGCCGCAAGGGCGATGCCCCGTCGAGCAGGTCGTATTTCAACATATCGAGACGATTGGCATCCGCCACATCGTCAAGGAGCCGACCCAGCCGTTGCGACGTGCCATTGCGGAATGACGGCACCTCTCCTTTGTAAGCCCCTGGCTCATGGCCGATATTGATGAAGCAGCCATCGCCATGCTTGCTTTTCTGGATATGGACATAGGTCTGGGTCGCCAGGGTGCGCCTTATCCAGACATCGCCCCGGCCCGTCTTCTCGCGCACATAGCCCAGCGGTTTGAGCAGGTCGTCGATTTCGTTGACCAACAGGCGCAGACTGCGCTTTCGCACCTCAGGCAGGACAGGAACGGCGGCTGGCGCTTCGGATGTGGGAGTCATTTGCGCTCTCCAGAAACGAAGCCAGCATTTACCGTATGAGGCAATCGAAGCAAAGACCAGTCTCTGCTAAGGCTTGACTCTTGGGCTCGTTTAGCGCATTGCAACCGCCACATCCGCGCAAGCCTTTTGCGCCCTTGTTTCAAACCCTTCTCGATCACGACCCTGCATACAGATGCAACGAGGATCGGAAGGCTCCCCGACAGCGCGTGGCGCCCTCGGGGATTTTCTGTTTGCGGCAAAGGCGTGAAGCGCCAGAGGAAGAACGAGCATGTTTGACAGTTTGAACGAGCGCCTGTCCGGTCTATTCGACCGCCTGTCGGGTCGCGGCGTCCTTTCGGAAAAGGACGTCGACGAGGCCCTGCGCGAAGTCCGCGTCGCCCTGCTCGAAGCCGACGTCGCCCTGCCGGTGGTGCGTCAGTTCATGACGCGCGCCCGGGAGATGGCGACCGGCGAAGAGATCATCAAGGCGGTCCGCCCCGCCGATCAGGTCGTCAAGATCGTCTATGACGGCCTGATCGAGATGCTGGGCGGCGAAGAGGCCGAGCCGCTCAATCTCAATGCCGTGCCGCCGGTCGTCATCCTGATGGCCGGTCTGCAGGGTTCGGGTAAGACGACCACGACCGCCAAGCTGGCCCTGCGCCTGTCGAAGTTCGACCGCAAGAAGGTCATGCTGGCCTCGCTCGACACCCGCCGTCCGGCGGCCATGGAGCAGCTGAAGATCCTGGCCGAGCAGGTCGGCGTCGACTTCCTGCCGATCGTCGCGGGCCAGAGCGCGCTCGACATCACCCGCCGCGCCCTCCAGGCCGCCAAGATCCAGGGCTTCGACGTCCTGATCCTCGATACCGCCGGCCGCACGACGCTCGACGAAGCGCTGATGGCCGAGGCGGCTGATATCGCCAGGATTTCCAACCCGACCGAGACCTTCCTGGTTGCCGACAGCCTGACCGGCCAGGACGCCGTGCGTACGGCCGCCGCCTTCCATGAGCGTCTGCCTCTGACTGGCCTGATCCTGACGCGCGCCGACGGTGACGCTCGTGGCGGCGCCATGCTTTCGATGCGCGCCACGACCGGCCTGCCGATCAAGTTTCTCGGCGCCGGCGAAAAGATCGACGCGCTCGACGTCTTCGACGCCCGCCGGATCGCCGGCCGCATCCTGGGCCAGGGCGACGTCGTGGCCCTGGTCGAAAAGGCGGCTCAGGAGCTCGACGCCGCCAAGGCCGCCGCTGCCGCCAAGAAGATGGCTAAGGGCCAGTTCGACCTCGACGACTTGGCGACCCAGCTCCAGCAGATGAAGCGCATGGGCGGCCTCGGCGGCATCATGGGACTTCTGCCGGGCGTACAGAAGGTCAAGAAGCAGATCGAAGAATCGAACATCACGGACAAGACCTTCGACCGCCAGGTGGCGATCATCTCGTCCATGACCAAGATCGAGCGCAAGAAGCCCGATATCCTCAATGCGTCGCGTAAGCGCCGTATCGCCGCCGGCGCTGGCGTCGAGGTGCAGGAAATCAACCGTCTGCTGAAACAGCACCGCCAGATGGCCGACACCTTCAAGGCCATGGCGCGTTCCAACGGCCGCGGCATGATGGGCCAGATGGCCAAGATGTTCGGTATGGGCGCTGGCGGCCAGCCGCCCAATGTCGAGGAAATGGCCAAGCAGCTGGGCATGGACCCCAATGCTTTGGGCGGTCCCGGCGGGCCCGATCTCGAACAACTGAAAAAGCTCGGGGCCGGTGGCCTGCCGGGCGGACTTCCCGGCCAGCTTCCCGGATTGGGCGGCGCCAAACCTCCTTCGGGCCTGTTCGGTGGCCTGCCGGGTCTCCCCGGCGCAAAGCCGTTCGACCCAACCAAGAAATAGCAAGTTAGGAATATACAATGCTTAAGATTCGTCTGTCCCGCGGTGGCTCCAAGAAGCGCCCTTACTACACGATCGTCATCGCTGACGCCGCCGCTCCGCGCGACGGCAAGTTCATCGAAAAGGTCGGCACCTACAACCCGATGCTGCCGAAGGACGCCCAGCGCGTCACGCTGAAGGTCGAGCGCATCCAGGAATGGCTCAAGAAAGGCGCCCAGCCGACCGACCGCGTCGCGCGCTTCCTGTCGCAAGAAGGCCTGGTGAAGTGGGAACACGGCAACAACCCGCAAAAGGGTACGCCGGGCAAGAAGGCTCAGGAACGTGCCGCTGAACGCGCCCAGCGCGAGCAGGACCGTCTGGACGCCGAAGCCGCTGCGAAGGCTGAAGCCGAAGAAGCCAAGAACGCTCCGGCTGCCGAAGAGGCGCCTGCTGCTGAAGAAACCCCGGCTGAAGAAGCCTGAGGCGTTCGGAATTGATTACGGAAAGGCCGGAGCCCAAGCTCCGGCCTTTTTCCGTTTTAGCCGCTGTAACTTGCTTTCGCCGCGCCTATTGATTATGCGCACACCATGAGCAAATCCCAATTCATCTTCGTCGCGCAGGTCGGCGCCGCCCACGGCGTCCAGGGCGAATTCAAGTTGATCAGCCATATGGACGATCCGATCAGCGTGCTGGAATACGATCCGCTGCTAAACGAAAAGGGTGAGCCCGTCCTGTCGATCACGGCGGCGCGCGAACACAAGGGCGCGCTTCTGGTGCGCGCCAAGGAAGCGCCGGACCGGACCGCCGTGGAAAAACTCAAGGGCCTGAAGCTTTATATCGACCGCGCCGATTTGCCGGAACCCGATGAAGACGAGTATTACATCACCGATCTGATCGGTATGAGCGTAGTCGATACGGCGGGCCAACCGGTTGGCACGGTCGCCAATGTCGATAATTTTGGCGCTGGCGACCTGCTCGATATCAAACCCCTGGAAGGGGCAAACTTCTATCTGTTATTCATTGCGGAAAATGTTCCTGATGTTCGCCTGAGCGACCGGGTCATTGTCGTCGATCTGAGCGGCACCTGACTATCAGGCGTGAATGCCACCGGAAACCTCAATCCGCTGACCGTTCAGCCAGCGGGCCTCATCCGACAGTAAGACCGAAACAATTCCTCCGATATCGTCCGGCAGGCCGACCCGGCCAAGCGGTGTGCGACTGGCGAGCATGGCGTTGAGCTCCGCATTGTCCCGCACGCGGCCTCCACCGAAGTCCGTCTCGACGGCGCCCGGCGCCACCGAATTCACCCGGATACGGCGCGGACCCAGTTCCAGGGCCAGGTAGCGCGTCAAAACGTCAATGGCGCCCTTCATTGATCCGTAGGCGGACGATCCTGGGTAGCTGAAGCGCGCCAGGCCCGACGACAGGTTCAAAATCGCCCCGCCATCGTTCATGATCGGCAGCAAGGTCTGGGTCAGGAAGAATACCCCCTTGAAGTGAATGTTGACCATATCGTCGAGCTGGGCTTCGGTCGTTTCCATGAATGGCACATAGAGTCCGGTCCCGGCATTGTTGACCAGGAAGTCGAAGCGATCGGAATTCCATGTCGTCTTCAACGCGGATCGGACTTCCTCGGCAAAGCCCGCGAACGTCGAAACCTTGCTCGTATCGAGTTGCAAAGCGACCGCCGTACGGTTCATCTGCTTCAGTTCGGCGACAAGACTATCCGCCTGTTCGCGATTGGAATGATAGGTGAAGATGATATCGACGCCCTTGGCCGCCAGATGATGGGCCATGTTGCGGCCCAGGCCGCGGCTGCCGCCGGTGATCAGTGCAATAGTCATTGGAACCTCCTGTCTGTTTGCGTGCCAACATTTACTTGATCGCTCATTCCGGATAAATTTCGCAAAAGCGACATCACTGTTCGGATTTTTGAGACAATGAACCAGCTCGACGCCATCACCGCGTTTGTCCGTGTCGCCGAACTGTCGAGCTTTACCCAAGCCGCCATTTCTCTGGGCCTGCCAAAGTCGAGCGTATCAGCCGCCGTGCTGCAATTGGAAACACACCTGCGCGTGCAGCTGCTCTATCGCACCACGCGCCGCGTCCAGTTGACTCACGACGGCCAGGCCTATCTCGACAGGGCGCGCGACCTGCTGGCCGATCTCGAAGACATGGACGGTATGTTTCTGCACGCGCCGGCGGAACTGACCGGCACATTGCGCGTCGATATGCCGGTCGCCATGGCGCGTAACCACATCATCCCTAACCTAGCGCAGTTTCTCGACCGCCATCCCGGTCTCGAGATCGAATTGAGCTGCACCGACCGGCGCGTCGATGTTGTCGCTGAAGGCTTCGACTGCGTCATCCGCGCCGGCATCATGGGCGATTCCGGCCTGATGGCGCGGCAGTTGGGCGCCATGCCGATGTGCAATGTCGCCAGTCCCGCCTATATCGCCCGCTTCGGCATGCCTGAGACGCTGGATGATCTCGACCACCACCGGCTGATCCATTACGTCATGCAGTTGGGCAGCAAGCCGTTCGGCTTCGAATACTGGGACGGCCAGACCTATCAGAGCCGACCGGTGTCTGGCGTGCTCAGTGTCAACAACACCGCCGCCTATAACAGCGCTGCCCTGGCAGGCCTTGGCATCATCCAGGCGCCGAAATCGGGCCTACAGGACAGCCTGGCGGATGGATCCTTGGTCGAGGTCCTGCCCCAATATCGCGCGGAACCATTGCCGATCGCGCTTGTCTATCCACGCCGCCGGCATCAGGCTCGCCGCGTCCGCGCCTTTATGGACTGGGTAGCCGAGGTCATTGGGGCCTACCTTGATTGACAGGGCGGCATATCCTGTCATGCTGCCGTGAATAACAACAAAGATGCCATGAAGCGCCCCACCTCCTTCGACATCGCAGCCCTGGCCGGCGTCTCACAGGCGACCGTGTCGCGCGCCCTGTCGAACACCTATCCGGTCAGCGAGGACGTCCGGCGCCGCGTCTATGAAGCCGCCGCCAAACTCAACTACACGGTCGATATCAACGCCCGCAAACTGCGCTCGAAAAAGATCAACACCATCGCCGTTCTGGTGTCCGAAGACCTCGACAGCGACGACAGCCGCATCAATCCCTTCTTTCTGCCGCTGATCGGTTCGATCCTCGACTATGCCGGCGACAAGGGCGTCGATGTGCTAGTGAGCTTGCAAAAGCAAAGCGCCAACTGGGGCGCTGATTATGGCTTTGCCCGCCGCGCGGATGGGATCATCTTCCTCGGTTATCGCGATTTCGAAACCTACAAGCAGAAGGTCGATGTCCTGCGGGAAATCGGCGAGCCGTGGGTCGTCTTTGGCCCGGTCATGCAGGACGAACCCGACCTGTTTGTCGGCTCTGACAACGAAACCGGCGCCTATGAAGCGGTCGCGCACCTGATCCGGTTGGGCCGTAAGCGCATCGTCTTTCTCGGCGAAGCCTCCGAACGCCATTCGGAGTTTTTCGAGCGCTTCAAGGGGTATAAGCGTGCCCATGCCGAAGCGGGCCTGAGCGTCGATCCGGCCCTGGCGATCGACTGTTTCATCTCGCGTGAGGAAGGGGCCGCCGCCGTGCAGCGCCTGCTTGATCAAGGTATCCCGTTCGACGCCGTCTTTGCCGTAACGGATTTGCTGGCCATCGGCGCCATCCAGACACTGCAAAAGCGCGGCCTGCATGTCCCGAAGAACGTTTCGGTCATGGGCTTCGACGACCTGTGGGTCTGCACCTGCATCAATCCGGAACTGTCGACGGTCCGTCAGGACACAACCACCGCCGCACGAGTATTGGTCGATACGCTGGCCAAACTGATCGATGGCGAAAAGGTCGAGATGACGCGGATACCGACTAAGTTGATTATTCGCGAGTCGTGCGGGGGCTGACAGTTATTTCCACGCTTTATTGACCGCCTTTATCCATTCACGCGCCATCAGGCCATGGCCGGCATAGGTCGGGTGGACGCCATCCCACGACCAGTGTTCCGCCGGCGCCTGCTTCATCGCTTCGTCGAAGGCGCGCTGATATTCGACCAGCGGCAGATTGTACTTGGCCGCCAACTTGCGCGCAACGGCCTGGCGCTTGGCCAGTTCGGCGCGCTTAGCGTCATAATCGGCCTGGTAACCACCCGACGGCAGCAGGAAGGATTCGCCGAGCACGATTTTGACATTAGGCAGCGCCTTGAGCGTCTCGGCAATCAGCGTGTCGTAGGTCTGCTCATAGGTCTCGATCGACTGGCCGTTCGAATAGAAGGTGTCGTTGACGCCGACCATGATGCTCAGCACGTCAGGCTTGAGCGCAATCGTGTCGGCCTGCCAGCGATCAGCGAGATTGACAACCGTATTGCCGCTGACACCACGATTGATGAACCGCAGCCGGCGTTCGGGATAGTCAAGGCCGATCTGCGCCGCGACGATATAGGCGTAGTCTTGGCCCATGATGTGATTTGGGTCGTCACCCGGCCAGCGCCCGCCTTCGGTAATGGAATCGCCCTGAAACAGAACGGTAGCGCCGGGCGTCAAGGCCTTCAGCGCAGGCTTGGCGTAAGCCGGCATGGCCATGGCGGCTAACATCAGAACAATCCCGAACAGTTTGCGCATGATGATCCCCGTACCGTGTGGTCAATCTGCTTAACATATGGCGTCTGGGGTCCGCGACCCCAGAAACCCTGTCTTTTCCAATAAGAAAGCCTCGCCCCCAAAAAGGGCGAGGCTTTCTTATGGATCAGGTAAGACTTGGGGCCGCAGGCCACAAACCTCGATAGGATCAGAGGATCGACTGGCCCGTCTTGGCCCAGTCGGCCAGGAAGGTTTCAAGACCCTTGTCCGTCAGCGGGTGCTTGACCATGTCCTTGAACAGCGACGGCGGCAGGGTCGCACAATCCGCGCCAGCGAGGGCGGCTTGTTCGACGTGCTTGGTGTTGCGCAAGGAGGCAGCCAGGATTTCCGTGTCGAAATCGTAGTTGTCATACAGCGCACGGATGTCGTGGATCAGCTGCATGCCATCGGCGCCCTGGTCGTCGAGACGGCCGACGAAGGGCGACACGAAGGTCGCGCCGGCCTTGGCCGCCAGCAGCGCCTGGTTGACCGAGAAGCACAGGGTGACATTGGTCATCAGGCCTTGCGACGAAAACTCGCGCGTCGCCTTGAGGCCATCGATCGTCAGCGGCACCTTGATAACCACGTTCGACGCGATCTTGGCCAGCTTTTCGCCTTCCTTGATCATGGTAGCGGCATCGGTCGCGGCGACTTCGGCCGAGATCGGGCCTTCGATCAACTCGCAGATTTCCTTGATGACTTCAGCGATGTTGCGGCCCGACTTGGCGATGATGGTCGGGTTGGTGGTCACGCCATCAACGAGACCGGCTTCTTTCAGCTCGGCCAGGATGGCGGTATCGGCGGTATCGGCAAAAAGCAGCATTGGAAGTCCTCTTGGATCTGGCAGCCGGAAATTTCCTGACTACTTAAGTCGGGAATTGGCTTTCAACCGGCGATATTTTTCGTTATTGGGGCCATAAAGACTGTTCCCCGATCAAACTCAAGTACTTTTTTGTAATGAATGATACCGCTAACATTTCCGCGCCGAAAGTGGGATTTGTGTCACTAGGCTGCCCCAAGGCTCTTGTCGATTCCGAACGCATCCTGACCCGCCTGCGTGGCGAAGGCTATAGCACTGCCGCCGATTATGACGGCGCCGATGTCGTGGTCGTCAACACCTGCGGTTTTCTCGATTCCGCCAAGGAAGAGAGCCTGAACGCCATCGGCGAGGCCATGGCCAAGAACGGCAAGGTCGTCGTCACCGGCTGCATGGGCGGCGAAGAGGAGCTGATCCGCTCGCGGTTTCCGAACGTCGCTGCCGTCACCGGCGCACACCAGTACGAAGCGGTCATGGACGCGGTCCACAATATCGTCCCACCCAAGCCCGATCCCTTCCGGCCACTGGTTCCCGAAGACAGCCCCGGCGTCCGACTGACGCCCAAGCATTACGCCTATCTCAAGATTTCCGAAGGCTGCGACCACCGCTGCTCCTTTTGCATCATACCGTCCCTACGCGGTGACCTGGCGTCGCGCCCCATCGCCGAAGTCCTGCGCGAAGCCGAGACCCTAGCCAAGTCGGGCGTAAAGGAATTGCTGGTCGTCTCTCAGGACACGTCGGCCTACGGGCTCGATATCAAGTACGCCCAAAGTGAATGGCGCGGCCAGAACTGGGACGCTTCGTTTGAAGACCTGGCCCGCGGGCTTGGCGAACTGGGTGTGTGGGCACGGATGCACTACGTCTATCCGTATCCGCACGTGAATGCCGTCATCCCCTTAATGGCGGAAGGCAGGATCCTGCCCTACCTGGACATCCCCTTTCAGCACGCCAGCCCGAAGATCCTGAAACTGATGAAACGGCCGGGCAACCAGGACAAGACGTTGCAGCGGATTGAGAGCTGGCGCGAAGTCTGCCCGGACCTGACCCTGCGCTCGACTTTCGTCGTCGGCTTTCCGGGTGAGACCGAGGCCGATTTCAACCTGCTGCTCGACTGGCTGGAAGCGGCGCAGATCGACCGCGTCGGCGCCTTTGCCTACGAAAACGTCGAAGGCGCGGCCGCCAAGCTGCTGCCCGACCACGTCCCCGAAGAGGTCAAGCAGGACCGCCTGGCGCGCTTCATGGCGGTGGCTTCGCGCATTTCGGCGCAGAAGCTGGCCAACAAGGTCGGCCGTATCGAAGACGCCATCGTTGATGACATCCGCAATGACGGCACGGCCATCGCGCGCACCAGGGGCGATGCTCCCGAAATCGACGGCCATATCTTCCTGAAGGGTTTTACGGGCCTGAAAGCCGGCGACATCGTCAAGGCCAAGGTGACCAAGGCCGATGCTTACGACCTGTGGGGCGAGCCGGAAGGGCTGATCAAGCTCAACCGCGTGCCGGGTGCGGTAACCAACCGCCGGATGCACAATCTGATCTCCAGGCGTTAATGCGCTTGCTGCCTCTCCAGCAAGCTGGAGAGGCGCAAATTCAGCGCCCGGCGAACCAACGTTGCAAACGGGCCTTAATCCGGGCGTGCGCGGCCTCCGACGCCGGCCGGACGAAGTCGTAGCCGATGTCGCGCTAGTCTGGGTGGTCGGTCTCGAAACCCAGCCGTTCCAGCATGGCCAGCGAACTAACGAAGAAGTGGTGGCGGTACGGCAACAAAACACCGCCATCGGCAACATGGAACGCCTTGGCCTCTTCGTAATTGCTGAACCACGGATTGAGGCTGTCGCGCAGAGAGGGCGTCGCGAAAAACTCGGAAAAATCGAGCCCGGATTGCGTTTGCTTCAGCTCCGCCCAACTGTCGAAACCGGCCTCATCGGCCACCACCGCCAGCGCGTGCTTCAGTTGCAGCGTCTCGGGCGGACTGCGCAGAAAGGCAAAGCGCTTGAGCGCGACTTCATCACCGGCACGGGCCTGTTTGAGCAGGCGCGCGGCATCGCGTTTAAGGGAATCGATGGAAAGGTTTGCCTGTTCAGGCATGGTAAAACTCCTTTGCTATCGGTCTTTTCCCCATCCCGTGAAGACCGCAAAAGAGCAGATTGTGGTGTCTGGATATCATCCGTCAGGAGGGCACGCGCCTTTCGCGGGGCCGGGCCGTCCTGAGCGACCCGATGCCGCCTCATAGCCACAGTGCGGGCAAAAAGCAAGACAAGGCTCCGCGACCGCTGAAATCATGCATTTTTTACGCGCAAAATGAGTGAATTGCTGTAAAGAATCATCAATCAGGGTTAACTTTTCCCCAATCAGGTGGCCTCTTGCTCAGTCTGAAACCGTCCTCGCAGCGTCACCCGGATCATGAGGCGGGCGAAATGCATCATTCCGATCGCGGTCTCTTGTTGCGGAAGCCGCCGGCCTACCAGGACCGGTGGTGGTCGACGGATGACGGCTTAAGGCTCTATGCGCGCGACTATCCGGCCAGCTCGGGCCGCGTGCGGCTGCCGGTTGTCTGCCTGCATGGCCTGACGCGCAACTCTGCCGATTTCGAAGATGTCGCACCCTACATCGCCGCGCTCGACCGTCGTGTTATCGTGCCCGACATTCGTGGCCGCGGCCTGTCTGAAAAAGATCAGGACCCGATGAACTACCACATCTGGACCTATGCCCGCGACATCCTCGACCTCTGCGACAGCCTGGGCATCGGCCAGGCGATCTTCGTGGGCACGTCGATGGGCGGGCTGATAACCATGGTACTGTCGACCCTACGCCCGAACCTGATCAAGGCTGCCGTGCTCAACGATGTCGGCCCGGTCCTGTCGTCCAAGGGCCTTGCGCGCATCTCGTCCTACGCCGCGCAGTCGCATCAGGTCTTCAAGAACTGGCACGACGCCGCCGTCTATATCGCCGAAGCCAACCGCATCGCCTTCCCCAACTATTCGCCGTCGGACTGGCAGAAGTTCGCCAAGCGCGTCTTCATCAAGGGCCGCGACGGCCTGCTGCGGCTGGCCTATGACCCGCGCATCACCGAGGCCTTCAAGAGCGTAACGGTGACATCCAGCACCTATGACATGGCTCCGTGCTATATGAGCCTGGCGACCGGCCGTCGCATCCTGCTGGTACGCGGTGCTCTGTCGGACCTGCTGGAAGACGGGGAGGCCCTGGCGATGGAAGCCATGTCGAGCGACTTCAGCCGTGTCGATGTCGACTATGTCGGTCACGCTCCCATGTTGACCGAGCCAGCGGCGCGCGCAGCGATCACCGACTTCCTGGAGAGCCAGGGCTAACCTTATGTCTCGGACCATTGTCTTCGATAGCCCATTCCTGCTTGGCTTCGACGACATGCGCCTGATGATCGAACGCGTCGGCCGTAGCCACGACAACTATCCGCCCTACAATGTCGAGCAGGTCACGCCTGGTCATATCCGTATCAGCATCGCGGTGGCGGGCTTTACGCAGGACCAGCTGCGTGTCGAGGTCAAGGGCCGCCAGTTGATGATCATCGCCACCAGGGAACGCGCCGGCGAACCTGAGTCACGGGAGTTCCTGCATCGCGGCATCGGCTTGCGCGCCTTCAATCGCGGCTTCGTGCTCAGCGATGGTTTCGAGGTGAAAGGCGCGGAACTGGCCTATGGCTTGCTGCATATCGATCTGGTTCGGCCGGAACTGCCTGACGAGGTCCGGATCATACCGATCAGCGTGGTTTAATTCCAAGGCACAATCGCTTGGCAAAAGCGACCACCCGCTGGAGCCTAGCGGCACTTGGCGGCAACGATTAAGCCGCGTTTGAATCGGCGATGTCGGTTAGCAGGGCATATATGGCATCGTTGCTATCGACGGCGCGCAACTGTTCGCGCAGGTCTTTCTGACGCAGCACGCGCGACACCTTGGCCAGGGCGCGCAGGTGCTCGGTGCCGGCCTCTTCGGGCGCCAACAACGCAAAGATCAGATCCACGGGACGATCATCGATGGCTTCGTAATCGACCGCCGCTTCGAGGCGAAGGAATACGCCATGCATCCGGTCAAGACCTGCCAGGGCGGCATGAGGAACAGCGACGCCCATGCCAACGCCGGTCGAGCCCAGCTTCTCCCGTTCCAGAAGCGCGTGATGGATCGTCGCGGCATCGAGGCCGAGCTGTCGCGCAGCTATATCTGCGATGACCTGCAGGGCCTGGCGCTTCGAATTTACGCTGACATTGCCATTGATACCGTGGCGATCCAGCAAACTCGTCAAAAACATAACAAATCCAGTATGCGCGGCGTTATTGTGCTTCAGCCCCCCGGCTTGCCGGGCAGGCATTAGCCGGGCGCGCTGTCCGCGTCAACCCGCCCGGCCGTGAAGTCTTTGTTACATGACCGCCGCGGACTGCGCCGGCGCGGAGGT
>CAMLPZ010000027.1 GCA_946482045.1 uncultured Asticcacaulis sp.
CCGGGCTGAATGTCCTGACCAAGATAGGGCGCATATGCAATGAAACCGGCCAGGGTCTTGTCCTTGGCGGTGGTCGATAGTGAGAGGGCGTTGAGCGCGCTGTATCCTGTACCGATTATGAACAGGGGCTTCTCAGGCGTCGGGTGGATGATGTCGCGAATGAAGCCGATCACCGCCATCTGTCCGTCGCGATAGCTTCTGGTAAAGACTGCCTGTTTCTGGCCGGAATACTGGCCCGCGCCGCCTTGGCCCGGCACTTCCAGCAGCCAGACGCCGTAGCCTTGATCGAGCAACTGGTTGGCCAGCTCAAAATAGGTCTCCGCCGGGTAGTCGGCATCGGCGAGGATCAGGACCTGGGCGCGTGGATTGACAGGCGGGGAGGCGACGCCATAGCGCGCTTCAGGCAGAGAGCCGCTGCGGTAGCCGCCCCAGACAAAGCCTTGCGGCGGAAAGTATTGCGGCGACAGGCCGGGCGGGATCTGGCTATCCAGGAAAGCCTGTCCCGGCTGCTTCTCGCCGGCATCGGGCTTCGAGCACGCGCCGACGGCCAGGGCAAGACCCAGCGCGGCGAGATGAAGCCAGGGACGAAAAGAAGGGGACATGCGTTATCTATAACCCAGATTCCCCTCATGGGCTATGACTGGCGCGTGACACACCGGTGACGTTTCTTTCACGCGTCATGTCGTCGCGCAACAACGGATTTGACTTGATAAATTCAGGCAATACGCCCAATTAGGTGTGGGGCAGACATGTGCCCGCACAAGCAGTTGAGCCATGGTCACCCTTATTAACCGCGTCGACGCTACCCCTCGCGAGCTGCGTCATCCCGAAAAGCAGAACCGTCCCGATTCGCCGATCCAGAAAAAACCCGAATGGCTGCGTGTGCGCGCCCCTGGATCGCCCGGCTATAACGAAACCCAGAAGATCGTTCGCGACGCCAAGCTGGTAACGGTGTGTGAAGAGGCGGCCTGCCCGAATATCGGTGAGTGCTGGTCGAAGAACCACGCCACCATCATGATCATGGGCGATACCTGTACGCGCGCCTGCGCCTTCTGCAACGTCAAGACCGGTCTGCCGCAACCTTTGGATACCGATGAGCCGCGCCGCGTCGGCGAAACCGTCGCGCTCATGAAGCTGTCGCACGTCGTCATTACCTCTGTCGACCGCGACGATCTGGCCGATGGCGGCGCCTGGCACTTTGCCGAGGTCATTCGTCAGATTCGCGCTCAGTCGCCCAAGACGACCGTCGAAATCCTGACGCCGGACTTCCTCCGCAAGGACGGGGCAGCGGAAATCGTTATCGACGCCAAGCCGGACGTGTTCAACCACAACCTGGAAACCGTGCCGCGCAACTACCTCAAGATACGCCCCGGCGCGCGCTATTACCACTCCCTGCGCCTGCTGGAGCGCGTCAAGGAACGCGATCCGCAGCAGTTCACCAAGTCGGGGATCATGGTGGGGCTGGGCGAAACGCGCGAAGAAGTCATGCAGGTCATGGACGACATGCGGTCGGCGGCCATCGACTTTATTACGATCGGCCAATATCTCCAGCCGACGCGCAAGCACGCCGCCATCGACCGCTTTGTGACGCCGGACGAGTTCAAAGCCTATGAAGCTATCGCCCGCGCCAAAGGGTTCCTGATGGTATCGTCGTCGCCGCTGACGCGGTCATCGCATCACGCGGGCGAGGACTTTGAGCGTTTGCGTGCTGCCCGTGCGGCGAAAGCGAAGTAGATGACGAAGGTCAGTTTCGATCGCGTCCTGCCGTTCCCTGCCGACAAGCTGTTCGACATGGTCGCCGACGTTGAAAAGTACCCGGACTATATTCCGTGGATCACCTCGATGCGCGTGAGCAATCGCGTGGCCCTGTCCGAAGGCGTGACGCGTTTTGACGCCGAAGCCGGGGTTGGTTTCAAGTTCCTGTCCGAGCGCTTTTCGACGCGGGTGACACGTGACGCCAACAATCGCACCATCTCGATAACCCTGTTAAAAGGTCCATTCAAGCGATTGAATTGCCAATGGAAATTCGAAGAAGCTGAAAAGGGCTGCCGCGCTTCGCTGCAGATGGATTTCGAGTTCAAGAATCCGTTCCTGACCGGTTTCCTTAAGGCCAATTTCGACAAGGCGGTCGCGAAACTCATGGCGTGTTTCGAGGGGCGGGCGGAAACGCTGTTTCCGAAGACGGCTTAAATAAGAACCTGGAGCGCCCAGCTCAAGGCCACATCTACGCTCTTTTCGCGCACGGCGTCGCGGCCGATAGCGCCGAACTGCTCAACTTTCGCCTCGGTTATGATCTCGCCCTTGCGGCCGCTGCGGCTCAGACCAAAACAGACCATGCCGACGGGTTTTTCCGCCGATCCGCGAGTAGGACCAGCTATGCCTGTGATGCTGAGCGCGATGTCGGCGCCGGCTTCGCGCAAACCGCCTTCGGCCATGGCGCGCGCCACCTGCAGGCTGACGGCGCCGTGTGTCTCGATAAGAGCCTGCGGCACGTGGACCAGCCGGGTCTTGGCCGTGTTGGAATAGGTAACGAAACCATAGTCGAAAACAGCCGAAGAGCCTGAAATGGCGGTAATCGCGCCGGCCACCAGCCCTCCGGTGCAGCTTTCGATGGTGGTGATGCGTTTGCCTTGGGCTGTAAGCAAGCCAACGAGTTCCTGAGCCAGTACGGTCGACATATTTCCCCCAAAAACAAAAAGCGGCCCGATTGGACCGCCCTTCGTCTCTAAAATCAATACCGATTAGACGCCCGGATGCAGCGGGGCGGCCAGGTTCTGATTGGCGAAGTCCCAGTTGGCCAGGCTGGCCAGGAAGACTTCCAGGAACTTGGGACGCAGGTTCTGATAGTCGAGGTAATAGGCGTGCTCCCAGACATCGCAGGTCAGGATCGGCTTGTCGCCCTTGGTGAATGGCGTTTCGGCGTTTGGCGTCTTGGTGACCTTCAGCTTGCCGTCGGAGCCGAGGACCAGCCAGGCCCAGCCCGAACCGAACTGCGTGGCGCCGGCGGTCTTAAAGGCTTCGGCGAAGGCGTCGTAGGAGCCGAAGTCTGAATTGATGCGGTCGGCGATCTCGCCTGTCGGCTGGCCACCGCCATTGGGCTTCATCGAGCTCCAGAAGAAGGTGTGGTTCCAAACCTGGGCGGCATTGTTGAACACGCCCGGATTCTTGCCTTCCGACGCTTGGACGATCTCGACCAGGGTCTTCCCTTCGAACTCGGTGCCGGCGATCAGCTTGTTCAGGTTGTCGACATAGGCCTTGTGGTGCTTGGCGTGGTGGAAGCTGAAGGTGTTGGCCGACATGTGCGGCTCAAGGGCATCGGCAGCGTAGGGCAAGGGGGGAAGTTCGAATGCCATGACAGACCTCTCATCTGCTGTGTTTCGGGGAATGCTTTACGGTTCAGCATATATTCGGGCGAATAACCCTTTTCAAGCCTCGGAGTAGTGAGAATGCTTCGCAATAAACCCTAGCAATTCCATGGGTTTATGGGGTTAAACCGGAAAGGCGACGGTGCAGACCGCCTGGGCCGCCAGCCCCTCCTCGCGGCCGGTAAAGCCCATCTTTTCGGTGGTCGTTGCCTTGACGCTGACGCGGTCGACAGCGATGCCAAGAATCTCCGACAGGCGTGTGCGCATGGCTTCGCGGTGCGGCTTCACCTTGGGACGCTCACAGATCAGGGTCACGTCGACATTGACGATCTCGCCGCCCTTGGCCGTCACCAGGTCGACGGCGTGCTTCAGGAACAGGTCTGAAGAAGCACCCTTCCATTGCGGATCGGTCGGCGGGAAATGATCGCCGATGTCACCCAGGCCCGCGGCGCCCAGTATGGCGTCGGTTAGGGCATGCAGGCCTGCGTCGGCGTCGCTATGGCCAATCAGCGTCTTGTCGTGGGGGATTTCGATGCCGCACAGCCAGACACTCTCGCCGTCGCCCCAGCGGTGGGCATCGAAGCCCTGGCCGATCCGCGTCTGCATGATGGGTTTGTCCTGTTGAATGAAGGCTTCGAGGAGGGCGAAATCGGCCGGGTAGGTCAGCTTATGGAGGTGCGGATCGCCTTCGACCAGGGCGACCTCGATGCCCGCTGAGGCGGCGACCATGGCTTCGTCGGTAGCGATGCCGCCGTCCCAGGTCGAATAGGCTTCGGCGATGTCGCCTAAGCGAAATGCCTGCGGGGTCTGGGCGCGCCACAGGCCATCGCGTGACGGCGCATCGGTAATGACGCCATCGACGCCCCGTTTCAGCGAATCCGTCACCGGCAGGGCCAGGATTGCCGCGCGCGACGTCTTAAGTTTGTCAGATAAAATGTTGATATAATGTGACTTAACTAGTGGTCGTGCGGCGTCGTGGATCATGACCACGTCATTGAGTTCGGCCATGGTCATCAGCGCATCGAGGCCGTTGCCGACGCTGCCCGCGCGATCCAGGCCACCGACGGCGACCCTGGCCATGGTGCTGTAACGCGCGCGCGCTGTGTCGAAGTCCTCAGCAGGCACCACCACGACGATGTGTCCGGCGCCGGCTTCGGCAAAGGCTTCGACCGACCAGTCGAGCACCGGCTTGCCAGCCAGGGTCATCCACTGTTTCTTGCCGCCGGAACGGCTGCCGGACCCACCGGCGACGATGATGGCGTGGAAGGTCACAGGTCCATTCCGAAGTTAAAGGATTGAATGACAAGCCCCTCACGGAAATAGAATTTGTGGGCCTGGACGCGGTGCGTGCCGCTGTCGAGGCGCAACTGCGCGCAGCCCTCCCGGCCAGCCAGGTCCTTCAACCAGTCGAGCAGGGCCTTGCCGTGGCCGCCTGAGCGTAAGGCTTCGTCCGTCACAAGGTCATCAACATAAAGAAAACGGCCGGACACCAGCCATTCGTGGACCCGAAAGCCGGCGCAGGCGGCGACATTGCCGTTGTCTTCGGTGAAGGCCAGCCGCCATCCTGAGTCTTGCATCTGGCGGCGCGCACGCTCCAGCAACTCGTCGGCGCTCGTCAGGTGCGGGCGTAACTGGCGCATCACTGGAAAGCAGCGGCGGATGTCTTCGTCGGTATCGGCAAGCTTGACGTCGGGCATTGGGTTCTCCTGGCGGAGGTTTAGGAGTGTCCGGCTCCAGCGTCAATCGATCCATGGCGTTTCATGGTGGTTTTGTGTATGGAGGCGTCATGATCGCCAAGGGCTTGAAAATAGGGGATGTCGAGGTGGCGGGCAGGGTGCTGATCGCGCCCATGACCAGTGTGTCCGACCTGCCGTTCCGACGCATGGCACATAAGTTGGGCGCGCCTTATGCCGCTACCGAAATGGTCGCCTGCGCCGAGCTCGAAAACGGCCGTCCTGACGTGGTGCGCAAGGCGCAACTGGGCGACCACGACGGCCTGAAGATCGTACAGTTGATCGGCCGCGATCCGGTCCATATCGCGCGTGGCGCAGCCTTGGCAGAGCAATCCGGCGCCCATATCGTAGATCTCAACTTCGGCTGTCCGGCCAAGGAGGTCACGGGCGTGCTGTGCGGTTCGGCGCTGATGCGCGACCTAGATCAGGCCGAACGCATCATGACCGCGGCCTTGTCGGCGACCTCACGGCCGGTGACGATCAAGATGCGCCTGGGGTGGGACGCGCCGCACAACGCCGCCGATCTGGCGCGGCGGGCGGAAAACCTGGGGATTGCTGCCGTAACGGTGCACGGACGTACGCGCCAGCAGTTTTACAAGGGCCAGGCCGATTGGCGCGCAGTGGCTCAGGTCAAGTCGGCCGTCAGCGTCCCGGTCATCGTCAATGGCGACATCGTCGATATCGACAGCGCCCGGATGGCTTTGGCGCAGTCCGGCGCGGACGGCATCATGATTGGCCGGGGCATTTATGGCCGGCCGTGGTTCGCGCGCGACCTCGATCGGGCGCTCAACGACAATTCTTCAATGGATTCTATGTCGTTGACCGCGTGGGCTGATATCCTGTGTGAGCACATGGAAGCCAGTCTCGCCTTCTATGGATCCACGCTGGGGCTGAAGATGTTCAAGAAGCATCTTGGCAGCTATATTGAAAGCAATGACTATCATCCCGACCCTGCTGCGCGCCGCCAGGATAAGGGCCGCATCTGCCGGTTGGACGATGCGCAAGAGATCAAACGAGAGGTACGCGCCCTAATTTCTGGGTGATTTTGACACATTCGCGCAACATTCCTGTTGATATTCAGACACAGTAGTGCGCAAATGCCACGCACTGTGAATTAGGTTGCAGCCTCTCTTGACTACCCCGGCACGAAAGCACTCCTGGCAAGTCCTCTGGCGCAGTCTGCGTAACGTCCATTCGACGGGAACGCAGCGCCTGCTGCTGGCGGCTGGCTACGGCGCGTCGCTGCTGACGACGGCCTTCATCATCTGGCTGATCATTGCAACGCCCGGAACGGCGCCGATCGCCCAGACAAGCCAGTACCTGCTGATCCTCGTCTGCCTCAATCTGGTGCTTCTGCTGGGGCTGCTCTATTCCGTCGTGCGGCGCGTGATCAATATCGCGCGCAGCCGGGGCGCCGACGCGGGCGCGCGCCTGCATTTGCGCTATGTGTTCCTGTTCTCCATGGCGGCCGTCCTGCCGGCCATCGTTGTGGCCTCGGCCTTTCTGTTCATCAATCGAGGGCTCGATACCTGGTTCTCGGACCGGGTGCGTGGTTCGGTCGAAAACGGCGCGCAGATCGCCAAGATCGTGCTTCAGGACAATACGCGCACCGGTGGCGAGGCCATGGAATATATCCATTCAGCGCTGTCGGGCGAAGTGGCGCGCAACATGTTCTCGGACCGCCTGGCCTATGCGATCGCGCTAAAGGGCACGCTGGATGCCCGTGCCGAACTGAGTGCCGTCTACATCGTCGACAAGGCTGGGCAGGTCCTGGTCCGCGCCGAAGAGGATGGCGCCGCGCCCTATCTGGCCCCGCCGCAGGCTGCCTTCGATGAAGTCACCAATGACGGCCCCAAGGCCTGGATACCCGCCGGTGACGCCATGCGCTTTCTCTATCCGCTTGAAGGTTATAACGGCCAAAACGGCGCTTTTCTCTATGGCGTTAAACCGCTGCCGGCCGGGTTGTTCGAGCGGATGACCCAGGCCGACCAGGCTATCATCGCCTACCGCGACTCCTCGACCAACAAGATTCAGGTTCAGGGCGTTTTCGCGATGGCCTATCTCGAGGCCGTCCTGCTGGTGTTGGTTGGGGCCATCTGGGGCGGGACCTCAGCAGCGGAAAGCATCGCCACGCCTGTGGCCCGTCTTGTGCAGGCAGCCGACAAGGTGGCCTCAGGGGATCTCAATGCGCGCGTCATGACCCATAAGCAGTCGGAAGATATCGCTGTGCTGTCGCGCGCCTTCAACCGCATGACGTCCGACCTTCAGAGCCAGCAAATGGCGCTGAGCACGGCGCGTGAGGAGGCCGAGGCTCGAAGCACGTTTATTGAGACCGTGCTGTCCGAAATCAGCGCAGGCATTGTCGGCATCGACAGCTTTGAGCACATTTCGGCGATCAACCGCCACGCAGCGAGCTTTCTGGGCGTCACGTCGGACGAGGCTATCGGGACTAATATTCGCGACCTGGCGCCTGAAATTACTGAGCTTCTGGACAAGGTGTCGGTGCATCGCGTTGAGGAGCAGGAAGTCGACTTGGTCCGCAAGGGCGATACGCGCCGCGTTCGCGTCCGCGTATCGGGTCTTGAAACCGGGGGGTCGGTCCTGACCTTTGACGACATTACCCGTCTGATTTCCGCGCAGCGCAATGCGGCCTGGCGGGACGTGGCGCGACGTATTGCACACGAGATCAAGAACCCTCTGACGCCGATCCAGCTGTCAGCCGAGCGCCTGCGCAAGAAGTACCGTGCCCAGATCGCCACCGACGGCGAAACCTTCGAGCGCCTGACGGATACCATTGTGAGACAGGTCGGCGATATCGGCCGGATGGTTGATGAATTTTCGTCCTTTGCCCGCATGCCGGCGCCGACCTTCTCCGAGGAAGACGCGCCCGAACTGGTGCGCGCCGCAGTCTTCGCCCAGCGCGTCGCGCGCGCCGATGTTGCCATTGATCTGGTCGAACCCCTGCCGGAACTGCATGTTGTCTGCGACGGCCGGATGCTCAGCCAGGCCCTGGGGAACGTGCTGAAAAATGCCTGTGAGGCGGTTTCGTCGCGCATCCTGCGCGACAGCGGCAAAGAAGAGCTCGGTAACCTGGAGGGCCCGGCCGGCCATCTGCGCGTCGAGATGACCGAGGCGCCCGACTTCGTAACGATCACGGTCGAGGACGATGGCATCGGCCTACCCGAAAAGGATCGCGACCGGCTGACCGAGCCGTACGTGACGACGCGCGAAAAGGGCACGGGGCTGGGCCTTGCGATCGTGAAACGTATTCTGGAAGACCATGGCGGCGACTTTTTCCTGTCGGACGCCGAACATTTGAGCGGTGCGCGCGCGACCTTGCGCCTGCCGCGCCTACAGGCCGGAAAAGCTCCGGCTGACACCCAAGACGGCGCCTCAGGCGCCAAACTCATGAGGGCATGATGAAACTGTCGTCTGGCGTTGACATTCTGGTCGTTGACGATGAGGCCGATATTCGCGAACTCATCGCGGGCATCCTGGAAGACGAAGGCTATGCGGTGCGCACGGCCGCCGATTCCAACGCGGCGCTCAGGGCCATCAAGGCGCGCAAGCCGTCGCTGTGCGTGCTCGATATCTGGATGCAGGGCGGAGGCCTCGATGGCCTGGAACTGCTCGGCGTCATCCATGAGCTTGATCCGGACATTCCATGCATCATGATCTCTGGGCACGGCACGATCGAAACCGCCGTCACTGCTATCAAGCGCGGCGCTTTCGATTTCATCGAAAAGCCTTTCAAGACCGAGCGCTTGATCATGGTTGTTCAGCGTGCGCTTGAACTAACCAGCCTGCGCAAGGAGAATCGCCGTCTGCGCAACCAGGCGGTCGTGCCAGACGGCTTGATCGGTAACTCAGCGGCCGCCCAACTCCTGCGCTCGACCATCTCGAAAGTCGCCTCAGCCAATTCGCGCATCATGATTTCCGGCCCGGCAGGCTCGGGCAAAGAACTGGTGGCGCGGATGATCCACGATGCCAGCCCGCGCGCCAAGTGCGAGTTCGTGCCGATTTCAGCCGCAGGCATGACGCCCGAACGCCTCGACGTCGAGCTGTTCGGCGAGGAAGGCGAGGGCGGTAAGCCGCGCAAGATCGGCGTCTTCGAACGCGCCCACGGCGGCACGCTTTTCCTTGACGAGGTGGCCGACATGCCGCCCGAAAGCCAGAGCCGCATCCTGCGCGTCCTGGTCGAACAGCGCTTTGTTCGCGTCGGCGGCGTCCAGGACGTCCAGGTCGACGTTCGCGTCATCTCGTCGACCTCCAAGGACCTGGCATCGGAAATCACCGCCGGGCGCTTCCGCGAGGATCTGTTCCACCGCCTGAACGTCGTACCGGTGCGCGTGCCTGGCCTGTCCGAACGCCGTGGCGATATTGCTGAGCTGGTCAACTACTTCATCGAGCGTATCAGCGCAGCGCAAGGCTTACCCCGCCGCGTCCTGTCGGAAGACGCCATGGCGACGCTTCAGGTGCACGAATGGCCAGGCAATGTCCGCCAGCTGCGCAACAATATCGAGCGCCTGCTGATCCTGGCGTCGGGCTCGCCCAGCGAACCGATCACCGCGCAGATGCTGCCGTCCGAAGTGGTAGAATCGGCTGTCGCCGGCGCCATCCGCCCCGAGCGCATCATCGCCCTGCCACTGCGCGACGCGCGTGAAGTCTTCGAGCGCGAATACCTGTCGTCGCAGATCGTCCGCTTCGGCGGCAACATCTCGCGCACGGCCAACTTCATTGGCATGGAGCGTTCGGCCCTGCACCGCAAGCTCAAGTCGCTGGGGCTGGCGCACATCCGTGCCGAAGACGAAGACTAGGGCAGGGGGACGGCCCTGCACCCGGATCGTTGATGTCACAGATGGCAATCGACGGCTGCTCACGGCTGACAGCGGTTGCAAGATCCGTAGTGAAGTGCCATTGAGGCCTTGATTTCAAAGGACTCACCATGCCCCGTATCGCCTATGTGAATGGCGCCTATGTTCGCGCCGCCGAAGCCGTCATTTCGATCGAAGACCGGGGTTATCAGTTCGCCGACGCGGTTTACGAGGTCTGGTCGGTCTTCGGTGGACGCCTGGCCGATCTCGACGGTCATATGAACCGCCTCGAGCGGTCATTGCGTGAGCTGAGCATCAGTATGCCCATGCCGCGCCAGAGCCTGCTGGTGGTCCTGGAAGAGGTTATCAGGCGCAATCATATCATCGAAGGCATGCTGTACCTTCAGGTCAGCCGCGGCGTCGCCCCGCGCGACCACGTTTTCCCAAAGGGCGTCAAGCCGGCCATCGTCATCACCGCCAAGCCCGTCGACCGCGAAGCCGCGGCGCGCAAGGCCGAGGCCGGCGTCAAGGCCATCAGCGCGCCCGACATCCGCTGGGGCCGCTGCGATATCAAGACTGTTGGCTTGCTGCCCAACGTCCTGGCCAAGCAGGCCGCCAAGGAGCAGGGCGCTGCCGAGGTCATTTTTGTCGATCGCGACGGCTTCGTCAGCGAAGGCGGTTCAACCAATGTCTATATGGTCGGCGACGACGGCGTCATTCGCACCCGCACACTTAAGGCCAATATCCTGGCCGGCGTCACTCGCCTTAACCTCATGTCGGTTATCAAGGAATCGGGCCTCGAAATCCGCGAGGACGCCTTCACTTTGGACGAAGCCAAGGCCGCGCGCGAAGTCTTCGTTACTGCCGCGACAAGCCTTGTTTTGCCGATTATTGCGATCGATGGCCAGGCAATTGGTAACGGCATGCCCGGTCCGGTCGCCTTGTCCTTGCGCGATTCGTACATAGACAAGGCCCGGCGAACAGCCGGCGTGTAAAATAAATTTACCGCAGTGCAGTTGAAAATTGCGCTGACATGCGCCTAATATCGTTATGCGCGTTCCGGAGATCAGTAGTGGGCGCGTATCTGTGTTCTGTGTGGGAGTATTCTGCTCCCGATATTTTCCAAACGAGAAGGGCCACCAATGTCCCACGACAAAAAACAAAACCTGCAAGACACGTTTCTCAACAGTGTTCGCAAGACCAAAACGCCACTCACCATTTTTCTGATCAACGGCGTCAAGCTGCAAGGCATTGTGAGCTGGTTCGACAATTTTTGCGTGTTGCTGCGCCGCGATGGCCAAAGCCAGCTGGTATATAAGCACGCGATCTCGACCATCATGCCGGCCGCGCCGGTGCAACTGTACGAACAGGAAGACGAGTCTGATGACTAAGCTCCCTGTTCAAGGGGAACTTTGTCATTGACTGATCGCTTTCATGAACACGCTCCGGAAACGGAGCGTGCCGTCGTCGTTGACCCGGATATCGTCACGCATATGTCGGCCGAACGCGCCGCGCCGCGCAGGTTCGAAGAATCGCGTCTGGAGGAAGCGACGGGCCTCGCCATGGCGCTTGATCTCGATATCGTCGGCGAAATGACGGCGCGGGTGCGGAAAGTAAATCCCGCAACCCTGTTCGGACAGGGTAAGGTCGATGAAATCAAGGGCTTATGTGAAGAGGCTGAGGCGACGCTTTGTGTCGTCAACGGCGCATTGACGCCGATCCAGCAGCGCAATCTCGAAAAGGCCCTGAGCGTAAAGGTCATCGACCGGACCGGCCTGATTCTGGAAATCTTCGGCCGCCGCGCCCGTACGCGTGAAGGTAAGCTTCAGGTCGAACTGGCGCGGCTCGAATACGAACGCTCGCGGTTGGTGCGGACCTGGACCCACCTGGAACGCCAGCGCGCCACCGGCACCACCGGCGGCCCGGGCGAAACCCAGATCGAACTCGACCGGCGGATGATCGCCGACAAGATCAAGCTGCTTAAAGGAGAACTTGAAGAAGTCCGCCGCACGCGCGGCCTGCACCGTCAGGCGCGCAAGAAGGTGCCGTATCCGATCGTCGCCCTGGTCGGCTACACTAACGCCGGCAAGTCGACCCTGTTCAACCACCTGACGCGCGCTGAAGTCCTCGCCAAGGACCTTCTATTCGCCACGCTCGATACGACGCTGAGGACGCTGAAGCTGCCCAATGGCCGCTCGGCCATCATTTCCGATACGGTCGGCTTTATCTCCGACCTGCCGCACGAACTGGTTGCCGCCTTCCGCGCCACGCTGGAAGAGGTCATCGAGGCTGACCTGATCCTGCACGTCCGCGACGTCTCCAATCCGGAAACCGAAGCGCAGAAGGCCGATGTCGAGCAGGTCCTGGGCCATATCCTGCCGGAACTCGACCGCTCGAAGATGGTCGAGGTTTGGAACAAGATTGACCTGCTGGATGAAGACGCGAAAGAGGTTCTGCTGGCGCGCGCCATAACTGATCGCGCCGGTAACAAGCCATTGCCAGTCTCGGCCGTGACGGGCGAGGGGATCGATGCCTTGCTGGCCAAGGTGGCGCAGTTGGTCGACGCCGCCGGCGAGGAGATGGATGTCGTTTTGGAACCACAGCAAGGCGACTTGCTGGCCTTCCTGTATAGTCAGGGGCGCGTGCTCGACCGCTTCGAGGACGAGGACGGCAAGGTCCATCTGCGGGTCAAGCTGTCGGATCAGGCATATGGCCGCTTTGAAAAGCTTCAGGCGTCGGGCGCCTGACTATTCGGCTTCTGTGTCCTGACCGAAACTTATCTGATTGCCATCCGGATCATGCAGGATGAAATCCCGCATACCGTATGCCTGGTCCGCGGGCGGCTGCAGGATCTTGGCGCCCTTGCCGGCAACTTGATCGCGATAGTATGCGTCGACGTCGTCGCAGAACACATAGACCGTTCCGCCGCCGATGGGGCGGTCTTTGCCGTCAGCCTGGCTTAAATGCAGGCTGAAATTGCCTGCCTTCAGACCCGCATAGTTGCCGAAGCGAAAATCTTCTTCAAAACCAAGGACGTTTTTATAAAACGTTATGGAACTGTCGAGGTTTGATACGTGAAATACCGGCGCTACCGACTGTATGTGCATCTCTGTACCCCGCGAAATGCGCTTCCTTCTTCGCGGTTATAGCCAATAAGACGGCGTCAGAACAGGCTGAGCGTTTCCTCGGCCGGATCGGGCTCGACCTTGGCGGGTTTACGCGTGCGTGGCGTGAAATGGCGGGTCAACTTGGATGCAAAGGCCTGCTTGTTCTTCTGCATTTCGGCGATGACCTCCTTTGGCATGTCGATCCGCGTTTCGTGCTTGAGGCTGTAGAGCGTCATTTCGACCAGCAGCGGCGCCAGGTCGGCGCCCTTATGCGTCAGCCGGTAGATGTATTTGCGTGCATCGGCCGGGTCGGGCGATTTGGTGATCAGGCCGTTCTGCTCCAGGCGCATCAGTCGGTCGGCGAGGATGTTGGTGGCGATCTTCTCCTCGGAGCGCAGGAAGGCCTGGTAGCCGGTATGACCGCGCAGCATGAGGTCGCGGATGATAAGCATCGACCAACTGTCGCCGATGGCCTCGAGCACCAGGTTGATTGGGCAAAGCGACCGGCGGCCCATGGGCTTTGCGGCCTTTGTGACGGGCTTGGCGGCCTTCGGCGCGTCTCCGCGGATCAGCCGGGATCTGGGGCGGGAGGCCTCCGGCTGCGGGGCGGGTTTCTTGGAACGCGGCATGACGGACTCTGACTGTGAACGCTGTGGCATTCTTAAACCTTAACGCCGCCGGCTTTCGATTCGCAAGGATGTCGGAAATATCCATTGCGGATAACAATTAAAATCTGTGACTTTTGTTTTGCAATGGAAATAAGGTTTTGACTCTTAAGCTTTTTCTGTGCTCTTGGCTGCGTTCCAGAGTGCGTCCATTTCCGCCAGTGACGACTGCTCAGGGCTGCGTCCCTGGGCCTTAAGCGCGGCCTCGATGGCCTCAAAGCGGCGAACGAACTTTGTGTTGGTCAGTCGCAGGGCGTCCTCCGGCTCGACCTCCAGCTTGCGCGCCAGGTTGGCCATGACGAAGAGCAGATCGCCCAGTTCGGCGCACGCCTTGCCATAATCGCCGGCGGCAATTTCCGCTTTCAGTTCCTGCGTCTCTTCGTCCAACTTGTCGAGCACCTCGCCAAGGCTCGGCCAATCAAAGCCGACGCGGGCGGCGCGCTTCGTCAGCTTGGCGGCGCGGGCGAGGGCGGGCAGGCCGATCGGCACATCATCCAGTATGCCGCCCTTGTCCTTGGCCTTGCGCTCCTCGGCCTTGACCTGCTCCCAGGCAAGCGTCTGCTCATCGGCTGTGCGATGTGAGGCGTCGCCGAAGACGTGCGGATGGCGGCGGATCAGCTTGTCCGCCATGCCCTTGGCAACATCGTCAAAATTGAACAACCCCGCTTCTTCGGCGATACGGCTATGAAAGACAACCTGGAACAACAGGTCGCCCAGCTCTTCCTTGAGGTCGCGCATGTCGTCTCGCGCAATGGCGTCGGCGACCTCATAGGACTCCTCGACCGTATAGGGCGCGATCGTCGCGAAGGTCTGTTCCTTGTCCCATGGGCAGCCAGTGTCCGGATCGCGCAGGCGTCGCATGACCTCAAGCAGCGCGTCGATTGCGGTCGTCTTGGTCACACGATGTCCTTTGCGCGCAGACCGTCCATGATGGCGCGGTGCTTTTCTGGTGTCAGGTCATAGTCCTTCATCACCACCGCGCCAAGCACCAGGAACAGGACCGGCAGGCCGACGAAGAAGATCTGCACCCACATCAAGGCTTCGGCCGGAGTAGCGGACGGCAACTTGACGTTCAGGCCGAGGACTTCGAGGATGGTGATGGTCAGTGCCGATAGGGCATAGCCGACCTTGGTCGTCGCCGACAGGATGGCCATCAGCGTACCCTTATGGTCGTGGCCAGTTTCCGCCATGACCTCGTCGCCGATATCGGCCATCAGGGCGCGTGTCAGCAAAAGCGACGCCGCGTAAGGGATGCCGTTCAGGAAGGTCAGGATGGCGCAGCCGATGAAATTGCCTTCGGGTGCGAATGCCATGGCGGCGTAAAGGACGGCGAACAGGACGCTCGACCAGATCAGCGTCACGTGCTTGTTGAACTTTTTCGACACCATGACCCAGATCGGCGCGCCGACGATGCCGGCAACGAAATAGAGCAGCATGGCGATCGAGGCTTCCATCCGCGTCAGGCCCTTCACCTGTTCGAAGAAGTAGAAGAGCAGGGCGCCCATGATCCCCGGCGCCAGGCCCATGAACAGGTCGGCCCACAGGATGCAGCGGACATTCTTGCGCTTCCACATATCGAAATAGTGGCTGAGCTTCAGATCGTGGGTGTTGGTGTTCGACACCTTTTCCGGCACGACCAGCATGGCAATGCCGATAGTGATGGGCAGGGCGACCATGATGAACAGGCCAACCGCCCGTACGCCGTCGACATAGGAGTAACCCATGCCTTGCGCGGCGACCGGAATAACGGCGGCGCAGATAATACCCAGGATATTGCCGACCTGCCAGAAGGCGAAGATGCGCGAGCGTTCGTCGTAGTCGGTTGACAGGACAGAGCCCCAGCTCGACTGGCTGAGCGCCGCCATCGAGAAACCGATGTAAAGCACCAGCAGCCACAGGCCGAGATAGACGGTGCCGACGCCTTTCTCGGCCAGGAAGATAAAGCCGGTGCTGACGAAAAGGACCGGCAAGCACAGCAGCATCCACAGTTTGAAGCGGCCAAGTTTCGTGCGCGTGCGGTCCATCCAGTGACCCAGTGGCGGATCGATCAGGATGTCGCCGCAGCGCACGATAAAGAAGATCAGGCCGACAATGCCGCCGAGCTGAAGCTGCGTGCCGTAATATTCAGGCAGGATGGCGACCAGCGGCAGTCCGAGCGCGGCGAACGGCACGCAGGGACCGATAAAGGCCAGCATCTGCGGCAGGCTCACCTGGCGCTGGGTGGTTTGGGCTGGCGCCGAAGACGGTGTAGTCAAGTTTCCCCCTTGTCCAATCAGTACCGGACAATTGTCAAAGACGGTTGTCAAATCAGCCCCGCCTAAGAATTACGACGAAGGGGCTGATTTGCCAATGCCATTTGACTCGTCGGATAATGATGTGTGCGTCATTCTGCTAGTTTTGGAACGACGGCTACATGTATTGTGGTCAGCGTCAGAGACGGAGCAATGGTCATGGTTCAGAAACATACCCGCCGGCCATCGCCCCACCCCTGGATCGACACGGTTTGGCAGACCGTGTGTCTGAGTGACGGGATATACAAGGCCACACCGGACGGTTCCTGGGATTTGATCCGCAGTGTGGCGCCGGACGGAAAATCCATCGTGTTTCTTAGTGGCCAGGCAACGGAACCAGTCGAGGTGCCCTATCTGGACGGCGAATCCTCGGTCGTCATTTCCTTCGCCGCCCATGTTTATCTGGCAGGAGACAGGGAGGTGCGAACCGGCGCGGCTGTGCGTCCATTGGAAGTCAGGGACGAAGGGTTCTTATTGGACGGCGTGACGCTGCCGCTGCCGACCTTTCAGAACGCCGAAAGTCTTGTCGACCAGATGATCGGAGCAGGGCTTTTGCTGTCCGACGATATTGTCGCGAAAGCCTTCACCGCAAAGCCCAGGGCCGCTTCCAGGCGCTCGGTGCAACTGCACTTCAAGAACACCACGGGAATTACCCATAAAGACTTTCAATTGATCCGCCGGGCCCAGGAAGCGGTGCGGCGTCTGAAGGAGGGCGAAAATGCCGCCGCGGTGGCCATCGATCTCGGCTACACGGATCAGTCGCATATGATCAAGTCAATAAAGAAGATTATGGGCGCATTGCCATCAAATCTCGAAGCCGTTCACAAGATCTGACGCCGGCGATCTACGCGGCCGGCGCCAGGCTCAGTACTTCGGTTATGTCATTATAAGCGTTGCAAAGGCCTTGATATCGTTGACATAAAAGGTCGGGTCTTCCCAGGCGGCGAAATGCCCCGCCTTTGCCATGTCGTGGAACTGCACGACATTTCCCGCGGTCTGGCGATCCGCCCATTCGCGGGGTAGCCGCACGCCACCAGGGATCGGCGCTTCTGTCGCCACGGCAACCGGAACCCTGGTATTTTGTCCCTTGATAGAGGGCGGTTGCATGGCATTCTGATTGTAATTGCGGAAGGATGATGCCGCGGTCTCGGTCAGCCAGTAGATCATGATATTGGTCAAAAGCGCGTCACGGCCAAACCTGGCGTCGGCTTTGTTGCCCAATCCCATTCCCGCCATGAAGCTCATGATCCATGCCGCCAGTCCGACCGGCGAGTCATTCATCGCGAAGGCTAGGCTTTGCGGCTTTGTGGCCTGAACGAGATTGAATGCACCATGCGCGAAAAACCACTGCTGTATCGCCCCGGCATAGCCTTGTTCCGGTCCGCTCAGCACGCTGAAGTCCGTGGTGTGGTCCGGATAGCCGACATCGGTTACATGATACCCTATCAGCTTATCCGCGTGGCGCTGCGACAAAGACATGGCAAGGACCGAACCCAGGTCGCCACCTGCCGCAATGAAGCGATCGTACCCCAGGACGTCGTTCATGAGACGGGCGAAAATATCAGCCACCTTGTCCGAGGGAAGGGCTGTCTTTCCGGAAAAGCCAAAGCCTGGAATGGACGGCACGACAACATGGAAGTCGTCCGCCAAGGCTTCCACGACCTTATGATACCGGTAAAAGCTGTCCGGCCATCCATGGATCAGAAGTATTGCCGGCGCGTCTTTCTTCCTCGACGGTTGATGAACGAAATGCAGGTCGATGCCGTCAATTTCGACCTTGTAGTTCGGTAGCGCGTTCAGGCTCGCTTCGGCGGTTCGCCAGTCATAGTCATTGAGCCAGTAGTCGGTCAGGCGCTTCATGTAATCCAGGTTTGTGCCGGTCATCCATCCTGCGTCCGCGGGTTCGTCCGGCCAGCGCGTATGCTGCAGACGGGCCTTGAGATTGGCGAGTTGATCATCGGAAAAGGCGATTTTAAAGGGTATGGGCTTAGTCATGGCGATGGGCTCCTGTCCAAGGGTGCGGCGAGACGCGGCGCTACCGAGAAGACCGGCTGCGAAGAGGTTTTTTGCAAAATCGCGTCGGTTCATTTTCGTAGCTCCGTGTGTTCAACGGAGCCAAATTACCGGGGGCGGGGCATCTGAGATTGTAATTTTGCGCAAATCGTCCGGGATTAGGTGCCGACCGAGCGACATACCTTGTGCGCCCAGTAGAAATGTCATTGGCATAGCCTTGCGAGGCGAGGGCGCCGCATAGCACCTTGATGACATGTGTCACTCGTCGTGCCTGTCTGCGCCGCTATTATTGCGGCACTATGAAAGGCAAGACGATGCGCAAAATCGCAATATTAGTGTCCGCCGGACTGGTGACGGTAGCGGCAATCTGGCTTCTGTTCCGGCCGTTGATTGAATGGCCATTCGGATGGCAGGCCCTGCCAAAACCTCAGGCTGCGCAAGCCGCCAAGGCTACGGATGCCAAATACGACAGGATTCAGGCTTTTCTCGCGGAGCAATATGCCAGCGGGCGTTACCCGAGCCTGTCCGCCGCCGTCAGCATCGATGGCAAGGTCGTGTGGTCGTCAGCCATAGGCTATGCCGACTTGCGAACGCTGACGCCCGTGACGACGCGCAGCCAGTACCGCATTGGTTCCAGCAGCAAGGCGCTCAATGCGACACTGGCCGCCATTCTGGTCAATCAGGGCAGGTTGGACGTCGATGCACCGATTACGCGCTATATCGACTATTTTCCGGATAAGGGCTCGCCGATCACGACGCGACAGTTGTTGTCGCATACGGCCGGCATCCGGCACTATGGCGTGTGTTTCTGTACACCGATCTGGGACTATGAAAATACCCGCCATTTCGACAGCATCGAGGCGGCCGTCGCGACCTTCGCCGACTCGCCGCTGCTATTCAAACCAGGAACGGCCTTTGCCTATTCTAGCTACGGGACCGTCCTGTCGAGCGGCGTCTTGGAGGCGGCCGGTGGAAAACCCTACCTGACGCTGATCCAGCAGCAAGTTGCGGTGCCGCTGGGGCTGGCTGGCTTGTCCGCCGATGACAGGATTATTCCGGGCGACCATCGGGTGCGGCCCTATGAGCTCGCCGACGGACAGTTCCGTGACGCGCTGGCGACGGACGACAGCATCAAATGGGCCGGCGGCGGCTTCGTTGCGGCGCCGGAAGACCTTGCTAAATTAGGTGGAGCCTGGATCACGAACGCATTGTTTCCGCCCGAGGTACGCACGGCGTTCTGGACGCCGCAACCACTGGCGGACGGGACGGCCAATCCGCAGAACTACGCAATGGGTTGGCGCGTCGGTGAGGTGGCGTTGGACGACGGCACCAAGGTTCGGGTGGTCCACCACAACGGCACCGCAAAGGGCGCGGCTTCGAGTTTCATGCTCTTTCCCGACTATGGTATTGCGGTTTCCGTTATGACAAACAAAGGGATACAGGGCGGCAAAGACCCTTTCCAAGGGTTTGCCGAGACGCTTGGGCTTCTGATCGTGACGGATGATGCAACAGATTAAAGAGAGGCGGCGCGTCCTGGGGCCGGCACTGGATGGTCCGACCATTTGGCTGTCCTATCTGCTTCTCTACGTGTGGCCGTGGGTCATTGAGCCGCCCAGGCCCTTGGAGTGGCAGGCATCGCTTGTCGCCGCGCCCGTCTTTCTGGTTGCATATTACCTGTCGTTCGACCTGCGTGGCCGCGCGGCGTGGCCGGGTATCGCCGTCATTATGCTGTTGTCCCTTGGGCTGGGACATCTGACAGCGGCCGCCAGTATTGTGTCGCTGTTTGCCGTCATGATCGCGGTGCAAAGCCAGAGGGGCAAGGTGCGTCGTTACTGGCTGATCGGCATGACAGCAGTGACGGCGCTTTGCGTTGCGGCGGGCTGGGTGTCGTGGATATTCGCGCTCGGCGCTGTATTTTTCGGCGCGCTTATGGCGGCGGCAACGGCGGCAAACTGCCAGCTTCAGGACCAGGCGGAGCAGTTAATCCGCGCCCAGGCGCAAGCGGAGGCGCTGGCGGTCATGAGCGAGCGCGAACGGATTTCCCGCGACCTGCACGATGTCGTCGGTCAATCATTTTCGACCATCGTGCTCAAGTCCGATCTGGCGTCACGGGTATTCGAAGACGCGCCGGAGCGCGCACGAAAAGAGTTGGAAGACATCAATGCGGTCGGGCGCAGTGCGCTTCACGAGATACGATCGGTCATTCGGGGGCTCAATCATTCGACGCTTCTGGCCGCGACCGCTCAAGTGCGTACATTGCTGGACGCCGCGGATATCGAACTCTCCTTCGCCAACAGCGCTGAGAACTTGCCTGACAGTATCGAACACGCGCTGGCCATGGTGATGCGCGAGGCCGTCACCAATGTCGTTCGCCACGCTGAGGCCAGCACATGTACCATCGCGATTCACGAGGGGAATGGTCTTATTCATATGGAGATTTCCGATAACGGCCGCGGCGGGCCGATTGTCTTCGGTCATGGCCTTGGCGGCATAAAACGGCGCGTTGCGGAGCTGGGCGGCGCGTTCGAAATCAGCGCTCAGACGCCGGCAGGTGTTAAGATTTCTGTTAACTTTCAGATGAATAGAGGAGGGCGATCATGATCCGAATCCTCGTCGTGGAGGATCAGGCCATGATCCTGGGCGCCATCGCCGGGCTTCTGTCGCTGGAGAAAGACTTTTTGGTCGTTGGCACGGCGGTCAACGGGCGTGTAGCGCTTGACATGATGCCGGTGTGCCAGCCGGACATCGTTGTCAGCGATATTGAGATGAGCGACATGGGCGGTATCGACCTTGCGCTCAATCTGCAAGCCGGCGCGCACAAAGCGAAGGTGCTTATCGTGACGACATTTGCGCGACCGGGCTATCTGCATCGTGCGCTGGCGGCAGGTGCGCGCGGCTATCTTCTCAAAGACACGCCGTCGCAGGAACTGGCGCGAAGCATCCGGCGCATCATGGCGGGTGAGCGTGTCATTGACTGCCAGCTTCAGGATTTGGTGCAGCCGGACCTGATGGATCCGCTGAACGATCGTGAGCGCGACGTGCTGCGGCTGGCCGAGTTCGGACACAGCACCAAGTCGATAGCGCGTTTGATGAACAGGGCGCCTGGAACGGTTCGTAACGAACTATCCGAAGCCATGCAGAAACTCAATGCCGCAAACCGCATCGAAGCCTGCAGGATCGCGCGGCAGATGGGCTGGCTGTGACGAGAAAACAGGGCCGCGTGAGCTGTACATCTTCATCGCATAATAAATATTATGGGAAATAAAATAGCCTCTGTGGCGTATTTCCCACAAAAATGCGTAACCTGGGCCGTCTTATGGCTTCCTTACCGGCGCAACAGCGCTATCGAACTTAAGACTTATGAGCGTCGCGATACCGTCAGCCGTAACAGCCGCCGACAAACACGTCCGGCTATCACGAGTGAGTTCAAGGAATTGCGTCATGGCTTCAACGAGCGCCGCCATTTTTAAACCGTCGACCGACAGCTTCGGACATCTGACGTTGCACGCGACCATTCTCGGCGACGGCGTCATGTCGCCCGAAGATCACAAGGCGCGGATCAATGGCCTGAGCCTGCTGGCCTTCATTCTGGCTTTGATTGTCGGCATTCTGGCGCTGTACGCTGTCGATAAAAGCACCTTTGCGCACCACGATCAGCCGGCTGCCGTAAGCTATGCCGGTATTCCGGTCGATACCGACTGAAGCTGGCGTCCGCCCTGTTAACCTTTGAATGCGTTTGGCCGTTAAGACTTATAGGGCCACTTCAAGCGTTAACTGGTCAAATGCCGGTTCGACATTGGCCGGCAAAATGGCTCTTAACGCGTCGTAATCGAGATCCTGGTGCAAGTTGGTCAGGACTGCGTGATCCGGCTTGACGCGAGCGATCCATTCCAGGCTTTTTTCCAGGTGCGCATGCGTCGGATGCGGCGTATGGCGCAAGGCATCGACGATCCACAGCTTCAGGCCGGACAAGGCTTCGAAGCTTTCCTCGGGAATATCCGAAACGTCACTGCTATAAGCGATGTCGCCCAGGCGATAACCGACGCTGCGGATCGGGCCGTGCTGCTGATCGAACGTCCAGATCGGAATGTTACCCCCCTCACCTCTGATTTCCCATTTTGTTCCGTGCGGCGGGATGAGATTATCCGTATATACCGGCGGATAGCCCTGGTTTCCGCGAAAAGCGTAACGAAATCTGGACATTAGGGTGTCGTGCGTCGGTTGGTCCATATAGCCGTCGATCGGCGCTTGCCGACCGAAAATAAAGGCGCGCAGGTCATCGATCCCATGTGTCTGATCGGCATGATCGTGTGTCCATAGCACCGCATCGACCTTTGGAACGCCGGCGGCAATCACCTGGTGACGGAGATCCGGCGATGTGTCGATCATGATGCTCGTGAGCTTTTCGGGCGTGGTATCGTCATAGGCCGCCACCCAGGCCGAACAGCGGCTGCGGCGGTTTTTGGGATTGTTGGGATCGCACGCGCCCCAGTAGCCGTCGACGCGCGGCACGCCGGTCGAACAGCCTGAGCCCAGTATGGTGACGCGCAGTTTACGGCTCATGCGGCATAGGCCTCCGGCCTTGGGATGCGGTCGAACAGCTTAAAAAACGCTTCGTGCGTGGTGTGGCGCGTGTAATCACGGCCCCAGCCGCGAATTTCCGCCAGTTTATCATAGACATGCGGGACAAAGGCCGGTTCGTTGCGCCGGCCGCGCATCGGGATCGGCGCCAGGTATGGGCAGTCGGTCTCGACAATGATCTTGTCGGCCGGCATGTCCTTGATGATATCGCGCACATCCTGGGCGGCCTTGAAGGTCGCGATGCCGGATACGGAAAACCAGGCGCCCAAGGCCGCTGCGCGCCGTGCCAGATCGGCGCTTGATGTATAGCAGTGCAGCAGCAGCTTGAAGGCGCCGCGCGCGTATTCTTCTTCGAGAATCTGCCCCATCCAGTCGTCGGCTTCGCGCGTGTGCACGACCAGCGGCAGCCCGCTTTCGCGCGCGGTGGCGACATGGACGCGGAATACAGCCGCCTGGATCTCACGAGGGCTGTAGTCATAGTGAAAATCGAGTCCGCATTCACCGATGCCAACCACCTTGGGCCTCTCAGCGAGCGTCAGCAAGTCCGCTACCGTGAGGTCCGGGTTCTCCTTGGCCTCGTGCGGGTGCGTGCCGGCGGTGGCCCAGATGTCGGGGTTCTGTTCGGCTATGGCATAGACGGCGTCGAAGTTCGACACCCGATCGCAGATGTTGATCATCAGCCCAACGCCTGCTTCACGGGCACGAACGATCGTTT
Source organism: uncultured Asticcacaulis sp. (assembly GCA_946482045.1). The sequence goes on from CAMLPZ010000027.1 coordinate 23,285, forward strand.
CTTCGCGATCTTCATCGAACTGCGGCGCGTGCAGATTGACGTGGGAATCAATATATAGACAATCAACCATAATGGCTCACATATAATCTTAGCTTATGCGTGACAAGTCACTGTAAATTGACCAAAAATAGTCTCCGCGAT
>CAMLPZ010000028.1 GCA_946482045.1 uncultured Asticcacaulis sp.
TCGAGTTCATATAGAGCAGGCCGTCGATCCCCTTCATCTGCTGTTCGATGATCTGGGTGACGCTGTCTTCGACGGTCTTGGCCGACGCGCCGGGATAGAAGGCGTTGACCGATACCTGCGGCAGGGCGATCTGCGGATACTGCGCTACCGGCAGGTTGGCTATCGACAGCAGGCCCGCCATCATGATGACGATGGCCACCACCCAGGCAAAGATGGGGCGGTGAATGAAGAAACGGGAGATCATGCCTTAATTCCTTCGGCAGTCTTTTGGAGCGATAGGTCGAAAGGCGGGGGCGGTTCTCGACGGGCTATCGCGACGGAATTCGAGCGGCGTCCAAACGGAGTCCGGGCGTTATTTCTGGCCGGGCGCACCGGCTGGGGCGGGCGCCTTCGAGCCGGCGGGAACGGGTTTGACCGGCGCGTCAGGCATGACCTTTTGCAGGCCTTCGACGATCACCCGATCACCGGCTTGCAGGCCTTCGGTCACCAGCCACTTGTCGCCGACCGTCTGGGTTGCCTTGATGGGGCGGGGTTGCGCCTTGTTGCCCTTGCTGACGACCATGACCATGGCATTGCCCTTGGGGTCGCGCGTTACAGCCGGCTGGGGCACCAGGATGCCGTTGCCGACGACGCCGGAGACGATGCGCGCCTTGGCGTACATACCGGGCAGAAGCGTGCCGTTGGGATTGGGGAAGAGGGCGCGCAGGGTGACGGTGCCGGTGGCTTCGTCGACCGAAACGTCCGAGAACTGCAGGCGGCCCTTGACCGGATGAACCGTGCCGTCTTCGAGGATTAGCTCGACCTCGGCCGTGCCCGGCTGGCTGATTTCACCATTGGCCGAGGCGCGCTTGAGGTTCATCAGGTCGGTGGCCGACTGGTTGATGTCGAGATAGACCTGGCTGGTGTTCTGGATCTTGGCCAGTTCAGTTGGCTGCGCGGCCGTGACGAGTGCGCCCGGCGTGACCGACGACTTGCCGATGCGGCCTGAAATGGGCGCTGTCACACGGGTATAGTCGAGATTGATCCGGGCGGTCTGGAGCGCGGCTTCCGCTGCCTCCTGCTGCGCCTCTGCCTGTTGCAGCGTCGCCTGGGCGTCGTCATTCTCCTGCTTGGAGACGGCGTTGGTTTTGACCAGTTCGGCGTAGCGCTGGGCGCGCAGGCGGGCCGAGGTCACGGCCGCCTTGGCTTGGGACACCTGGGCCTGGGCGCTGGCAACAGCTGCCTGGAACGGCGCTGCGTCGATCTGGTAGAGTGACTGGCCCTGCTGGACAAAGCCGCCTTCGGTGAACAGGCGCTGCTTGACGATGCCCGATACCTGCGGACGCACATCCGAAACCAGGTAGGCCGAGGTACGGCCCGACAGGACGGTCGTCAGGTTGACCGGTTCGGTCTGGACCGTTACGACACCGACCTCCGCGGCCATACCCTGGGGCATGCCGCCTTCCGGCTTCTTGCCGCAGGCGGCAAGGCCGAGGCTAAGCGCCAGGATAGCCGTTGCGGCAAGCTTGAGGGGCAAAAGGGGCGATCTCATGCGGGTGCTCCGGAGGGCCAGAATTTTTCTGAACGCAGGGTAATGATACTATTGTGCGCCGCAACCCTTGCCAGAATGTGTCAGCAAGAAGTGATGATGCAAATGTGAATGAACGATCATTCTCAAATCTGGTGTTATGCGGCTTTTTCGTGTATGTCAATCGGACCGCAACATTAAAAATCGTTTACCGCCTTTTGTGCAAAGGATTTCCGCGTACAACATGACCAGTACCCCGAGCCCGGCCGCTGGGTCGAGACCCCGCCAGAGCCGTGAAATCCGGCAACAGCAGATCCTCGATGCCACCCTGAACTGTGTCCGCAAGTCGGGCTTTCATGGCGCCAGCATGGCCGATATTGCCGCAGAAGCGAAGATGAGCGTCGGTGTCATCTACCGCTACTTCGCCAACAAGGAAGCGATCATCGAAGCCATCGTTGCCAATGACCTGGCCGAAATGCGCGCCAAATTCGCTGAGTGGGAGGCAACGCCCGATGACAAACTCCTCGATACGGTATTGGAGGTGCTCGAGTACGCCGTCGAGCACAAATATATGTGCGGCAATGCGGCGATGGCGCTCGAGGTGCTGGCCGAGGCGGGGCGCAACCCGCGTGTGGCGGCGATCGTTCAGGCTGCTGATGTCCAGGAACGCGAGCTTGGGCGTAGCCTGTGTCGCCGCCTCAATCGCAGCAGTGATCCGCTTGAGATGGACATGCGCGGCGAAATTATCAGCATGATTTTCGACGGCATGATGATCCGGGCCATCTGCAATCCCGACATCGATCGCAAGGCGCTGCTGGCGGGGTTGAGGCCCGTGATGCGCAGCCTGTTCACGCTGTCCAATGATGCGTTAAACGCCTCGAAAGACGTCGGGTCCGTATAAGAAAGGCCTCATGCGATGGCATGAGGCCTGCTTCGTTCCGGTAGCCGGATAGTTTAGAAGTCGTAATCCAGGGTGACCATGATGCTGCGCGGCGGGGCGTAGAAAGCCTGGGTCCACATCAGGCTGGCAAAGTACTTTTCATCGAAGGCGTTCTTGATGTTGAGTGATGCGCGCAAGTGGTCGGCGACCTTGAAGCTGGCGGTCAAGTCGACGACGGAGTAGCCTTCCTGGGTGACCGTAGTGCCGAGATCCTTGGTCGAGGTCTCGCCCTGCCAGCGGAAGGCGACGCCAAGGCGGGCGTCGCGGTATGGCAGGCTGTAGGTCGTGGAAAGTTTCAGCGTCTTGCGCGGCACATAGGTTCGGGCGTCGTTGCCGTCCTTGTCCTTGATCGACAGGTCGGTCCAGCCGCCATTGACGGTCCATTCTGGCGTGATGCGCCCCGCGACTTCGAACTCATAGCCTTCGACGAAGGTATCGACGCCAATGTAATAGCTGTCGAGCGTTCCGGGGATGTAGCCGGCATATTCGGCCAGGTTATACTGCTCCGACTTGAAGATGGCTGCCGTGGCATAGAGACGGCGGTCGAGCCATTCAGACTTTACGCCGGCTTCGAAGCTCTTGCCCTCGGCGGCTTCCAGGCGGTTGCGGTTGATGTCGCTTTCCGACTGCGGGTCGAAGATGTCGCTGTAGCTGGCATAGAGCGACAGGTTGGTGTTCAGATCATAGACCGCGCCGACATAGGGGCTGACCTTCTGTTCCGAGCGCACCTGCGCGACTCCGTAGGAGAAACCGGTCGTGTCGAGGTCGATGGCGTTGACACCCAGAACACCCTTGAACTTATCAGTGACGTTGAGGTGGATGGCGGCATAGGCACGCGACAGCTTGTTCTCGATGTCTTCAGCCAGGTAGGCATCCGGATAGGCCGGCTCGGCCGGCGGGACAATCGTCGTGCCCTGATAGGCCGGATAGTCGAAGAAGTTGGCGAAAGCTTCCCATTTGCGGCTCTTGCTCTTCGACGTATTGAAGCCGGCGACGACCTGATGGTCACGTCCGAACAGGCTGACCTTGCCGTTGGCGATAAGGTCGAACATGTCCTGCTTCAGTTCGGACGGATACTTGCCGCTCATGCCGCCGACGCCGAGGCCGGTCGTCTTGTCGGGATTACCGTAGGCGTAGAGCAGCTTGGCATTGTCATCGTAGTCACGGTGCGTGAACACGCCCTTGACCGTCCAGCCGCTGTCGAATTCATAGGACAGTTCGGCGAAGGCGATGCGGTTGTGTGTGTCCCAGTAGGTCCACGGCGCGGCTGTTGTCGCCGACACGTCGTAGTCGATTTGCGTGCCATCCGACCAGACGAGCGGCAGGGCGCCCCAATTGTTGCCGTCGGCCAGGTTGTCCTGCTGCGAGTAGCCAGCCGTGGCGTTCAGCTTGCCGGTGATGTCCCACGACAGGATCCCCGAATAGACGTTGCGGTCCACGCTGTAATAGTCGAGGTAGCTATCGGTGTCGGTGCGGGCATAGACCAGCCGGCCGGTGACGGTCGCGTCGGCATTCAACGGGCCCGACACGTCGCCGGTCAGGCGCAGATTGTCCCAGGAGCCGTAGCCGACCGACGTGCTGGCGCGGAAGTCCTTTGTCGGACGCTTGCGGATATAGTTGATCGTCGCCGACGGGTTGCCGGTGCCGGTCATCATGCCGTTGGCGCCGCGCACGGCTTCGATGCGCTCGAAGAGGGCGACGTCGAACGCGCCGGTTTGCAGGCCCCAGTCGAGCGGCTGACCGATGCCGTCGACCTGAAAGTTGATGATGTCGAAGCCGCGTGAATTGTAATAGGTGCGGTCAGTTTCAACCGACTCGACATTGATGCCGGGCAGGATGGCCAGCAACTGGTTGGCATCCGTAAGGGCGAATTGCTCGATCTGCTGCGCCGTGACAACCGTCACCGACTGCGGCGTTTCGCGTAAAGACAGGTCGAGGCCCGTGGCGCCCGCCGATTCGCGGATAACGCGCTTGCCCAGGACGATCACTTCCTTGCCTTCTTCCGAAGCAGCCGCATCGTCCGCCATGGCGGGAAGGGCGGACACGAGGCCCAGCAGGATCAGGGCCGAAACGGAGGTACGAAGCGGGGTCTTGAACATGGGAACAGCCTTTCAGAGCGGTATACACACAGTCACCGCATTAAGAATGCGTCGCATTTACTACATGGTGCGTGGCTGTCAAGCAATATGCGAATGAATTGCAAAATCGATTAACGATTTGCCGGGCTACTGGCCGATTTGCAACATCATGGCCTTGCGCACGCGCAGCCAGCCGTGAAGCGCCGTGGCGGTAAAGCCCAGGCCCATCAGGATCAGGACGATATTGACCTGCAACGCTGCGATGGTGCCCGAAGCGTGGACGGCCTGGTGGACGCCTGCCATCGCGATCAGGCTGAGGCCGAGAGTCATGCGCATCAGCCGTGAAACCTCGGCCACGGGCGCCTGGCTGAAGCGATAGCTGGCGAAGGTCACGGCTGTCATCAATGCCATGCCGGTCCAGAAGACCGGTACGGGCGGGACGGGTAGGCCCGCGCCGGTAAAGCCCATGGAAATGGCGAAGGTCAGCGCGATCATGGCAGGCGCGCCATAGATCAGCACGGTCCATAGGCGATGGACGAGCGGATGCGGCTTGCCCTTTTCGGCCGACTTGGTCAGCCAGATATCCATGCCGGCCGAGATCATCACCGTCAGGCCGAAGCCAAGGATGGCATAGATCAGCTTGACCGGCCAGCCGCCGAAGGAGCCGAAGTGCAGGTCGTAGAGGCTGGCGGCGATCTGGCGTCCGGCGGGACCGTCGGACAGATGGTAGCTCCCCTTGAGATTGCCCACCGAATCGAAGCGCCAGGCTTCGCCATAGACTAGACGCTGGGCCGGCTGGGTGGTGATCTCGATAAACTCGGTCGGAGTGCCAACCATACGGATGGCGATGAAGGTCATTGGCTGGTCGGGAACAGCGGCCTTGAGATTGTTGATGGCGTTGATCATGGCGCCGTCCTGCAGGGGCTTGCCTCCCGTGGCTGCGGTAATTTCGGCCTGGCTGCCGAAGATCGGCTCGTAGGCCTTCAGGATGTCGCCATTATAAAAGAGCAGCCCCATGACCATGGCAACGAGCTGGCCGAGCCCGATCAGCGTGCCGGTGATGGTGATGATCAGGCCGAAGGGCAGGGTCCAGGCGCCAATCCGATTATGCAGGTCGGCCTTGGTCAGATGACCCTGGCTGCGTATCCGAAACGCAAAGGCGTCGCGGAACATCTTGGGATGCGACAGGGCACCTCCAATCAAAAGCGCCATCATGCCGATGCCGAACAGGCAGACGATGATCATACCGAAGCTTTCCGGCAGATGCATATAATAGTGCAGTTCGGTCAGGAAGTGGGTCAGGTCGTGGCTGGCCGGGCCGACATAGCTGCCGGCCTGATCGTAGCCACGCGCCTCATGGCCATAGCCGACGACAAGGCGTGGCATCTCGGCAGACGGCACGGTAATGTAGAGATCCGTGTCGAGCGGTCCGCGATGGGTGTCCGCCAGCATGACGGCGCGCGTGTCGGCCGTTGCCCGTGCAATGGCTTCGGGCGTGACGGTTGTGAATTCGGGTACGTTCGGACGCTCCCAGCGCTCGAACTCCACATAGTAGACGCCGACCCAGCCCGACAGGCAGATCAGGTAGAGGATGGCGCACAGGCTGAGGCCCAGGATCTTGTGGCCATGCAGGACACGGCGGACGAAGGGGGCGGGGACCTTGGGCCAAAGGGTCATGACGACAGTGCTCCGCTGAGTAAGGGCAGGCCGACCACGGCGGATACAACGGCGGTGCTGGCAGTAATCAGGCCCAGGGCGCGCCACGGACGCTGGGCGCTGAGCGCTACCACCAGCGCGGTGGCCGAAGCGACGGAAAATGAAAAGACCGCCCAGGCGTAGCGCGTGGCGGCGTGGCCCGGCATATACTCCCAGGCCAACATGGCGACCGCCATGCCGGTTACTGGTGCAATGACGAGGCATGAAATCAGCCGCGCGGTAATACGTGCGATGCGCCGCTTGCCGGAATCATCCGGCACCTCTGGCGCCGCGCGTTCACGCCGCTGCTTTTCGGGCTTTGCGGCCGTGTCCAGGTTGCGGATCGTCTGCCAGGCAATCAGCGCCAGCGGCAGGCTCATGGCAATCAGAAAACCGATGGGGAGGCCGAAATCAGGCTTGTAGGCCGTCATCCACAGGGCGGCGGAGGTGAGCATGCCCAACCACGCGACGGGCACCGCGTATGGCGTGATAGATGCGGGCAAGCCGCGGCCCAGCCATCTAAGGTATAATAGTGCAACCGCTCCGGCGATAAGAACAATTGCCGCCAAGGTCATGAAGGCCGTATTCATGACCTTCCGATATCAGCCGCTGCGGGGTGTGTAAATATATATTGCGATGCATTCGCAATTATTCGACTTATTGATGAAGAGCGCGCGGCCGCCTATCAGGAGGCGTCATCGATCAAATGCGGTGGCCGGCGGCGAGCCGTCCAGGCACTTAAGTTCCCTATGACGATGAACGGTGCCGACAGGACCCAGATCGGTACGGCAATGGCGTAGGCCACGGCCAGCATGATGCCCTTCGGTTTTGTCGTTACGCTACAACTGACCATGGCCCCTCGTCAGCTCAGATACGATGGTGGCATAACACCGATACATCATTAATATTTGATTACCGGGAGCCGCCCGACAGGACAGGCCAATTGATTTCTCTGGCGAATATGACCAGATTTTTGCCTAATTGGTCAGTCCAATATTGATAGGTGCGGCGCGGTGCGATAAAGGTCAGACGTAAGTACGCAGCTATGCTGCATCAAAGACCGGGATAGACCAGTATGAAGATCATCGACGCCAAAGTTATCGTTACATGTCCAGGGCGGAATTTCGTAACGCTCAAGATCATTACGGACGAAGGCGTCTATGGCCTCGGCGACGCGACCTTGAACGGCCGCGAACTGTCGGTCGTCTCCTATCTTCAGGACCACGTCGTCCCTTGCCTGATCGGCCGTGACCCGCACCAGATCGAAGATATCTGGCAGTACCTCTATCGCGGCGCCTACTGGCGCCGGGGGCCGGTCACCATGACCTCGATCGCCGCCGTCGACATGGCGCTGTGGGATATAAAAGGCAAGGTCGCCAACCTGCCCGTCTATCAGCTTCTGGGCGGCCGCTGCCGTACCGGCGTCATGGTCTACGGTCATGCCAATGGCACCACGATCGAGGACACGGTAGAGGTCGCGCAAAGCTACAAGGAAATGGGCTACAAGGCCATCCGCCTGCAATGCGGCGTGCCGGGGCTGGCCTCGACCTACGGCGTATCCAAGGACAAGATGTTCTACGAACCCGCTGACGCCGACCTGCCGACCGAGAACGTCTGGTCGACCGAAGCCTATATGCGCGTTGTTCCGGAACTGTTCAAAGCCGCGCGGGCGGCTCTGGGCGAGCAGGTCCACCTGCTGCACGATGTCCATCACCGCCTGACGCCGATCGAAGCCGGGCGTCTGGGCCGCGACCTCGAACCCTATCGTCCCTTCTGGATGGAGGATGCGGTCGTCGCCGAGAACCAGGACAATTTCCGCGTCATTCGTGAGCACACCACGACACCGCTGGCCGTGGGGGAAATCTTCTCATCGATCTGGGACGCGAAGGACCTGATCCAGAACCAGCTGATCGACTATATCCGCGCCACCGTCGTCCACGCCGGCGGCATCAGCCACCTCAAGAAGCTGGCGGCGTTTGCCGACATCTATAATGTCCGCACCGGCTGCCACGGCGCCACCGACCTGTCGCCGGTCTGCATGGCCGCGGCCCTGCATTTCGACATTTCGATCCCCAACTTTGGCGTCCAGGAATATATGCGCCACACCGAAGAAACCGACGCTGTCTTCCCGCACGGCTACAGCTTCGACAACGGCTATCTGATGGTTCCGGAAGCGCCGGGCCTGGGTGTTGATATCGACGAAGACCTGGCGGCCAAGTACCCCTATCAGCGGGCCTATCTGCCGGTGAATCGCCTGCAGGACGGCACCCTGTTCAACTGGTAGGACGCAACGGCGCGCAGGATATATCCTGCGCGCATGGCCTCGCGCTTGGTGGTCCCGACATTATAATACGTCCTGGGTGCCGTTACGTGTCGCCTTGATGCGCTGTTCTTTCAGCGAGCGCCTTATAGGCAAAATCTGACAGGCGGACACTGCCGTTGCCGGTGCAGTAGACGCCGAGCTTCAGGCTCAGGAAGCCGCCGAAGACATTGTGGTGCATGCCGCCGACCTCCATGCGTGTCGGATGGCGGGTCCAGGTCCGGCCGGCGTCCGGCGAATAATGCCAGGTGATGACGTTCTCGACATTGGTGACGCGCAGGCGGACTTTTCGGCCTTTGAGCGGCTGGCGGTTCCACCCCTGGTCCTCGGCATACTGCCAGGTCCGTGTTTGCTCACCGTCGAAGCCGACACCGACAAAAGCCTTGTGGTTATAGAAGAGCAGCAGGCCAGCCTCGGCTTTTCCGTCCAGTTCGAGCGTGACTTCGGCCTCGTACGACCGGTCGCCGACCGGACAGGTTAGTGGCGAGCTGTCGGCGGGAGACGTGCCTCGGGCCTCAAGGCGCATGCCCGGGGCTTCCCGCTTCACACGCGCCATCTCGTCGGACTTGGGATCATGAAAAGCCCACTGAATGCCGAAGCGGTCGTGGCTGAAGTCGTCCGACAGCGCGAAGCCCGATGCGCTGGCCTTGCCACCTTTCGGCTTCGGCAGGGGCTTCGACAGGTCGCCGCCCTTGGCGCGGAACCAGCCGTCCGCCGTCCACTCCATGGGCTCCAGCAGGGTTTGGCGACCGAGCGTCCGGAAGCCGTTTTCATAACCGTGATAAACCAGCCACCAGTCGGCCTCTTCTCCTTTTTGGGCGGGCCCTTCGACGATGGTGGCGTGGCCGCGCGACCACCATGGCTCATCCGTGCTCAAGGTGCGGACCAGTGGGTTGTGCGGGCAGTGCTCCCACGGCCCGTGGATAGACTTCGATCGCGCGGCGATGACCATGTGGCCAGTGACAGGTCCCGCTGTGCCACCGACGGCGGTGACAAGGTAGAAGTAGTCATTGTGGCGCAGCAGCTTCGGCCCTTCGGGCGCAAAGTTCTCAACGATCCAGTCGTCCGGATAGATCCAAGGTTGGTAGGCCGGCTCGAGCGCGCCATCGGTCGCCAGTCCGTCATCCGTCAGGCGGATGCGGCGGATGCCGTTGACGAACAGGTAGCGTTTGCCGTCCTCGCCGACAATGTGGCCGGGGTCGATGCAGTCGCTGATATTGAGATCGACAGGATCGCTCCATGGGCCTTTGATGTCGTCGGCCCAGATGGCGTAGATCGACCACGGCTTGCCCTCGACCGCGCCCGGTATGTAGATGAAATAGCGGCCATTATGCTTGCAAAGATCGACCGCCCAGATGTTGCCCAGCTGTTTATGCAGGGCGGGACCGACCGGCGCCCAGTTGACCAGGTCGGTCGAATGCCAGATGACAAGGCCCGGGTAGGTAAAGAACGACGAGAACGTCATGTAGTAGTCGTCGCCGTCCTTCAGGATGGTCGGGTCTGGATGGTCGCCGGCGATGATCGGATTGAGATAGGTGCCGTCGCCGAGATCGGCCTTACGCTGACCCTCGACGGTTTTGCCCCATGTCGTGGCCTTGGTCTTGGCGGTTTTGGGCTTGGCCGCTGTTGCGACCGCGGGCGCCAATAAGGCCCCGGCAGCGAGGGTATGAAACAGGTTCCGGCGCGACGGCGTCATGAACGATCCTTATGGGGTGATGGTGACAACCACCCGCTTGTAGCGGGTCAGGGCCGGCGTGCCCTTGTCGGTCACCTTGACGATAAAGTGGGTGGTCTCGGGTTGGGTGACTGTCGGGGCGACCGCGTGGACAGCATAGATGTTGTCCGCGCCGTCAATGGGAATCGGTGTTTTCCAGCTTCCGGCTTCGGCGTAGTTCAACCACTGATAGCTTAGGCTGTCGCCGTCCGGATCACTGCTGCCGGCGGCGCTGAGCGCGAACCGCTGGCCGGATTTCACAGTAAACTGATCGGCATGGCCAAGGCGAACAACCGGCGCGTGGTTGGCCTCATTATAGGGCTTGGTCGTCCAGTCCATGCGCGCGGCGAAATCGTTCTGGAATTCCTTGCGCCAGCGCCAGACCGTCGTTTTGTAGCCTGTCGCGGTTTTATCGGACGCCTTGATGGCGCGGCCGAAAGGATTGGTGACGGCGGGCGTGAAGGCGTCGACCGCGTTGGTCCAGATCGGCCGGGGTTCCTGCTCAACCGGCATGCCGCCGTTGAAGCCCTTTGGGTCGGTGTCGGCCAGTTTCGGAACGTAGAGTTCGTAACGTCCAGCCCAGCCGCCCCAGTCAGGGTGCTCCGGCACGTTGAGGCCGTTCGGAATAAGGGCCAGATAGGACGGCGTGTCGCCTTCCATGCCATAGGCGACGTCCGGATACAGGGCGCCTAACGGTCCGTGGCCCTGCTGGATATGCTCGGCGAGCCAGGCGTTGCTAATCTCGCTATTGTCGAAGCCTGGCTCGGCCAGCATGATCCCGCTCCAGGTTGCATTGCCGTAGCCCCCGGGGCTGACGATATAGAACAGGTCCGGAAAGGTCCGCCGCATCCAGATGCCGGAATCATCCTGATCTGAGATGGTATAGACGCGCAGCTTGGCAATGAGACGTGCGGTTTCTTCCGGCGTGCGGGTTTGCTTGATCTTGTGGAGGGCCTGCGCCAGCGTATTGGCGCCGCCCCAGACGGATACCCACACCGGACGTGGATCGTCTTTTTCAATCAGCGCGATAATGCGCTCAGACCCCGGCGAATCCTTGCCGTCACCGACCGCTGTCATGCCATAGGCGGGCAGGCCTTGCGTCACCAGGGCCGATAGGCTTTTGGCGTCCGGATAGCCTTTTTCGTGCTTCAGCAGGTTGGGTTGCACCTTGCCGTAGGCAGCGATAATCGCCTGCATGGTTTCGGGCGCGACACGGGATTTCATGTGCACCGATGTCGTGGCAATGAGGGCTTCGATGTCGATCTGGTTGGCATAGAGCAGCAGCCGCACCATCGACTGGCTATCGTCCGGTTCGTTTTCGATATCGCTCAGGACGATAAGGCGGTGTTTGGCATCAGGTGTTACAGCGCTGGTTGCTGAGACGGCCGTTGTAGGCAGCAAGCTGGCGGTAGCCATGAGGACAGTCATGGCTACGCTGGAAAGGCATGATTTCATGGCGTGGTTCCAGGGTGACGGCCGGTGTCCAGGTGAACACCGGCCTAGCCGTCTTATTCGGCTTTCAGAGTCACCAACACTACGTCATTGCTGCGCATCGGCAAACTCACGTCAGCCACGCCGGATTGTCCGACGCGGATCGCCTTGTCGGTTTCGGGCAGGTCGCGGGTCAGGCCCTGCAGCTTTTCGAGCTGCGCCGGCGTCAGATCCTTGGGCGAGCCCATCTCGATCCAGTGCGACTGGGCGTCGTTTGTCTTATAGCCGGTGCGGAAGGTCTTGAGGCGATAGGTGCCGGGCTTGAGGCCTGCCAGTTTCAGCTTGACCGGTGCGGACTTGGCATTGGGCACCAGCTTGGAGAAGAAGGTGCCGTTGCTGCGGCCCTTTTGGTCCGGCAGCTGGAAGTCCCAGACGACCGCCGAGATGCTATCGCCGTCGACGCCCGCCCAGACCTGCTTGTCGGCCGATGGAATCTCCTTGCCCTTGACAGCATTGAGATACTTGTACGCGAACCACGACGATTTGCGGATGCCGTCGCGTGTCATCAGACCGAAGCCACCGTGGAAAGCGCCGGACGGCGGGCCGGGCTCTTCGAACAGGTCGGAATAGACCCAGTAGCTCATGCCCTGGACGATGCCTTGGGTGTTCTTCAACTTGTCGAGGATGTAGGGCGCGGCGACGTAGGAATCGTGACTGAGGTCGCGCGGATTGTAGCTTGTCGACCATTCGGTGAAGAAGAGCGGCAGGCCGGGCTTGTACGACGCCTCGATCTCCTTGCGTACCTTTTCGACGTCGGCGATAACCGCCTTCGGGTTCTTCGACAGTTGAAGGTCCATCTTGCCTTCTTCATCGAGATAGCCGTAGTCGACGCCGTAGGTGTGGGTTGTGGCGAAGTCGATCGGCGTATTGGTCGCCTTGGTGTAGGCCAGCAGCTCCGGCACCCAGGCCGCTCCCGCCGTTCCGGGGCCGCCGACGCGAAGCTGCGGGTCAACGGCCTTGAGCGTGCGGGCCGTCACGCCGTAGAGCGCGAAATACTGTTCCTGGTCGGCATACTGAAAGAAGCCTTCGAGGTTGGGTTCGTTCCACACTTCGAAATACCAGGAACGCACCTCTTCGATGCCGTAGCGGGCGATCAGGTGGCGGGCGAAATTGTCGATCAGCTGCTTCCACAGGTCCAGCCGCGGATGCGAGGTATTGCCCTTCCAGTAGAAGATGGTCTGGTCCGACGTCTTCATGGCGGCCGGCGTAAAGCCCAGCTCGATGAAAGGTTTGATGCCCGACTTCAGCATGTTGTCGTAAAGATAGTCGATCTTGGTCCAGTCGTAGACCAGCTTGTTGTCGACCATCTTCACCGTGCCCAGCTCATCATGGAAGATGTCGTGAAAACGGATATAGCGGAAGCCGAGTTCTTCGGCGGCGGTCTTCAGCTGGGCCTGGTTGGCGTCGCGGATGGTGACGCCGGGATAGTCGGCACCGACGGACAGGTCGAAGAAGCGGTCAACGGGCTTCGTCGCCTGGGTAACGTCGAGCGTAACGGAACGCGTGGATTGCGCCAGCGCGGCGGGGGCGGTGAGGGCGAGCGCACCGGCGACGAGCGCGGCCATTTCGCGGCGGGAGAGTTTGTAGGTCATGGGCTGTCCTGTTTTCGGGTGTTATTGTTTTTCGGGGGTGTTGTTTACTCTTGGAGAAACAAAGAAAAATTCGGAAGCGTTTGCAAGCCTGGATCGTCGCCGTCGGTGGCGATAAAATGCATGCTGGCTTCGCTGCCGTCGAAGACGGGCCACTGATCACCAGGCACACCACTGCTGGCGAAGCGGACCCAGGTATCGGCGAGCTGTGCCGCCAATTGGTGGTCCTGAGCCGTCCATTCGCGTTTTTCGACATGAAGATTGTCGAAAATGTAGAGGATTTCGGCGCCGTGACCGACGCCACAGCCGTAATGGCAGGGGGTGGGTTGCGCCGGCATGTGGGTGAAAAGATAGAGATAGGGCTTGGCCTTACCGTGTTTAGCCTGGAGCTTGGCCCAATACCACATGCGCCAGCCCCACCAGTCATTGGTGAGCCGGTTGATCGAGGCCTTGGCCTCGGCATCCGTATTGCCGGGATAGGCTGCGAGAAGCTTTTCGGACGGCGCGTGTCCGAGGAGTCTTGTCACCAGCGCCTTGTAGTTGGCGGCAGTGAATTCACTGGTGAACAGGAGCTCCGATGCCAGGTCCTTGCCTTCGTCGGCCGTCCAGCCGGCCATCAGAGGCACGTCGTTGTGACGCCCGTTGACATAGGTCGTGGTCAGGTCTTCGCGCAGCACATAGCCGTCGACGCTGGGCAAGGTGTAGTACGGCACCTTTTGCAGGGCCTCGACACTCAGGCCGCGCAGCTCGGCGAGGCTGGAGACGCCGGTCCCTTTGACGAATTTTTGCGCCCGCTCCTCGGCTGATTTTTGCGAGAAGTACGCGTTTTCGCTCGCGTCGATCGGCACGCCGAAATTGCCGCTTTGGGAAATGGCGCGGTGAAAGAGGCCTCCGGCCAGGGGCGACGCCATCAATTGCGCGACGGACTCCCCACCGGCGGAATTACCGAAGATGGTGACGCGTTTCGGATCGCCGCCGAAGGCTGCGATATTGTCGCGAACCCATCGAAGGGCGGCGATCTGGTCCTGGACCCCCTGATTGCCCGAAGCCTTGTGCGGCGACTCCGCTGAAAGCTCGGGGTGCGTGAAGAAGCCGAGGACGCCAAGGCGGTAATTGATCGTGACGATTACGGCGCCGTGCTTTGCCAGGTTGGCACCGTCGTAGGTCGGCTGAGCCGCGGTGCCGCCATAGTAGCCGCCGCCATGAATCCATACCATGACCGGCAGGTCTTTCGCGTTCTCCGGCGCCCAGACATTGAGATAGAGGCAGTCCTCGCTCTTGGCGTTGGGTGTCCAGGTGGCGGTTTGCGCGCAGGCCGGTGAATAGGTATCCGCCGCTTTCACATTCTTCCAGCCGACGACCGGTTGTGGTTCGCGCCATCGCAGGGCTCCGACGGGCGGCGCGGCGAAGGGAATTCCCAGCCACTTATGGATGTCGCCGTCGTCAACACCGGAGATCCGGCCGCCGGTGACTTGAACCGGCGGCAAGGGTTGTGCCGCCGAGACAGCCCCGCCGCAAAGCAGGGCCGCCAGGGCCAGCATACATGTCAAAGCCTTGTGCATTTACTTCGCCATCACCTGGACGAGCGATGGCGCCGACTTGGCGAAAGCCTTGTCGCTGCCGGTTGCGGTCAGCGTCTTGCTGGCGTCATTCCACACCAGTCGGGTCTGGCTGACACCCTTGTTCTTTTCGTAGTCATAGGTTGCGCCGTCGTCGTCATAGAGGTCGAAGGTGCTGTCCTTACCCGGATAGACGCGGATGCTGGCGATCGATTGCTTGGTCGCCGTCGATTGAATGTCCGAACCGATCGGCAGGATCGAGCCCGCCTTGACGAACAGAGGGATCTGGTCGATGGGGGCTGCGACCGTCACCCACTGGCCGCCACCGAGTTTTTCATTGGTCCAGTAGTTGTACCAGTCGGCGCCTGCCGGCAGGTAGACGCGCTTTTCGGTCTGGGCCTGTTCGGTGACCGGTGCCACCAGGAAGGCCGGGCCGAACATGTACTGGCTGCCGATATCCGAGACGGCCGGGTCGTTCGGGAAGTCCATCCACAGCGGACGCATGAAGGGTGCGCCGGTGTCGTAGGTCATCTTGGCCTGGCTGTAGATATAGGGGATCAGCTGGTAGCGCAGGCGGTTGAACTTGGCCATGACCGCCTCGGCCTCCTTGCCGAACGCCCACAGCTCAGCGTTCTTGCGGTCACCGTGCAGACGCAGGGTGGGCGTGAAGGTGCCGTACTGGAACCAGCGCGTGTGCAGTTCCGGATAGTCGTGGTTCTGGCCGACGGTGTCGCGCGCGTCCGACGGATCGAGGAGCGGCGGCTTGGTGGCCGAGGTTGTCTGCGGCAGCCATTGCCAGCCGCCGATGTCATTACCCCAGTAGGCAATGCCCGATGCGGTCATGTTCAGGCCCGTCGGCACCTGGCGTTGCAGGGCTTCCCAGGTCGGGTGGATGTCCGATGACCAGAACAGCGCGCCCGTGCGCTGCGAGCCCAGATAAGCCGCGCGCGCCAGGATCAGGACGCGCTTGTTGGGCTTCCACGCCCGCATGCCCTGCGACACGCCTTCGACGTGAACCAGCGGATAAAGGTTGCGGTAGCGGTCGCCAGTGCCGATGTGGAAGTGGTAGCCTTCCGGCACCAGGTCCGGCTCGGTCTCGTCCAGCCACGGATAGTCGAAACCCTGGCTCAGGATGTTGTCGCGAATCTTTTCCCAGAACCACTTCCTGGCTTCCGGATTTGTAGAATCGATCAGGGCGCCGGTGCGGTCGGATCGGAACGGCAGGCCGTCGACGGGTGAGCCGTCCTTATGGTGCAGGAAGTAGCCCTTCGCCGCCAGCTCATTGTAATAGCGCCCCGAGGTCTCATAGCGCGGCCACACCGAGATGATCGACTGCATGCCCATATCGTGGAGCTGCTTGTTCATACCAGCCGGATCGGGGAACTGGGCCGGGTCGATGTCCATCTGGCCCATGCGCGTCCAGTGGAACCAGTCGACGACCATGACGTCTAGCGGATACTGCTTCTGGCGATAGGTGTTGGCGACCTTCAGAACCAGGTCCTGTGAATCATAACGTGCCTTGGACTGGATGAGGCCAAATGCAGGCTTGGGTGGGATTGGCGTCTTGCCGGTAACGCGGGCATAGGCCGAATAGATCTGTTCGGGTGTATCCCCGATGACGACGAAGAAGCTGACGCGCTCGCCGACCTTGGATTGGAAGGCCGTGCGGCCATTGACAGCGCCGATGAAGCGCGTTTGCGAAGGGTTATCCCAGATAATGCCGTAGCCCTTGGACGAGACCATGAAGGGGACGCACACGGTTTCACCGGCTGGCGCGTCGTACCAGTGCTTGCAGTCGAGCATCTTGCCGCGCAGGTCTAGCGAACCAAGGCTCTCCTGGTTCTGGCCCATGCCGTAAAGGTGCTCATCCGCCGGCGCCACGAAGGACGCACCGACCTGATAGGTCTTCTCGCCGGTCACCTCGTGTGGCGACATCTCCCAGCTGCTCATGGTCAGGACGGTGTCGCCCTTCGCATTCTTGACTGAGAGGCCGACGCTGGCGAGGGATGGCGCGAAATACTTTTCACCTTGGGTAGGCACACGCGGGGCGGGGGCTGGATTAACCTTGAGCGTCAGGAAGTTGGATTTAAAGGTATCGCCGTCCTGACCCATCGTACGGGTGAAAGCGGAATTATCGCCATTTTCCGGAAGTATGCCTTGGCCCGGGCCTTTCAGGACTTCGGCCTTGTCGGCGGCGATCACGACATGGACGACATTGGGGCCATAGGCCTCGACGCTGACCCAGGCGCCGTTGCGGTCGAGCGTTGCGATTGGTGCGGCTTGGGCGGCGGCGGCCAGGGCAAGTGTCGAGACGAGGCTGGTCAGCAAGGTCCGGAAAGTGCGGAATTTCATAAGAGCTCCAGTTGGGCGTGCTGCGGGATCAGGACGCGTGACGGCGGAAGAATGGCCAGGAAAAAGATCCCTCCCGGTGTACGCCGGAAGGGACAGTTCAACAGAACGGTCCTAGGAGACAGAGCGCATCCATGGACCAGGTGGATGCGAAGCTTGCGCTACCCGTTACTGGGCAGCATTCGTCTGCTCCGGCTGCGCGGCCGGTGTTATCGACAGGATGTCGAGCCTTATTTCTGGCTCTGGCTGTAGGATTCGTGGTCATCCTTCCATGTATTTTTTATTTTGTGTTACAATAACACGAAGTGGACCTTACCCCCTAATATCCTAATTTCGTTTGACTTTTTATATCGGCTCGCTCACAGGTGTTCGCATGGTTGTTCGCTGTGTCCGGAACCGTACATGCTTGATAACTCAAAAACGATTTTGTTTGTCGATGACGACGCGGATGTGCGAAAGACGGCCGAACTGCTTTTAAGGTCAGCCGGTTATCGCTATTGTGGCGTCAGCGGTCCGGGCGAAGCCATGAGCCAGCTTGCCTCAGAAACTGTCGATGTCATCCTGCTCGACCTGAACTTTTCGCGCGCCCAGACCTCGGGCGAGGAGGGGCTCGCCCTCTTACGGGATATCCTCAGGCACGATCCGCGCGCGGTCGTGGTGGTGGTCACGGGGCACAGCGGGCTCAATATCGCTGTAGAGGCGCTTCGGACCGGTGCGCGCGACTTCATCATGAAGCCGTGGAACAATGGGCGCCTGTTGGAAGCTGTCGATAAGGCGGCGGCCGAACGCCGGGCGTCCGACGTCTCGGAGGTCGAGCCGGCCATATTGGTCGGACGTTCGGAGGCCTTGCAGAGCATCAAGGCAATGATCGACCGTTGCGCTGTCCTCAACGTTTCAGTGCTGCTGCGCGGCGAAGCCGGCACCGGCAAGACTTTGGTGGCCAACATCCTGCACCGTCAGTCGGGCCGCGCTACACTGCTGCAGATTGATGGGGCGACGCTGACGCACGAACACTTGGCGGGACTGACCAATACGACGCTGCTAATCGAGAATGTTGAGCGCATCCCCGAAGGCATGGGGGGCGCCTTACAAGCGTGGCTGGCCCGTGCGTCGCGTCACAACAGCCGCCTGTTGTCGACGACGGCCCATCCCCACCGCGATCTCGGCCTTGAGCGCGGACTGGCCTACGCTTTGAATACCATCGATATCGAGATCCCGCCCTTGCGCGAACGGACGAGGGATATCCTGGATCTGGCGGAGCACTTCCTGCGGGTCACATGCCGGAAGCATGGGCTCTCGGCCAGGACCCTGGCACCAAAAGCTCAGGCACGCCTCAATGCCCATGGCTGGGTGGACAATGTTCACGCCCTGCGAAATGCGATCGAACGCGCTGCCATCCTCAGCGACAAGCCGGTCATCGGTCCTGAGGATCTCGTTCTGGTTCCGGATGAAGCGGCTTCCCGCATCGCCGGTGAAAAGTCCTCCGCCCGCCCTCCCTCCGCCCGGCTATCAGATGCGGAGAAGGTGATGATTGAAGAAGCCCTGCGTCGCAGCAACTTCAACGTATCGGCGGCAGCGGCGG
Source organism: uncultured Asticcacaulis sp. (assembly GCA_946482045.1). Next base: position 18,825 of record CAMLPZ010000028.1, read on the forward strand.
AATTGGGACTGACGCGGCCAGCCCTATACAGACGAATGTCCAAATATGGTCTCTAACTCGCGTCCTTTCCAAATCCTGGCTATAGGATTGCTGGTCGCCGCGGCGGTCTTCACCTACGATTCCGCCGTGCGCGGCCTGTGGGCGGGCCTGGGCATAGGCCTGGCAGCGTGCATCGTCCTGGTGGGAATCGTGTGGGTCAGTCAAACGGCGCGTGTGGTGCGAGTCAGAGAGCCCGGAACGGCGCGCCATGCGCGCGACGAAGACCTGCGAGTCATCCTCGACCAGTTGCCCGTGCCATTGGTCCGCCACGTCGATGGCCAGCGGCCCGAGGCGCTGAACCGCGCCGCCCGTGCGCTTTTCCAGACTGACGACATCATCGTCGCCGAGACGCCGGAACTGATTCAGGCGCTGTCGGAGGCCGCGTCGGGATCGCAGAACGTCCTGCCTGTATTGGGCGGGCAATACGCTGTCACCGTCAGCGAGGTGGTGTCGGACGGCGGCTATGCCCGGCTGGCGGCGCTGACCGACGTGCAGACCGAGATGCACAAGGCCGAAGCCGCCGCCATGCGCGATACGCTCCAGGTGCTAAGCCACGAGATCATGAACTCTTTGACGCCCGTGGCTTCGCTGGCCGAAGTCGCCGCCGATTTTCTCAACAAGGATCCGGTGGATGTCGGCTCTGCGCGCGAGGCGCTGTCGACCCTGTCGCGCCGCGCCGCTGGCCTGACGCGCTTCATAGAAGCCTACCGCTCGGTCGCGCGCCTGCCCGATCCGGTACTGCAACCCGTCGAGCCGGCGCGGCTGGTGCGTGACGTGTCGAACCTGTTCCTGCGTACACCCGGGCATGACGCGATCGAATGGGTGGTCGAGGTAAGCGATGCGCTGCCGCGTCTGAGTCTCGATGAGGCCCAGATCAGCCAGGCACTGATCAACGTCATAACAAATGCCATCGAGGCCACGGACGGACTGGAAGGGCCGGGGTGGATCAGGATCGCGGCCAGCGCAAACCAGCACAATGTCGTTATTACCGTATCGGACAACGGTCAGGGCGTCCCCAGCAGCATTCGGTCCAACCTCTTCACCGCCTTCGCCACCACCAAGCCCAAGGGCACGGGCACCGGGCTTAATCTGGCGCGTCAGATCGCGCTGGTGCATGGCGGCAACCTTCAACTCGCCGGTAGTATGCCCACGACCTTTGCTTTCAGCTTTCCGATCAGGGGGTGATCCATGCCGCTCATCCGCCTGCAGGACGTTCACCTGAACTATACCGATACCGAACGCACCGTGCCGGCACTGCGTGGCATCACACTTGATATTGATGCCGGCGAATTCGTCGCGGTCGTAGGACCTTCGGGCAGCGGCAAGTCGACCCTGCTCAACGTCATCGGTACGCTCGACCGCCCGACCAGCGGACGCTACGATTTCGAAAACCAGGACGTCTCGAAGCTTTCCGACAATGCCCTGGCGCAGTTGCGCGCGGTACGAATCGGCTTCGTCTTCCAGAACTTCAACCTGATCGACCACTTGACGGTCTATGAAAATATCAAGCTGGGTCTGCGTTATCGCCGCGACCACCTGACGGGCCAGCGTGAACTGGTGGACGCCGCCATGGACCGGGTAGGAATGGGGCACCGGGCCGATCACTTGCCGCGTCAGCTCTCGGGGGGGCAGCAACAGCGCTGCGCCATCGCACGGGCCATTGTCGGCAATCCGTCCGTCCTGCTCGCTGATGAGCCGACCGGTAATCTCGACTCGCAAAATGCCCAGCAGATCCTTAGCATCCTCAATGAATTGAATGCGAGGGGCACGACGGTCGTCGTCGTTACGCATGCCGCCAGCCAGGCCGACCAGGCATCGCGCATCGTCCAACTGTACGACGGCCGCGTTCATATCAGTTCACGGCGGCTGTCGTGACGTTCAACCTGGCCGAAATCACGCGCGTCTATCGGATCATCGGGGCGCGCTGGCTGGTCTACCTGCTGATGGTGACGGGTCTGACGCTCGCCTATTGCTCGGCGATCGTTATCGGCCTCTATATTCGCGACGAACTGAGCTATGATCGCTTCATGCCCGGCTCGGACCGTGTCTATCTGATCACGGCAAGCTACGGTCCGGCCGGTCAGCCGCTCGTCTGGAGCGACCGGATACCGGCGGGCGTGGCGCGCTGGATACGGAGCGACATGCCTGAGGTCGATCAGGTCGCGCGCTTTGATACGGTCGAATGGCCGATGCGCACTGCCCGCCGCCATGCCCGGGAGCGTTTCTACTGGGCCGACGCCAACCTGTTCCGCGTTTTGAAGTTGCCAGTGCTGTACGGCGATCTTGCCACGTCCCTGGATAAGCCTGGCAGCGTGGTCATGACACGGCGCATGGCCATCGCCTATTTCGGCCGCGCCGACGCGATCGGGCAATCCGTTACCACCCAATATGGCCACCGTATGACAGTGACCGCCGTGCTTAAGGATTTCCCGGCCAACACCCATCTCGACCGTGAAATCTTCGGCGCCGGCGGCAGTCCTTATTCCAAGCTTCACAACTATGACGGCAACCACGATTTCCTCTGGCCGAACAGTTACACCTATGTGACTTTCAAACCCGGCGCAGATACTAAGGTCATGGCGGCCAGGCTGACTGAAATTGCCCGCAAGCGCTGGCAGGGGCCGAACAACCTGCCGGACGGTTTCGCACTGGTGCCGCTCAGCCGCCTGCATTTCCAATCTCACGGCGACGGCGAACTGAAGCCGCGCGGCCACCTTGACTCGGTGCTGGCCTTGATCGCCGTGGCGGTGGCCATCGTTACGCTGGCCTGCATCAATTTCGCCGGGCTGATTCTGGCAGAGCGGAATGAGCGTACAGAAGAGCAAAGGCTGCACAGCGCGCTTGGCGCGCGCCGCATCGACCTGATCGGCCAAATGCTGCGCGAATCGTTCATCGTTCACATCATCAGCGCCGGTCTGGGCCTTGTTACTGTGGAGCGCCTGCTGCCGTTTTTGAACAGGGCGCTCGATCTCAGGCTCGACCTGTGGACCATGCCACTGAGCCTGCTTCTGGCCGTTGTTTCCGTTGTTCTCGTACTCGTGCTCCTGAGCGGATTAACGCCAGCCTTGATAATTTCGCGGCCGCAGCCCGGCGGCGCGGCGCACACAAACGATGTCGCTTCGATGCGCTGGCGCGGCTGGGTCGTGGCGCAACTGGCCCTGGTCATCATACTGCTCACCGCTTCGCACACCGTAGCGCTGCAATGGAACTATGCCACGCGTGACGCGCTCGGGTTCAACGGCGACGACGTGCTCATGGTCCGGTTCAGTGAGACACCGGAGATCGATACTCAGTTCGTAGCGCGGGTACGGTCGCTGCCCGGCGTGATCGCCGCAGCAGAGTCCTATGGCACTCCAACCAATGATTTTGTGCGGCCGGGATGGGTTACGCGATCCGGCCGCCCGCTAGTCCCCCTGACGCGCAATTCGACCCATCCTGATTTCATGCGTGTCTACGAAGTGCCAATATTGGCCGGACGCAATTTGTCGGGCACCTACCTGCTGCCGGAAACACCGCGTGAGGTAATGGTCAACGTGGCAGCGGTCCGAGCCCTGGGATTCACATCGCCGCAAGACGCATTGGGCCACGACATCGATTATGAAACCGACCGCACGCTCATGCGTTCGCGGATTGTCGGCGTCATTCCGAACCTTCGCGTGTCGACCCTTTATGAACCGATGCGGCCGATGATTTTCGACAATTTCTCCAAATACTTCACCCTGGTGAACATCCGTCTTGACCCACGTGACCGCGACAGGACGCTGGCGGCAATCGACGAGGCATGGCGGCAGGCATCTGCCGAAAGCGTGCCGATCGAGCGGCGCTTTTTTCGCGATTACCTGATGGACCAGTACCACGACCTGCATCAGCAAATGGTTGCCTTCTACGCTGTTTCGGCGGTCGCGATCATGCTGTCGTCGCTGGGCCTGACCGGTCTGTCGATCTTCCTGACACGTCACCAGGTCCGTGAACTCGCCATCCGCAAGGCGCTGGGCGCGACATTCGGCGATTTGTTCCTGCAACGCTTTATGCCTTTCCTGTGGCCCTTCCTGCTGACCAATCTGGTCGCCTGGCCGGTGGCGTGGCTGTGCCTTCAGGCGTGGCTCGGCTCGTTCGCCGAGCACATAATGCTGTCCCCCCTGTCCTTCCTTGGCGCAGGCGTGGTGGCGGTCGGCGCGTCTCTGGCAACGATAGCCTTGCAGTCCGCCGCGACGG